>JAIROF010000096.1 GCA_031257655.1 Prevotellaceae bacterium | reverse complement strand
GCCGTGTGCGAGGACAGCGTTACGGTAACGCTCAAAGCCAACGTTGCCGTCATCCCCGGATACGAGTACGCCGCCAGCTACACCTACCAGTGGCGAAAGGACGGCGCCGCCCTGCCGGGGGAGGATTCCGCAGCCTACGTCGCCATTAAGGAGGGAGCCTACGATGTGCGCGTATGCAACCAGGGGCTCTGCTGGGCGCTCAACCCCAGCGCCCCCGTTGCCGTATCCGTCATACCGAAGCCTACGCCGCCGGTGATTGAATCGAAAATTCCCCTGTTTTGCCCAGGCGAATCTACCGAGCTGCTCGTAGACCTGGAGCAATCGGAGGCCGGCAGCTACCAGTGGTACGAGGGCGACAGCAAGGAGATGCGCAAAATACCCGGCGAAATAGCCGCCGCGTACAGCGCCGACAGGGTAGGGCAGTACGCCGTGAAGCTCTTTGGGGAGCGCGGCTGCTGGTCTAAGCTCAGCAACCTCATTACCGTGGGCGAGCACCCCCTGCCCGCGCCTCCCGAAGTTGCCCCGTCGCAGCCAACCCTCTTCGCCGGCATGGACTACGCGCTCGCGGTCAAAAATCCACAGCCGGGAGAGGTCTACGAGTGGTACAAAAACAACCTCTCCATCGACCTGAGCGCAGCAGCCTTCCCCATATACAACCTCAACGGCGACGACACCGGACGCTACTCCGTGAAGGCCATCAACGAGCACGGGTGCTACACCTGGTCGAACGTTTACGCGCTGGCCTGGTCGGAATCGCAGCTGTTTATCCCCAACATATTTACCCCCAACGGCGATGGCGTAAACGACTACTTCCAAATCCTCGGCCTCGAAGCTTTTGCCGAAAACAAGCTCAATATAGTGAACAGGCGGGGAACCGTGATCTTTTCGCAAAAAAACTACCAGAACACCTGGAACGGCGAAGGGGAACCCAACGACATTTACTACTACCTCCTGGAGCTGAAGCGCGAAGACGGGGCAACATCCCTCCTGCGCGGGTACGTACACCTGCGACAGTAATGGTTAATGGTTAATGGTTAACGGTTAATGGTTAATGGCGCGATGCGCGGTGCGCGATGCGCGGTGCGCGATGCGCGGTGCGCGATGCGCGGTGGGAAGCAGGCTGTGCGTCTCTGCAGGTCTGTGACCTGCGGAGGTGCGAGCGCCCTCGTGTAACCTGCCTGCAAGGCAGGACAGCCATAACCGCAGGTCTGCGACCTGCGGGGGGAACGTCACCGCACCGCGACCTGCCTGAAAGGCAGGACAGCCATATCCCGCACCTCTGCGCTCAAAAAAAAAGCGTTCCGGTGAAGCTTGCCTTCACCGGAACGCTCAAAAACGGGGGGGTAGCAGGAGGCTACATCATGCCGCCCATGCCGCCCATGCCGGGATTTCCCATCGGGGCGGGATTTTCTTCCTTCTTGTCCACCAGCACGCACTCGGTGGTGAGGAACATTCCGGCAACAGAAGCCGCGTTTTCCAGCGCTATGCGCGCTACCTTTGTGGGGTCGATAACGCCTGCTGCGAGGAGGTTTTCGTACTTGTAGGTGCTGGCGTTGAAGCCAAAGTCGGCTTTGCCTTCCTTCACCTTCTGCACCACTACGCTGCCCTCCAGCCCTGCGTTTTCCACAATCTGGCGCAACGGCTCTTCGATGGCGCGCTTCACGATTTGGATGCCCGTGCTTTCGTCTTCGTTGTTGCCTTTGAGCTTTTCGAGCGCTTCAACGGCGCGGATGTAGGCCACGCCGCCGCCCGGAATGATGCCCTCTTCTACGGCTGCGCGCGTTGCGCTGAGCGCATCGTCCACGCGGTCTTTCTTTTCCTTCATCTCCACTTCGGTGGCAGCGCCAACGTAGAGCACCGCCACGCCGCCGGCGAGCTTGGCCAAGCGCTCTTGCAGCTTTTCGCGGTCGTAGTCGCTCGTGGTGGCGTCTATTTGCTTGCGGATTTGCGCAATGCGGTTTTCTATGTTTTTCTTTTCGCCGCCGCCGTTTACGATGGTGGTATTTTCCTTGTCTATGGTTACTTTTTCCACCTTGCCCAGCAGGTCGATGTGCGCGTTGTCGAGCTTAAGGCCTTTTTCTTCCGAAACAACCGTTCCGCCGGTGAGGATGGCGATATCCTCCAGCATTTCCTTGCGGCGGTCGCCGAATCCGGGCGCCTTTACGGCGGCAACCTTTATCGTTCCGCGCAGGCGGTTGAGCACGAGGGTCGACAGCGCCTCGCCGTCCACGTCTTCGGCAATGATGAGCAGCGCGCGTCCCTGCTGCGCTACCGGCTCGAGTATCGGCATCAGGTCTTTCATGGTCGATATTTTCTTGTCGGTAATCAGCACGAGCGGGTTTTCAAGCACGGCTTCCATCTTTTCGCCGTCGGTCATGAAGTAGGCCGAAATGTATCCGCGGTCAAACTGCATGCCTTCTACCACCTTTACTTCGGTGTCGGTGCCTTTGGCTTCCTCAACGGTGATTACGCCTTCCTTCTTTACCTTGCTCATGGCTTCGGCGATGAGCTTTCCGATGTTGCTGTCGTTGTTGGAGGAGACGGTGGCCACCTGCTCAATTTTGGAGAGGTCGTCGCCAATGGCCTGGCTCTGCTTTTGGAGGTGCGCTACTACGGCTTCCACCGCCTTGTCGATGCCGCGCTTCAGGTCCATGGGGTTGGCGCCGGCGGTTACGTTTTTGATGCCCACGTTGATGATGGATTGCGCCAGCACGGTGGCGGTGGTGGTGCCGTCGCCGGCGTTGTCGCCGGTTTTGGAGGCTACCTCTTTTACCATTTGCGCCCCAAGGTTGGCGAAGCGGTTGTCGAGCTCTATTTCCTTTGCTACGGTAACGCCGTCTTTCGTTATCTGTGGTGCGCCAAATTTTTTCTCAATCACTACGTTGCGACCTTTCGGGCCAAGGGTTATTTTTACTGCGTTTGCCAGAGCATCTACGCCTTCCTTTACCAGGTCGCGCGCTTCGATGTTGAATTTTATTTCTTTTGCCATACTTATAAATTTTTAGTGGTTTAATGTTTGTTGAATGGAACAGGTTTGCTGTTGTGCTGTTGAGCTGCCATGCGGTAAGCTGCGCCGCAGCTCAGCAGGCTTAAACTACCGCCAAGATATCCGATTGGCGTAAAATAAGGTAATCTTTGCCATCTACCGAAAGCTCGGTGCCGGCGTACTTGCCGTACAGCACTTCGTCGCCTGCTTTTACCTCCATAGGCTCGTCTTTTTTGCCGCTACCTACCGCTACTACTTTGCCGCGTTGAGGTTTTTCTTTTGCCGTATCGGGAATGTACAGGCCGCTTGCGGTCTTTTCTTCTGCATCCTTGGGTTCAATGAGTACCCTGTCTTGTAAAGGTTTTACTGCCATAATGTTTGATTTTTTTTTAAGGTTTGAACTATAAATGGTTTGCTGACGTATTGTGGCGGCTGTAAAGTGGCTGCGTTGTCTTTACTTCCCGCTTTTTCGTCCGCACATCTACATACATATTTTGTGCCAACGGTATTTTTTGCTTTGGCATCGGACAAAATGTCAGCATCCGAAAAAAAACGCCGCTTTTCGTGTGCTGAAAGCGGCGTTTTTTTGCGGGATTTCTGCGCTACTCGTTAAACGGGATAGCGCCGGGGTCTTGCGCGTTTTCCACTTGCCCCTTAATCGCCGAATCTTCTTCTCCGGCGCCGGAGTGCATAAACATGGTTGCCGCCACGCTCAGCACCAGGATGAAGATGGCCAGCGTCCAGGTGGACTTTTCCAGAAAGTCGGCGGTGCGACGAACGCCCATGGTGGGGTTGGGGGATGCAAAATTGGCAGCCAGGCCGCCTCCCTTGGAGTTTTGCACCAGCACGGCAAGGATAAGCATGATGCTTGCCACCAGAATAATGATTGAAATTACGTAATACATAGCATGGTTAGGGGTTAAAAATTACAGTTCTTCCGATTGTCTATAGTTAATGGGCTGCTGTTTAGAAATTGCTTTCCGATGGTACACCGGCGCATTGCGACTGAAAACGGGCTGCAAAGTAAGCTTTTTTTTCCGGATAAAGCAAACTTAATTTTGAATATATTTGCTCTGCCTTATCCGGTAAGCCCTGCGCGAGGTATATTTCTGCCAGCGTTTCCGATACCAGGTCGTGCGGCGTATCCCTTTCGGAGTGCTGCGCCAGGTTGCTGTCGTTCACGTCCGGGCGGGGCTTTATGCTGGTCGGCTGGGTTGCCAGGAACATGTCTATCAGCTGGTCGTGGTACGCCGCCGCGTTTTGCCGGCGCAACGCTTCGGGCAAATGCGCCGGCGGCATCTCTACTACTTTTTCGCAAACGGTATCAAAGGGCATTACCTCAAACCCATCGTCGCTGTCGCCCCCGTTGCCGTCGACGCCGTTGGCGTTGCCGTTGCCGCCGTTGGCGTTGGCGTTGCCGCCGTTGAGGTTGGCGTTGACGCCGTTGAGGTTGGCGTTGTTGGCGTTGAGGTTGCCGCTGTTGGCGCTGGCGTTGCTGCTGCTGTCAAGTCTTGCTTCGGCAGCGCGGGCGTTTGGCTTGCGCCGGTCGGCTATTTTTATTTGCTTCAGGTAGTCGTGCAGGCGCTCGCGGCTGGTGGCGTAGAGCGATGCCGTGAGGAGCCGGGCGTCGAAGGCCGGGTGCTGGTGCTGCTTCATGCCTTTGAGCAGCACCAGCTGGCCGTAGGAGAACCACGGAACGCTGTCGACCAGCCGCTCCAGCCGCTTGAGCTGCTCCGCCGAAATTTCCGCTTCCGGGTGTGACATGGCAAGGAGCTCGCTTGCCGTTATGCTGATTTCGGGTTGATTCACAATTTCAAAAGCATTATTCGGGTTGTAAAATAGACGTTGTACGGATTAAGCGATGAGCGCATCCAACAAAATAGGAGCAGCTGCGCGCGTCGACGGCCTTGCTCCGTGCGCCTCTGTGCTCGTATTGCGGACAAAAAAATTCGTGTGATTCGCGTAATTCGTGGACAAAAAAATTCGTGTAATTTGCGTAATTCGTGGACCAAAAAACATTCGTGGACAAAACCCCATTTTCGCCTACCAGTTTGCCACTGCTGCGTTGAATATATCCTCCACCAGCTTTTTTACGATTTCGTCCACGAGTTCGCCCTCAACCTCGGCCAAGTTTCGTTGGCTATCGTAGTCTTCGTACTGGGAGAATGCCTTGTCGAAGCTTTGGTCTGGGTCTTGCAGGTTGGTAAACTTTACGTGAACCGAAATGGTGAGGCGGTTTTGCGCGGCCACCTCGTTTGCCGTAATTGCTTGCGGCATCACGGCATAGCCGGTTATTTCGCCTTCGAAGGCGAGGTCGCCGTCGCTGTCCGTTTCCGTGAGGCGCGTGCTGGTGAGAAACTTCATTTTGAGCGCCTCCGTAAAGTTGGAGCTGAGCGTAGGGTTGACCAAGGGCGCCATGTTGGGGAAGAACTGCACGCTGAACGTTTTGCTCTCGGGCGAAATGGACGCCCCCGAAAATGAGTATTTGATGCTGCACGAGGCGAGCAGCACAAGCGCCGGCGCAAGCCAGCGGTGTAGTTTACAAGAGCTCAAGAGCATAAAAAAGGCACATAAAAAAGGTTGTGGTTTTACAAATTCGGCAGCCTGGCGCCTTGCGTCGGCGGGCTACTCTAAGCGGGCTACTCCAAGCGGGCTATTCCAGGTCGTAATCTTTAATTTTTCTGTACAGCGTTCGCTCCGATATTCCCAGCTCCTGCGCCGCCGGCTTTCGCTTGCCGTGATGCTTTTCGAGCGCCTTGCGCATGAGCTCGATTTCCTTTTCGTTGATCAGGAGCGATTCGTCGCCCAGCTCGCAGGCGTCGAGCAGCTGGTCGCTGTCGGGTAGCGGCGTTTTTTTTACGCCGTGCGGTATGGTTATCGCCGCCGGAGGGTCGGCCATGGCAACGTCGGAGAAGCTTACGCCGGCGCCGGGCACGCCTACCACGCGCGTTTCGCCCTGCATGAGCGCGTTGACCAGCTTTTTGAGCTCGTTGACGTCGCTTTTTACGTCAAACAAAAATTTGTACAGGATTTCCCGCTCCGACGAAAAATCGGCGGCAGAGGGGGCGCCTGCCGAGCTCTTTTCGGTTTTGTAGACCACCGGCAGCAGGCTGGCTTCGGGCAGGTAGAGGCGCAGCGTATCGGCCGATATTTGCCGCTCCGATTCGATGATGGAGATTTGCTCGGCAATGTTTTTGAGCTGGCGGATGTTGCCCGGCCAGGGGTAGCTTTCGAGTACAGCCCGCGCTTCGGGATCCAGGTGTACTGCGGGCATTTTGTATTTTTCGGCAAAGTCTGCCGCAAACTTCCGGAACAGCAGCGCGATGTCGTCTTTGCGGTCGCGCAGCGGCGGAATGCTGATGGGCACCGTGTTGAGGCGGTAGTACAAATCTTCGCGGAATTTGCCGTTCAGGATTGCCTGCGGAAGGTTGATGTTGGTTGCCGCAATGACGCGAACGTTGGTTTTTTGCGTTTTGGCCGACCCGACCCGCAAAAATTCGCCCGTTTCGAGCACGCGCAGCAGGCGCACCTGCGTGAACAGCGGCAGCTCGGCCACTTCGTCCAGAAACAGCGTGCCGCCGTTGGCTACCTCAAAGTAACCCTTCCGCGCGTCGTAGGCGCCCGTGAACGAGCCTTTTTCGTGGCCAAACAGCTCGGAGTCGACCGTCCCTTCGGGGATGGCGCCGCAGTTGACGGCAAAGTAGGCGCCATGCTTGCGAACGCTATTCTGGTGAATAACCTGCGGAAAGACCTCCTTGCCTACCCCGCTTTCGCCGGTAATCAGCACGGACATGTCGGTGGGCGCTACTTGTGTGGCAATGTCCAGCGCGCGCAGCAAGCCCGGCGCACTGCCGATAATCCCAAAACGCAACTTTATCTGCTGAATATCCATAATTTACAAAAATCAATGCCGGTAAAGGCATGACAAAACATGACAAAACGTGACAAAATTACATATTTTTTTTCCCTCCTGCTAATCTGCTCTGTTATTTTTTACTATCGCTCATGCAGAATGCAGAATGCAGAATGCAGAATGCAGAATGCAGAATGCAAAATGCAGAATGCAGAATGCAGAATGCAAAATGCAGAAAGCAGAATGCAGAATGCAGAATGCAGAATGCAGAATGCAGAATGCAGAATGCAGAATGCAAAATGCAAAATGCAAAATGCAGAATGCAAAATGCAGAATGCAGAATGCAGAATGCAGAATGCAAAATGCAGAATGCAGAATGCAGAAAGCAGAATGCAGAATGCAGAATGCAGAATGCAAAATGCAGAAAGCAAAATGCAGAAAGCAGAAAGCAGAATGCAAAAAGCAAAAAGCAAAATGCAGAATGGCATTCTGATTTTGGCGTAAGCCCTCTGTGCACCTCTGCGCAATAATAGCACAGAGGTGCACGAAGGTTTCACAGAGGTGCACAGCGAAAGGCGTCGCTTTCCC
>JAIROF010000140.1 GCA_031257655.1 Prevotellaceae bacterium | reverse complement strand
ATAAATCATTTACATTAATGAGGTTAATGAGGTTGTTATTTCTACTATATCACTCTGCTACTGAGGTCGTTTTGTTATTAAAATTAGGTATAACCGAGCGCAGCGAGCTCACGAACACCTAAAAAATAAGCGCGAGTGAGTAAATTAGGTAAAAATCAGGGTGTTGATCGAGGTTTTTGGGCATAAAATTCCGCCCTGTTTTATTGGCAGCGAGCAAAGCTTACTTGAATTTACTTTTGATGACTTTCAAAAATGTTGAATTACGAGCATCTGCATCATTTACCACGGCGTCAAAATCCATTAGGAATATCCCCGCCGGCAATGATACCATAGGCTCTTTTTGTAGAATTATTTCTTTACTCCTGTAAAAAACTTTTCCTTGTGAGTAAAGCTTGTGGTAGTCTGACAGTAAATCCAATTCATACTCATCATCTATTTCTACAATTCCATAAAACCATATTTGTTGGATTTTGCTGTTATAGTATTGCATCAGCTTCCTTGCTCTATGCTCCAGCTGTTTTTCCACTATTGAATTTTGTTCGGCAGGAAGGCCTTTTTTCTTTAATTCCACGATCACAACATCCACTTTCTTCTTGTCGTCGTTTGGATTTCCCGAAAAAATCATAGCAATATCCGGACGGTCATCGTCTTTTTCGGTAGCTTCTCCGTCGGTAATAGCGTTGATTAATTTCGACATTTCAATATCGCTTAGCACCGTATCATAGGTCATAAATTTATCATCAAATACCCAAACGTTATTGCGAAACAAGTCATTTTCCAAATTTTTTCCGTCAAATTGTTCGCGCATGGGAATTATCAGCGTATGAAAAACGGATTCTCTCTCCTTCTTGCTAATATTTTTAAGCTTGTGGATGGTATTTTGCCTGAATAAAATATATTCGGTTAGGGTTCTGGAAGCCAGCTCCAACGATTCCTGAAATTGCTCCTCAGTTAGGTGAGAAGCCCCCAGTATTTTTCTTTGCGCCTTAAAGAATTTGCCTTGCGCATTTTTCAGCAAATCTTCTTCCGACGTGTAGCCAATTCCTTCAACTTCAAAATACCCGTTCAGATGAGGGAAAAGATTTATCAAGCGCTGTTTTCTTTCTTGGTTTCGTTGAGCAATTTGCGGCACTTCTTTATCAATGATTTTGGTGATTTCATTTCTAAACAATTTTTTAACTCTGTCCAGCTCCGGCATATTAATTGTTTGACGAGCAGCATCTACTTGACCGTTAAAGTAATCAGAAAACAAAAGGAAAAACATCTCATAGCCAACCGGAAAATTTTCCGGTGCGATAATGTCTATCGGGTATGTCCGATTATCTACAGAAATAGCAGTAATAGCGCTGCTAACCTCTGCGACCTCCTTAATATGATAGTAAAATTCTATTCTTGAATTATCTTCTACCGGGACAAAAGTAAAATCTGGAATGTCGCTGCCGGTTGACAGGGCGGCATTAGCGGTTTGCCGGTTAACGGTTGCCGTAATGGATATATCAACTTGTTGGTTGCTTTGTTTTAGCCTGAACAGCCGGGAGTAAAATTTTTCCAGAATTTTGCCTTTCAAATAGACAGGCTGAATATATGAGTGCTGCCTTAAGCGTTCCAGGGTATATCCCGACATTAGCAGGGTAGTACCGCTATTGCTCTTGCTGTTATTTTTTGTTACTTCGCTATTTTCGGTGAAGGCGTCCGAAAATTCAAATTTTCTTGAAAAATACTCATCGTAATTACTTGTTACGAGCGTTTTTTCAAAATAAAACAAGTAAGCCAAGCGTCCCAGCCCCTTATGGGTTGCATCGTCAACATCAAACAAGTTGCTGAATTTTTGAAATCGTTCGTCGGTAAAGCCAATGCCATTGTCTGATATTTCTATTGTCAGCGTTTCGGGCTGGCTGTAATCTTGCGCAGCAATAGCAATAGCTATTTTGGTAGCTCCTGCGTCCAAGGCATTGGCAATTGCCTCAAAATAGACCTGCTCTAAGGAGGCATTTCCGAAGAACATCTTGACCGCTTTACTTAACCTGACTCTCATAAGACTTTTTCATTGTTGACCGTTTATAGCATCCGATTTGTCTCCCTTTCATTCAGGTTTTTTATCCGCTTCGCTGTTTTCTATTTTTAAATTACGGGCAAATGTAGGGAAAATAATCGGATAAATTCAGGAAAGAGCTGCTTTTCTTCGGGCGCCCCCTTGCCACCTCCGGAAGCGGCGCTGCGGCCTACTCCCAGTCCACCTGCCCGCTCACATCGAGCTTTTCCAGCGCTTTGGCCATGCCCACGGCGTCTTCCGAAACGATGAGGAGGCGGTCGTGCGCCTCGAGGGTGGTGGCGCCGTAGGGGGTGATGTACTTGTCGCGGCGAATGATGAGGGAAATCGCCACCTTGGGGGGCAAGCCCAGCTCCACTAAGGGGATGCCGAGCACCTTTGAGTGGCTTGGAAGGGTAACCTGCACAAACTTCGACTTCACATCTTCGTGGTCTGTCAGGTCGATGTCGATGGATATTTTCCGCTGCCGCTTAAAGGGCTGCGACACGCCGAAGAACTTCGCCGCGCGCGACAGCGTTGTGCCCTGTATCAGCACGGAGGTTGCCGAGACCAGAAAAACGATGTTGAACATGGCGTCGGCCTTGTCCAATCCCGCCACCAGCGGGTAGGTGGCAAATACGATGGGGACGGCGCCCTTGAGGCCAACCCACGAAACAAACAGCTGCCGGTTGAAGGGGATTTTGAGCGGGAGCAGCGAAATGAAAACGCTCAGGGGGCGCGCTACAAACATCAAAAAGGCCGAAATGACCAGCCCAACGCCAATGACCGGAACGATGTGGCTGGGGTAAACCAGCAGGCCCAGCACGATGAATATGGAGATTTGCATGATCCACGACAGCCCGTCGAAAATTTTGGCGATGGTTTTCCGGTGTATGAGCTTCTGGTTGCCCAGGTAGAGGGCGCTCGTGTACACCGCCAGGAATCCGTTTCCGTAGAGGAGGTTGGTGGCCGAGTAGGTGAAGAACATCAGGGCAATGACCAGCACGGCGTAGAGGGCGTCGTACTCCAGCCGGATGCGGTTGATGATGCGCTTTCCTACCCACCCCAACCCCAGGCCCATGGTAACGCCCACCACCATTTGCACGCCAATCATGGGGATGTTTGACCAGATGCTTTCTTCGGGGTGCTGCGCCATGCTGAGAAAGGTGATGGTGAGCAGGTAGGCCATGGGGTCGTTGCTTCCGCTCTCGAACTCCAGCATGGGGCGGAGGTTTCCCCTCAGCCCGAGGTTGCGCGAGCGCATTACGGCAAACACCGCAGCGGCATCTGTAGAGGAGACAATGGAGCCGAGCAGCAGCCCCTCTACCAGCGAAAATCCCGGCAGGAGGCACCAGACAAACAGGCCGAGGATGATGGCGGTAAAGAGCACGCCAAAGAGCGAAAGCATGGCGCCGGACTTGATGGCGGGGCGTATTTCGCTGAAGCTGGTTTCAAAGCCGCCAAAGAAGAGGATAAAGTTGAGCGCAATAACGCCGATAAACTGCGCCGCCTGCGGGCTGTCAAACTCAATGCCTACGCCTTCGCTGCCCGCTATCATGCCTATCACCATGAAGAAGAGCAGCGTTGGGACGCCCACGCGAAAAGAGGTTTTGCTTGCAAAAACGCTTGCAAACAAAAGAATGGCTATCATTAGCAGCAGGCTATCGGAAAATACAAGCTCCACCATCTTTTTCGGGGTATTAACGCTCAGCTTTTGCGCGCTTTTTTCTGGTTTTTTGCAGCAGCAGCAGCGGAATGAGGCAGCGCAAAGATGCAGATTTTCGCCGCACAGCACAAGCAAAAAGTATTATAGAGTGCTTATTTTTAATAAGCTAATGGAACGCCTAAGCGATTTTCCGGGGCGTCGTTCGGGGGTCTACTTTGCGAAGTTTATTGCGCGGGTTTCGCGGATCACCGTAATTTTGACCTGTCCCGGGTAGATCATTTCGTCCTGAATTTTCTTAGCCACCTCCATAGAAATTTTCTCTGCCTCCTGGTCGCTCACCTTTTCGCTTCCCACAATTACGCGGAGCTCCCGTCCGGCCTGTATGGCGTAGGTTTTCACCACGCCGGGGTAGGAGAGGGCGAGGTCTTCCATATTTTTGAGGCGCTTGATGTACGAATCGACCACTTCGCGCCGGGCGCCCGGGCGGGCGCCGGAGATGGCGTCGCACACCTGCACGATGGGGGCAATGATGGAGGTCATTTCCACCTCTTCGTGGTGCGCTCCGATGGCGTTGCAGACCTCCGGTTTTTCTTTGAACTTTTCGGCCAGGTTCATGCCGAGTATGGCGTGTGGCTGCTCCGGGTCTTCGGTCGACACTTTTCCGATGTCGTGGAGGAGGCCGGCGCGCTTGGCGAGCTTGGCGTTGAGGCCGAGCTCGGAGGCCATGATGGCGCAGAGGTTGGCCACCTCGCGCGAGTGCTGGAGGAGGTTTTGGCCGTAGGAGGAGCGGTAGCGCATGCTGCCCACCAGCTTTATCAGCTCGGGGTGCAGGCCGTGTATGCCCATGTCGATGGTGGTGCGCTTGCCCACCTCCACGATTTCTTCGTCGACCTGCTTGGTCACCTTTGCCACGACCTCTTCGATGCGGGCGGGGTGGATGCGCCCGTCTATCACCAGCTGGTGGAGGGCGAGGCGGGCGATTTCGCGGCGCACGGGGTCGAATCCCGAAATGAGGATGGCCTCGGGCGTGTCGTCTACCACGATTTCCATGCCGGTGGCGGCTTCGAGCGCGCGGATGTTGCGCCCTTCGCGGCCAATGATGCGCCCTTTGACCTCGTCGCTGTCGATGTGAAATACGGTTACCGCGTTTTCGCTCGACACCTCTGTGGCTACGCGCTGAATGGTTTGGAGTACTATCCGCTTGGCTTCTTTTCCGGCGGTCATTTTGGCTTCGTCTACCACTTCGTTGATGTAGGAGAGGGCCTGGGTTTTGGCTTCGTCCTTTAGGTTTTTCATGAGCAGGTTTCTGGCTTCTGTGGCGGATAGGCTGGCTATTGCTTCGAGCTTGTCGATGTGCTGGCGGCGCTCTTTGTCCATATCGCCAATGCGCGTTTTTACGGCTTCCAGCTGCTGAGCGAGGTTTTCGCGCTGGTTTTCGAGATCGATTTTTTTTCGCGATACCTCCTCCATACGCTGGTTGAGGGTAGCCTCTTTTTGCTGGATTCTGTTTTCGGCCTGTGCGACCTTGCTGTTTCGCTCGTTTATAGTCCGCTCGTGCTCAATCTTCAGCTCCTGAAATTTTTCTTTTGCGTGCAGCATTTTCTCCTTTTTCACCAGCTCGGCTTCTGCTTCGGCATCTTGCACAATTTTTTTCCGCTTTTTTTTCGTCAGCGCGCTCATGATAAAAAACGACAGCAAACCTCCAACAACAAATGCAGCAGCAAATGTCATTATAATAGGCAGTGTATCCATAGTCTAAAAAAATTTGTATGGTTGTAATTATTTATCTATAGTAAAGAAATTTCCGACAAAAAAAGCACAAGCCTTCAACGAAAGGTTTGACGAAAACCCAACTAAAATGGCAGGAGCTACCGGATAGGGTCGAACGTCCACTGCGCCGAAATTGGCGACCGCAAAGGGTTGAGGCCTGTTCTAGTATACCCGAGCTATTGCTCCAATTGTAATAATGTTAGTTTTCGCAAAGTAAATTGAAAGCTTGTGCGGAATAATTATGAATTACCTATGCAAAGAACGTTTTTGTAGCGTATCGGTCACTTTTCGGTCACGTAATCGAGGTACTCTGAGAGCTTTTTATCCAGGTCCTGCAATCCGCTGATGGTTTTAGGTAAAAGCTGATTTTGTTCGTTTTCTACAACCTTCATGGCAAAGTACATGCTCACCATGGCAAGCCAATCCTGTACGTCTTTGTCGCCATGGCGCTGCTTATAGCTCAACACCTTTTCATTTATCAGCTTCACCGCCCGGCGCACTTTTTCTTCGTCTTCCCGCTCAATTTTGAGGGGGTAGTAGCGCTCGGCAATGTTTACACGTATTGAGAACTTTTCCATTGCAAAATACTGCTTTTCACTTTGTTAAAAGCGTGATACACTTATCAATGTCCCGCACAATTTTGCTGATTTTTTCTTTGGCTTCCTCCGAATTTCCGTTAGCCGCCGCAAATGCCTGAGTAATCAGCAACCTCTTGTTCTTTTCTTCCAGCTCCATCAACTTTGATTCCTGCTCTTGCCCTCGCTCTTTCAGCGATTGGTTATCCTGCTGCATTTTGTCGCACGCTATGCGCGTGGTTTCGTACAGCGATACCAGCTGTTCAAACTTATCGCTCAAGCTACACAAAACGTTATCAATTTCTGCGCTCATGTTTCTGCACTCGTTTTTTTGAGTTGAATCTTAGTTTTTTTTGAAGTTTACACAACAAAGGTAGCAAATCTTACGATAATTTCAACTACTGCCTTGTCTTTTTTTCACAAAACAATATTAACTTGAAGAATAACACCGAATAAAAATGTACTTTTGTGAAAAAATTAGATGCATAACGTTTTTCTCCGCCAATTATTTTGTATTTTATAACACTATGAACATCATTCCGCGTACTTTTGGGGATGCTTCCCTGTTTTTGCCGGCTGTAGCGGCTGCGCTCGCCCTGTTTTCGCCCTTTGCCGCTGCGCAGGAGGTAGCTTACGCGCCGCCCATGAAGAATGCCATGTCGCTGTCGGCCAACTTTGGCGAGGTTCGCCCCAACCACCTGCACTCCGGCGTGGACTTCCGGGTTGGCGGCGTGGAGGGCGAGCCGGTGTACGCCGTGGAGCGAGGGTACGTGGCGCGCATCGTTGTCCGGCCGGACGGCTACGGCAACGCGCTGTACGTGGCGCACCCCAACGGGACAACCTCCGTGTACGGGCACCTGCAGCGATTTGCCCCGGCTATTGCGGCGTGGGCCTACGAGCAGCAGTACGCCAACCGGTCGTTTTTGCTCGACGCGGAGCTCTCGCCGCTGGACTTTCCGCTCCTGCAGGGCGACTGCATCGGCTTTGCCGGCAACAGCGGCAGCTCCTCCGGGCCGCACCTGCACTTTGAGCTGCGCGACCGCCGGCAGCAGCCGCTCAACGTCGTGCGGCCGGGCGTCTACAGCTTGCCCGATGCCAGGCCGCCAACCGTTCGCCGCCTCTTCGTTTACCGCTTCGACACGCTGCAGGGCGAGGCGCTCCCGCAGCGCCACAAAATCCTTGCCGTGAAGCAAACCAAAAACGTGCTCGCGCTGGCCGCAGGCGACACGGTTGCCGTTGACGGCGCGTGCTTCTTTGGGCTGGACATGGCAGACCGGATGGACGGCTCGGAGCACACCTTCGGCGTGCGCCGCTGCGCGCTGCACCTCAACGACAGCCTCATCTTTTCGTACGACATGGACGTTTTTAGCTTCGACGAAACGCGGTACTGCAACGCCCTGATCGATTTTTCGCGCAAGCGGCTCTACAACGAAAAAATCATCCGGCTGTACGTGGCGCCGGGCAACCGCCTGAGCATTTACCGGCAGGTGAAGCGGCAGGGCGTGGTGGCGCTTAAATCCGGCGAAAAAGCCCGCATCAGCGTCGCCGTTGCCGACGATGCGGGCAACACCTCTACGCTGGCATTTTGGGTGAAATCGGCGGCGGCGACGACGACGGCGGCGACGGCGACGGCGGCGGGCGCCCGGCAGGCGGCGAATGCCCGGCAGGCGGCGGAGGGCGAGCAGAAGGTGATGCGCTGGAGCCAGAGCAACGCCTACGAAGCGAACGGCTTTAAGGTGCACATCCCCGCCGGGGCGCTCTACGAGTCGACGGCCTTTGAGGTGCAAAGCGAAAAGGCAAGGAGCGGCAGCGCCTCGCCGGCGTTCCGGGTGGCGCAGCCCGCCACGCCGCCGCACCTCGCGGTGCAGATAGGCGTTAAGGCCAACGTGCCGCCACACCTGCGGGAAAAAGCGCTGGTGGTGTGCATGGACAGGGAGGGCCGCCGGAGCGCCCTCGCCACCACCTTCCGTGAGCCCTACTTCACCGCCAACAGCCGCAGCTGGGGGGCGTTCTTTGTGGAAATCGATACCATCCCCCCAAAAATTGTGCCCGTGAACTTTGCCGACGGCGGACGCCTGAGCCGCGACCAGCGCCGCATTGCGCTCACGGTAAAGGATAACCTCAGCAAAATCAAATCCTACGCGGGCTACGTGGACGACAGCTGGGCGCTGTTTGAGTACGACGAAAAAAGCCACCTCATGCGCTACACCATCGACAGCGCGCGCGTAAAAATCGGCGCGCAGCACAACATTGTTTTCGTTGCCACCGACGTGGCGGGCAACAACGGCTCGTTTACCTGCGATTTATTTTTCTGACAAGCTATGCACTATCCCCTCAAATTCGCTACCTTTGCACCTTGATATTTTAAACCAGCACTCATGTCCGATTTCTTTTCATCCCTCAACCCTGCTCAGCTCGAAGCGGTGCAAAGCTACCAGGGTGCGTCTCTCATTATAGCGGGCGCCGGCTCCGGCAAAACGCGCGTGCTCACCTGCCGCATAGCCAACATGCTGGCGCACGGCGTTCCGCCCTCGGCGGTGCTGGCGCTCACCTTCACCAACAAGGCGGCAAAGGAAATGAAGGAGCGCATAGCCGGCGTGGTGGGCGAGCGGGCGCGATACCTGTGGATGGGCACCTTTCACTCCATATTTGCCCGCATCCTGCGCTATGAGGCCGAAAAAATCGGGTTCACCTCCTCCTACACCATCTACGATACGGCGGACAGCCGCAACCTGCTCCGCGCCATCATTAAGGAGCTGAAGCTGGACGAAAATACGTACAAGGTGAACGACGTGCACGCCCGCATCTCCATGGCCAAGAACAACCTGATAACGCCGCAGGCCTACGCCGGCAGCAGCAGCATCGCCTACAACGACGCGCAGGCGCGCAAGCCGCATATGCCCATGATCTACGCCGCCTACGCGCGCCGCTGCAAGAGCGCCGGCGCAATGGACTTCGACGACCTCCTCCTGTTTACCAACATCCTCTTTCGCGACCACCCCGACGTGCTGCAAAAGTACAGCGAAAAGTTCTGCTACCTGCTGGTGGACGAATACCAGGATACCAACTACGCGCAGTACCTGATCATCAAAAAGCTCGCCGCCCGGCACCACAACCTCTGCGTGGTGGGCGACGACGCGCAGAGCATATACTCCTTTCGCGGGGCGAAGATAGAAAATATCCTCAACTTCCAAAAGGATTTTCCGGAGAGCCGGGTCTTTAAGCTGGAGCAAAACTACCGCTCTACGCAAAACATTGTCAACGCCGCCAACAGCGTGATAGAAAAGAACGCGGGGCAGTTCAAGAAAAAGTGCTTCTCCGACGGCGACAGGGGCGAAAAGGTAGGCCTGCTGGCTGCCTTTACCGACCAGGAGGAGGGGCTGCGCGTGGTGGGCGACATTGCCGACCGCCTGTACGGAGCGCAGGCGCAGTACAGCGACTTTGCCATCCTGTACCGCACCAACTCCCAGTCGCGCATCTTTGAGGATTCGCTCCGCCGCAAAAACATCCCCTACCGCATCTACGGCGGGCAATCGTTCTACCAGCGCAAGGAGATAAAAGACCTGCTGGCGTACCTCCGCCTCATCGTCAACCACAGCGACGACGAGGCCTTTAAGCGCATCGTGAACTACCCCCGCCGCGGCATCGGCGACACGACCATAGCCCGCCTCGAGGCGCTTGCCTCGCAGTCCAACCTGAGCCTCTGGGACTGCATCCTGAGCCTTACGCCCGAGCAGGCGGAGGTGCGCGGCGCAGCCTACAAAAAGGTTTCGCAGTTCCTCCTCCTGATCGGCGCCATGAGCAGGCAGGCGGGCGAGCAGGAGGCCTACGAGCTGGCCTACGCCGTGGCGCAGCAGTCGGGCGTCATTGCCGAGCTGCGCGCCGACAAAACCATTGAGGGCATTGCCCGCCTCGAAAACGTGGAGGAGCTGCTGAACGGTATCAAAGCGTTCTGCGAAAACTACAAGGAGGAAAACGGCGCACCGCCCCTCATTGCGCAGTACTTAGAAAACGTAACGCTGCTCACCGACGCCGATAAGGAAAAGCCGGAGGAGGTAAACACCGTGTCGCTCATGACTATCCACGCGGCCAAGGGGCTGGAGTACGCCTACGTGTACGTGGTGGGGCTGGAGGAAAACCTCTTTCCGGGAAAGCTCTCCATGATGTCGCCGCCGGAGATGGAGGAGGAGCGCCGCCTCTTCTACGTGGCGCTCACCCGCGCTAAGGTGAAGGCTACCCTTTCGTTTGCGCAGACGCGCTACCGCTGGGGAAAGCCGGAGAGCAACCCGCCCAGCCGCTTCCTCAAGGAGATAGACCCCAGCTGCGTTGACCTTTCGGTCATAGAGCTCGATGCCGACACGCTCTCGCAAGACCCCGACGACTACGCCGAGGGCTGCGCTACGAGCTCGCCGCCCCGCTTTGTCCGCAAAGCGCCCCGGCAGCCGTATGGACAGCCGCCCCGCCCCGCCGCCCCGCCGCCCCTGCCGCCCCCGCCAGTCAACAGCCTCTCCCCGCAGCTGGCGGGCGGTATGGCCGCAGGCGTTGCGGTGGAGCACAAAAACTTTGGCCGCGGCGTGGTGACAAACGTAGAAAACCTCGGCGGCGACGTAAAGGTAACCGTGAACTTTAAGCTCGCCGGAAAAAAATCCCTCCTCATGAAGTACGCAAAGCTGAAGATAATTGATAATTGAGAATTGAGAATTGAGAATTGAGAATTAAGTAGTAAGTAGTAAGTCTATTACGCTGGTTTTTTTGTACACGGATTTTTTTTGTCCACGAATTGCACGGATTTGCACGATTTTTTTTGTCCACGAATTGCACGAATTTTTTTTGTCCGCGAATTGCACGGATTTGCACGAATTTTTTTGTCTGCGAATTGCACGAATTGCACGAATTTTTTTGTCCGCGAATTGCACGAATTGCACGAATTGCACGAATTTTTTTGTCCGCGAATTGCACGAATTTACGGCTAATTCTTTTTTTGAGGTGCTATGAAAAGATTTCTCACTGCGTTATCAATGATGGGGAGTCCCGCTTCGTCATTGGTAGCGAAGTCGAGGAGCCGGAGCGAAGCGGAGTTCGGCGTAGCCAATCTCCCACCATACCACCGTCTCGTGTGGTAGAAGTGGTGGGAGATTCCTCCACTCCGCGCACTCGTGCCTCGTGCGCTCCGGTCGGAATGACGGCGCCATTATTAAAAAAAAGGGAGAGGGGCGGCTTCGCCGCCCCTCTCCCCCCCCTCCTCCTCCTCAACAACGCCCGTCATTCCGACCGGAGCGCACGAGGCACGAGTGCGCGGAGTGGAGGAGCCGGAGCGAAGCGGAGCTCGGCGCAGCCAATCTCCCACCATACCACTGCCATACGGGAGAAGTGGTAGGAGATTGGCTATGCAATCTTTTCATAGCACCTCAAAAAAAGAATTGGACGAATTTGCACGGATTTTTTTGTCCGCTGACTCCATGTTACGCAGAAGAATTTTTGGCGACGAAATGGCGGCGAAATGGCGCTGTAGAGGCGTGCGCCGCGCACCTCTACAGCGCCGTCGCACTACGCGCCATCAAATCATGGGTAGTGTCATAAATTGTAGGGAGCGAAAAACCTAATTTACACCTAATTTTAATAACAAAACAACCTCAGTAGCAGGGAGATACAGTAGAAATAACAACCTCATTAACCTCATTAGCCTCATTAATGCAACCGATTTATAATCAGCATAATACTTACTGTCTCGTACAATTTATGACATCACCAAATCATGATAATCATGCAAATCTCAAAAATCACAGTTCAGACAGTAACGGCGCAACATAAATTCTTAATTCGTAATTCCTAATTCTTAATTCCTAATTCTTAATTCCTAATTCATTCCTAATTGCTTTTATGACCATAGACAAGTTGATTGCCCGGTTTTCGTCGCAGGATGCTTTTGGCGTGCTGTGCGGCGCGCTGGTGCGTCCGGATTGCGCGCACGTGTACGCCGAGCGGCTGTCGGGCTCTGCGCCGAGCGTGCTGGGCGCCGCCGTTGCCAACCGGCTGGGGGGGCTTCACCTCTTTGTGCTCGACGACCGCGATGCGGCAGCCTACTTCTACAACGACCTCTACAACCTGCGGGAGGGCTGCGACGTGCTGTTCTTCCCGTCCGGCTACCGGCGCAGCGCGCAGCACGGCGAAGAGGACGCCGCCGCCGCCGTGCAGCGCACCACCGCCCTGGCGCGCATAGCCGGCATGGAGGCCGGCGAAACGCTCTGCGTGGTGAGCTACGTGGAGGCTACCGGCGAACGGGTGGCGTCGGGCGAACAGCTGCAAAAAAATACCCTCACGCTCCACGCCGGCGAGCAGGTCTCCCCGGAGTTTATCTGCGAAACGCTGGCGGAGTACCGCTTTGAGCGCGTCGATTTTGTGAGCGAGCCGGGGCAGTTTGCCGTGCGCGGCAGCATTGTCGATGTGTTTTCGTTTGCCGACAGCAAGCCCTACCGCATCGACTTCTTTGGCGACGAGGTGGAGAGCATCCGCAGCTTCAACCTCAACACGCAGCTCTCGGAGGCAAAGCACCGCGCGGTGGAGATCATCCCCAACCTGCTCAGCGTAGCGTCCGAAGGGGGGACTTCGCTCTTTGGCTTCATCCGGCGGCACGCCGACGGCAAGGGCGTAACCCCCATCGCCTGGGCCGGCGACGCGCAGCTGGCCGTAGCGAAGGTTGCGGCGCAGCACGCCGCCGCCGCCGCCGGCTCCACCATCGGCAAGGAGGACTTTGAGGAGGCGCTGCGGGCGCTGCGCTGCGTGTTCTTCACCGCAGGCACCGCAGACAGCGCCCCGGCGCCGGCGCTATCCGCTGCCGGCGCCCCCGTCCGCTGCTGCTTCGGCACCACGCCCCAGCCCGCCTTCAACAAAAACTTCGACCTGCTGGCGGCCAACCTGAAGGAAAACGCAGACAGGGGGTTCGACAGCTTTCTGCTCACCGACAGCCTGCTGCAGGCCGAGCGCATAGCCGGCATCCTGACCAGCATCAGCGGGGAGGTGAAGGGGGTGGAGCAGGTGCCGGTGGCGCTGCACGAGGGCTTTGTGGACGGCGCCACAAAGATGTGCTGCTACACCGACCACCAGCTCTTTGCGCGGCACCACCGCTACAAGCTGCACGGCGCCCCCGACAAGAGCGCCCAGCTCACCGCGCGCGAGCTCTCCTCCCTGCAAATGGGCGACTACGTGGTGCACATCGACCACGGCGTGGGCATGTTTGGCGGGCTGGTGAAGCAGCACCTCAACGGAAAGCTGCAGGAGTTCGTAAAGCTCGTGTACCGGGATGGCGACGTGCTCTTTGTGAGCGTGCACGGGCTGCACCGCATATCGCGCTACAAGGGGAAGGACAGCGCGCCGCCCAAAATATACAAGCTGGGAACCGATGCGTGGCAAAAGCTCAAGAACGCCACCAAAGGAAAGGTAAAGGACATTGCCAAAGACCTCATAGCGCTCTACGCGCAGCGCAAGAGCACCAAAGGCTTTGCGTTTTCGGCCGATTCGTACCTGCAGCAGGAGCTGGAGGCGTCGTTCATCTACGAGGACACCCCCGACCAGCTCAAAGTGACGCAGGCCGTAAAAGCCGACATGGAGGACGCCACGCCCATGGACCGGCTGGTGTGCGGCGACGTGGGGTTTGGCAAAACGGAGGTCGCCATGCGCGCCGCCTTCAAGGCCGTTGCCGACAGCAAGCAGGTGGCCGTGCTGGTGCCCACCACCATCCTGGCGCTTCAGCACTACAAAACCTTCAGCCGGCGGCTGCACAACTTCCCCTGCCGCATCGACTACCTGAGCCGCTTCCGCTCGCCCGCCGAAACAAAAAGAGCGCTGGCCGAGCTCGCCGAAGGAAAAATCGACGTCATCATCGGCACGCACAAGCTGCTCGGGAGCGCCGTGAAGTTCAAAAACCTGGGGCTGCTCATCATCGACGAAGAGCAGAAGTTTGGCGTAACGGCAAAGGAAAAGCTGCGGCAGCTGCGGGTTAGCATCGATACGCTGACGCTCACCGCCACCCCCATCCCGCGCACGCTACAGTTTTCGCTCATGGGCGCGCGCGACCTGTCCATCATCCAAACCCCGCCGCCCAACCGCCAGCCCGTGGCCACCGAGCAACACCCCTTCGGCGAAGACATCGTGCGCAGCGCCATAGCCTACGAGGTGGAGCGCGGCGGGCAGGTCTTCTTTGTGCACAACCGCGTGCAGGACATCCCGGCGATAGAGGAGCTCGTGCGCAGGGTTTGCCCCCACGTAAAGGTCGCCGTGGCGCACGGGCAAATGGAGGGCAACGAAATGGAAAAGCGCGTGGTGGACTTCATCATGGGCGAGTACGACGTGCTCGTGGCCACCAGCATCATCGAAAACGGCATCGACATCCCCAACGCCAACACCATCATCATCAACCACGCGCACCACTTTGGGCTGAGCGACCTGCACCAGCTGCGCGGGCGCGTGGGGCGAAGCAACCGCAAGGCCTTCTGCTACCTGCTCACGCCCCCCGTGGCGCTGCTCACCGACGAGGCGCGCAGGCGGCTGCGCGCCATCGAGGAGTTCTCCGACCTCGGCAGCGGCTTCAACATTGCCATGCAAGACCTCGACATCCGCGGGGCGGGAAACCTGCTGGGGGGAGAGCAGAGCGGATTCATTGCCGAAATAGGGTTTGAAACCTACCAGAAAATCCTCAACGAGGCGCTCGCCGAGCTGCGCGAGGAGGAGTGGCTCTCCGCAGCAGCCCCGCAGCCGGAGGACAGCCGCAGGCCAAGCCTGCCCGCCAACGCCGACAGCGCCGCCAACAGCGCCGCCAGCGCCGCCGGAGATGCGCAGCAGCAACAACAACAACAACAACAACAACAACAACAACAACAGCAGCAGCAGCAGCAGCAACAACAACAGCAGCAGCAGCAGCAGCAGCAGCAGCAGCAGCAGCAGCAGCAGCAGCAGCCACCGATCGGCGCGTGGAGCGCGCTGCAGGACTGCGCCATCGAAACCGACATGGAGCTGCTCATCCCCGACACGTACGTGAGCAGCATGCCGGAGAAAATTCTCCTCTACCGCGAGCTGGATAACCTGCAAACCGAAGCCGAAATAGCCGCCTTTCACGCCCGCATGGTCGATCGCTTTGGCGCCATGCCCCCGCAGGCGGAGGAGCTGCTCAACGTCGTGCGGCTGCGGCAGGCGGCGGTTACGCTGGGCTTTGAGAAAATCATCCTGAAGAACAACCTCCTGATAGCCCACTTTGTGAGCAACCGGCTAAGCCCCTACTACAAGAGCGCCACGTTTGAGGCCGTCATGCAGCGGATAGCCTCCCAGCCGCTACAGCTGAAGGTGAAGGAGCAGAACGGCAAGCTTTCGCTGGTAGCCCAGCGCGTAAGCTCCATAGCGCAGGCAATGTACGTGCTGAAAACCATCGCCGCGTAGCCGGCAACCGGCACAACCGGCAACCGGCGGTGGCAGCGGCAGCGGCAGCAGCGACAGCGACAGCATCAGCAGCATCAGCATCAGCATCAGCATCAGCGGCTCACTGCCCGTAGTATGCCCCCGCCCCGTGCTTGCGGAAGAAGTGTTTTTTGATGAGCTCGGGGTTGATGGTGAGCTTAGGGTTAATGGCGCAGGAGAGGCAGGCCATTTTTGCCACCTGCTCCAGCACCACGGCGTTGTGCACGGCGTCGGCGGCGTCCTTTCCCCAGGCAAAGGGGCCGTGGTTTTTTACCAGCGCCGCCGGCACGTGCGCGGGGTTGATGTGCGCAAAGCGCTCCACGATGACCTTGCCGGTTTCGAGCTCGTAGGCGCCGTGAATCTCCTCGTCGGTCATGGCGCGGGTGCAGGGGATGGCCTGGCTGAAGTAGTCGGCGTGGGTGGTGCCGATGTTGGGGATGTCGCATCCGGCCTGCGCCCACGCGGTGGCGTAGGTGGAGTGCGTGTGCACCACGCCGCCCGTCTCCTCAAACGCCTTGTAGAGCGCAAGGTGCGTAGCCGTATCGCTCGACGGCTTATACTTGCCCTCCACGGTTTTCCCGTCGAAGTCCACCACCACCATATCCTCGGCGCTCATGCCGTCGTACCCTACCCCCGACGGCTTGATGACCACAAGCCCCCGGCGGCGGTCGGCGGCGCTTACGTTGCCCCACGTGAAAATGACCAGCCCGTGCTTTACCAAATCGAGGTTGGCGCGAAAAACGCTCTGCTTAAGCTCTTCTAACATTTTGATGTTTTTATTTTGGGTGTGACGTGAAAAAGAATTACAAAAGTAGGGAATTAATCGCTATGCTCAGCAAAAATTTTGGGCGATTCTTTGTTTTGAGGGGTGATGAAAATTCCGGTGAAGTCCATGCGCTATTGGCGCGAACGTTGATTGGCAGATAATCAAAGAAGTATCAACTTCGCCAAAGGGCTATAAATACGTGATACTCCACAAAATGTTATTTTGTGTCAATAGCGTAAGGGCATCATCGTATTTTTAATTTTGTTTATGCGCAATTCCAGAGAGGCTCGTTTTGCCAGCCGTTGAAGAACCCGTACTTATAAATCGGAACGCTGGGAGAGGCATTGATTAAATCAATAATTTCGCGCTTCATATTTTGTGGCTGATTTAGAAAATCACACAAGTATGCCATGCAGGATATAGTCGAAAACGGTTTGTCCAATTGTCCCTGTTTGAGTGGCTGGGTGAACCATGCGCCTTTCGGATTGTTCAGCTGCATGCTGGGGCGTTTTACCATCGTGCGGCTCCACAGGCGGGAATGATGGGCAATGATATTGCGAATATAAACAATGGCTTCGAGCCAGCCGGAAAATACGTGAGGAGAGTTGACGCCCATTTCTGTGGCTATAATACCTTTTTCCGGTAAGTTTATCCTTAAGCTTTTGTAAAATTTGGACAATGTCCCCATTGAAGCAATTTCCATCACTTTCCATGCATCGGCATGTTGTTCGGGATAGCGGCGTTGATGGTCTTTGATAAAAATCTCTTGACTTCGATTAAATTCTTTTTGCAGCTCGTTAAGCGTGTGCAGATGCGTTGTGTTTGCTACTCCGTTTTTTGTTTTTAAGGAGGGTTCAAACAGTTCAGGATTCCTATACCACAGCCCGCCATAGGCAATAGACAAATGATATATTAGTCGAGTACGTACAGCAATCTCTATTTGTTCAATGCCACCGAAAAGAACCAGGCGAAGCTTGCGGTCAAAATCGTATCGTTCCAGTATATCTTCGAAATAAGTGTTGGGCTGAAACAGATGTAGGGTCGTGTCGGTTTGCATATTCCACCAATATCCTTTCAACCTGTAGTAGCTGATGTCTTTCAGCCGATCGTATGCTTTCGCCTCGTCTCTGAAAAGCATGCCGCGCTGTTTAAGCAATGCAATTTGGTCTACAACCGTATATGCAGATTTGTTCATGGATATAAAAAAAAAGAGCCGCACCAGTTCTTACGGGATGGTAACGACTTCTGTTGCTGCAAAGGTAAGTAATTATTTTGTGACCACCAAAAATAATGTCTAATTTTTTTTTTGAGGCGCTATGAAAATTCCGGTGAGTTTTTTTTAGCCGCCAAAAATAGAGCCTGACAATCACACCAAGCGGCCCCCCAAAACCGCTTCAAATATTTTACCTGCTTAGATACCGCACGGCGAACTGCGTCATGGCGCCTACTCCGTATGGAAGGGCGTCTTCGTCGATGTCGAAGCGGTCGTTGTGGTGTTCGGCGCCGCTGCCCAGTTCGTCGTTCTTGATGCCGACAAACGTAAAAACCGTAGGCGCCAATTCGCTGTAAGCGGCAAAGGTTTCGGCGGCATACCATATATACCGGTCGTCGGAAATGACGTTGCCGGGATAAATTTCCTGTACGGCGCGGCGGGTAAATTCCGTCAAGGCGGCATCGTTCACAACAGGCTGCATGGCTATTCCCATCTTGTCGCGAAACCGGACGGAGCAGCTATGTGCGCGGGCAATGTCTTCGCTCACTTTCCTGATGATAGAAAACCCTTTTTCGCCTTCCTGCCGATTGAAAAAGCGGATGGTGCCGCCGATAAATACCGTGTCGG
Source organism: Prevotellaceae bacterium (assembly GCA_031257655.1). GTDB lineage: Bacteria > Bacteroidota > Bacteroidia > Bacteroidales > UBA932 > JAITMY01. The sequence goes on along the minus strand of JAIROF010000140.1, from coordinate 769 downwards.
GAATTACATTGTATATTTTCCCGCCCTGTATCTGCGTGATGCCGAGCGTTACGGTTTGGGTAATGTCGCGCTGGTTGTTCCATGCGATAGAAATTCCGGTAAGGATGTTGGCGGCGGCAAAAACAGGGTTAATTGATAAATCTGGGCGGGAAGCGTGCCCGCCGCGCCCGATGACGTCAAAAGCCACCGTGCCTGTCCCCGCCATGATAGCGCCTTCCCTGATGTACAGTTTGCCGGACTCGAGGTTCGATTTTAAGTGATTGCCGTAGATAGCGTCTATTTTCAAGGGGCGCAGGGCTTCAACCATGGCGCGGATGCCGGAATTGGTTTCTTCGCCTTCCTCAAAAATAAAAACAATCCTGCCGCTGAGCTGGTCTTTCAACTCGCTGAGGATTTTTGCCGCACCCAGCAGGATGGCGATGTGTCCATCGTGTCCGCAGGCATGGGAAACGCCTGCGTTTCGGGAAACCCATTTCTTGTTCTGCTTTAAATTCTGCGGATGCTCCTGAATGGGTAAGGCATCAATATCGGCGCGCAAGCCGATGGTTTTTCCCGGACGGCGCGTATCCAAAACCACATAAAACCCGGTGCCCGGCACGTTGGTTACCGGCAGTCCGAGCTTTGCTATTTCTTTCCGGATAAACTCGGCGGTTTCATGTTCCTGCCCCGACAGTTCGGGGCGCTCATGCAAATAACCGCGCACTTCGCGGATATAGGAATCAACAGCCTGCACTTTGGCAAGCACGGTTGCGGCGTTTACTGCCGGCTG
>JAIROF010000071.1 GCA_031257655.1 Prevotellaceae bacterium | reverse complement strand
GCGCGAAAAGAGATGGGATACTCGGCTTAATCCCATAAATCCCGTAAAATCCGAGTTCAGACAATAGCGGCGCCCCGTCCCGTAGGGACGGAATGTGATTGCTAATGCACCTGCCCCGCGCCGTCCTGCCGAATTTGTAATTCGGCAGCTGTGAATATAAGCATTTGTAATGCGTCAGCTCATCTTACCAACCCGTAGGACAGCGGTATGGCGGGAGAAGTGGGATTGGCCATACAATCTTTTCATAGCACCCCAAAAAAAGGATTAGCCTAAAAATCTGCGCCATCTGCGGGCTATTTTCGTACAAAACCATGCCGAGCGCAGCGCAAAAAATTTATTCGCCTTTCGGTACTATCCTTTAGCGATTAACGCTCGCTACCAAAGCAAGTTATCAGAATCCGCAGGCGTAGGGGGGCAAAAAGGTGGAGGGTTGTAAGATTTTTTTCACTATTTTTTTCCTCCTTTGCTTAACATTTTGTAACTTGCGCTTTTTTTTATTGCCTATAAATGCCCCCATAAGGGCGATAAGTAAATGTTTAACAGTTGAATAACAAATCATGAGTCAAATTCCTATGAGCCAATCTCCCCAAGTAAAATTTTATAGCGGAGAAAACATACCGCTGGAATTGCACAAAGTTCGCGTGGTGCAGAAGCTGCACCTTGTGCCCATTGAGCGCCGGCTGGAAGCCCTGCACGAGGGCGGCTTCAACACGTTTCGCCTCAACACGGTAGACGTATTCTTGGACATGCTCACCGACAGCGGCACAAACGCCATGAGCGACAAGCAAATGGCGGCCATGATGATGGCCGACGATGCGTACGCCGGCTCCCAAAGCTTCTACCGCCTCAAAACGGCAGTGGAAGAGGTTCTCGGCAAAAAATACCTGCTCCCCGCACACCAGGGGCGCGCTGCCGAAAACATCATCTCCAACGCCTACGTAAAGAAGGGCAGCCTGATTCCCATGAACTACCACTTCACCACCGCGCTGGCGCACATTACGCAGTACGGCGGAAAAATCGTGGAGCTGCTCTACAGCGAAGCGTACAACATCAAGAGCACCCACCCCTTCAAGGGCAACATGAACATCGAAAAGCTGAAGGAGGTCATCGAGCAGCACGGGGTAAAGAACATTCCGTACATCCGCATGGAGGCTTCGACCAACCTCATCGGCGGTCAGCCCTTTTCGATAGCCAACCTGCGCGAAGTGCGCGCCATAGCCGACCACTACGGCATCAAGCTGGTGCTCGACGCCAGCCTGCTGGGCGAAAACGCCTACCTTGTAAAGCAGCGCGAGCCGGAGTTTGCCGACAAGTCGATGGCGGAGATTATCCTGGCCATGACCGAGCTGTCGGACATCGTCTACTTTTCGGCGCGCAAGCTCAGCTCGTCGAGGGGGGGAGGCATTTGCACCAACAGCCTCGAGATATACCGCGAATTTGAGCCGCTGGTGCCGCTCTTTGAGGGATTCCTGACCTACGGCGGCATTTCGGTGCGCGAAATTGAGGCTATGGCGGTAGGCCTGCACGAAACGCTGGACGAAAGCATGATTTGCCAAAGCCCGCAGTTCATTGAGTACTTGGTCAACGCGCTCGACGGCAAGGGCATTCCGGTCGTTACGCCGGCGGGCGTGCTCGGCTGCCACGTCGACGCCATGCAAATTTGCGCCCACATCCCGCAAACGCAGTACCCCGCAGGCTCCCTGGCGGCGGCCTTCTACCTCATATCGGGCGTGCGCGGCATGGAGCGCGGATCCATCTCCAACCAGCGCGACGAATACGGCAACGAAACCTACGCCGACATGGAGCTGCTCCGCCTGGCCGTGCCGCGCCGCGTATTCACCCTCTCGCAAATAAAGTACGTGGAAGACCGCCTGACGTGGCTGTACGAAAATCGCAGCCTGATTGGCGGGTTGAGGTTTGTTTACGAGCCGCCCGTGCTCCGCTTCTTCATGGGCGGGCTGGAGCCTGTTTCCGACTGGCCGCAGCGGCTTATGGCGAAGTTCAAAAAGGATTTCGGAGACAGCTTGTAGCCGCCGCCAAAAGCGGAACCCTTACCCTTACCACCAAAAGCGGGCAGCAGGCATCCGCGCCTGCTGCCCGCTTTGCTGCCTGGCGGCGACGGCGACGCTGCGGCAGCGCTGCCGGCCGCCGCCGCGCAAACGGTCGGCAAAGGGTTCAGCCGGCTTCGCCGGTAATGAATCCGGCATTCAGCCAGTTTCCGTAGTCCAGCAGGCTTCGGCTGCCGGCGTCCATGCACGAAATGTTGATCAGGCGGCTGCCCTTGGGAATGGGCACATCGAAGCGCCACGGCTCTTGCGAAAGGCGCATCACCGGGCTTTCGGCCATCTTAACGCCGTCTACATATACGCAGAAGACAACGCTGCTTTGCATGCCGATAAACCGCGCGTAATTTTCGTCTACCATATTTTCGTCCACGCCGGCAAGCGCCACAAAGCGCTTGTATTCGGGCTTAAGCTCGTACTGCACCGACGAGGGGGCGCGGAATCCCATGCCGTGCGCGTAGGTTTTGCCGCGCACCCGCAGCGGCTTTTTCTCAAACGACTTCCATTTTTCCGGGTACCACAGGCAGGTCGAAACGGCCTGGGTGTACTTGTTGGGGATATAGGGCAAATCGTCGATATAAACGTCCGGCAGCGGCGGCGGCGGCGGCAGGCGGACGTAGCGCGCCATCGAGGCGAGGCTCACCTGCTTTCCCTTACGAAAAGCGGCGGCGCGTATGGTCAGCGTTTTGGAGATTTCGAGCGGAGCGGTGTAGAGCGACGATCGTGGCGAGGGGGCGCTGCCGTCGATGGTGTAGCGTATCTGGGCATGCTCTAACCAGGGGGCTGTGAGCGTTACCACCGTTGAGGTTTCGATGAAGTAGGGGCGCTGCGGTTTTCCCCACGGGGTAAAGCGCACATAGTCGACCGGCGTATCCGGCTTCCACAGCCCGGCGCTACGGAAGCTCTCGCCCATGTTGATGCTCTGCACGCCGGCCTTCAGGAGGTTTTCGCCTATTTCGGTGGTACCCCTGTCGGGCGTATAGCTCTTGTCGGGGTCGTATGCGGTGAAGGCGTCGTTGAGGTCGTCGGCAAGCAGGCAGCGGAACCCGGCGCTCCACATGCTCGACATGGCGCCGGGTTTGCCAAACACGCACATGTTGGTGTGCACGCCCATGTAAATAATGTCGGTAATGCCGCGGTCGGCCAGCAGGGCGTATATTTCGTCGGTAGAGGAGGCTATCAGGTCGTTGCTTCCTATCGCCAAATCGGGGTGCATGGCGTCCCACCCGTAGTTGCCGCAGCAGTGCAGCCCTGCGCCGCACATGCAGGCGCCTGCGGGAGCGGTAAACTGGGCGGCAAGGGGCTGGCGCTCTTGCGGCACCGCGCGGCACGCCACCGCAATGGCGCGCTCGTACTGCGGATAGCCGGAGTAGGCGGTTACCACGTCGCTCGGATTCCAAATGACTTGCATGCCGAGCGCCCGCGCAATCGACAGCGCCCGGTTCATGCGCGGCGCCATGGCCGATACCCGCTCCGAGGCGGTCATGCACCAGTGGAAGTTCCACATGTCGATAACAATAATGGCGATTTTTTCCGGATTCAACGCCATGCGCTCCGCGACAATTTTTCCTGCGGCAGCATCGTACTTCCGGACTGCTACCGGCAGCGCCTTTGTCCGGCTGCGGGCTGGAGCGCCAAGCAGCGCTGCGGCGCTCAAAAGGATGGCCGAAAATAAAAATAGCGTTCTCATCGCACAGGTGCGCTACAGGTTAGCCTCCGGATTCGGCCGGATGTGGTACTCCTCGCCCGCTTTTGCGTCAAACTCCACCACGTTTTCTTCCACCGGGCGCACCGCTACTTCCCGGCCACCCGTAAAAATCCCGACCGGGGTTTTCGTGCGCAGGCGGCAGGTGTTGCCGCAGCTCGCCCGAATCACAGCGGCGGAGAGCGCCCCCTCTTCCCAGGCCATCGCCACCGCGAAGCCGCCTCGCGCGCAAAGGCCTTCTACGGAGCCGGTTTTCCACTGCTCGGGCAAAGCCGGGAGGAGCGATACTTCGCCGCTGTGGCTTTGCAGCAGCATCTCCGCCACTCCCGCCGTAACGCCCTGAATCGCCTGGTTCCCCTCAAACGATGGGGTAATCCGGCTGTCTTCTTCGCGCGGGTGAATGCTGACGTCCGTCAGCATTTTGTGCAAAATCCGGTACGCCTCAGCGGGCTCTTCGAGGCGCGCGTGCTGGTTGATTTTCCACGCTCCCGACCATCCCATGTTGATGTCGCCGCGCCGCTTTAAGACAACCCGCACGGCTTGGGCCAGCTCGGGCGTTTTGCGAAACGTTATGTCGTCGTCGGGGTAGGCGGCAAAGAGGTGCGAGAGGTGGCGGTGCCCCACCTCGGCTTCCTTAAAGTCGAAGAACCACTCTTGCAGCTGCCCGAAGCTGCCGATTTGGTGGGGAGGGAGGCGGTTGAGCGTTTCGGCGGCCTGGCGGCTCATCCCGGCATCGATGTGGAGCGTTTCGGTAGCCTCAACGTAGCACCGCAGAAAATGGCGTATGAGCTGCATGTCGCCCGACGAGCCGAAGGATATGGCAGCGCGATTGCCCCGCTCGTCAACGAACAGGTTTTCGGGCGAGGAGGCGGGGCAGGTAACCAGGTAGCCCGAGGCGGGTTCTTCGACCAGGAAGTCGAAGCAAAACGCTGCGGCGCCTTTCATCAGCGGGTAGATGCGCTTCAGGTAGGCGGTATCCCGGTGGTAGCGGAAGTGCTCGTAGAGCTGCTGCATGAGCCAGAATCCGGCCATGGGGTAGGTGGCGTACACGGGGTCGCCGTCGGTGGGGGCGGTGTTGAACCACACGTCCGTTCCGTGGCAGGCGCACCAGCCCCGGCATCCGAACAGCTCGCCGGCGGTGCGCTGTCCGGCTTGCGCCAGGTTTTCTACAAACAGCAGCAGCGATTCGTTGACGCCCCGCAGCTGGGTGCTTTCTACAGGCCAGAAGCACTCCTGGATGTTGATGTTGAGCGTCCAGCGCCCCCGCCAGCGCCCGTCCAGGTCGTTGAGCCACATGTTATGGTTGTTGAAGGCAAGCGTGTTTTCCCGCGAGCCGGCCAGCATCAGGTAGCGGCCATACTGAAAGTAGCGGGCTTCGTATGCGGGGTCGTTGGCTCCCCGGCGAATAGCTTCTATGGCCTGGGTGGTGGTTTGCTCGGGGTTAGGCGCCGCGCCGAGGTCGATACGGCAGGCGGCAAACAGAGGGCAGTAGTCGGCCAGGTGGCGCTTCAGCAGCTGGGGGTAGGTGTGCTTTGCGGCGTTGGCAATGTAGGCATGGCAGCGTTTTTTTTCGTCTGCCGACGCATCGTTCCACGCCACCCAGCTGGTAGCTCCCGCCAGGATGAGCGTCACGGCATCGGCGCCGGCCACCGAAATTTTGTCGCCGCTGGCCGACAGCGCACCGCCTTCGGCGATAACCTTAAGCCGCGATTGCCATTTTACCTGCGGAGGAAGGATGACCTCGTTCGCTTTCTCCGAAATAGTCGTTCCCTCCATGATGAGTTCGCCATTTTCGATGCGGGTTTTGGCGCTCGGCTGCAGGCTCGTAAAGTAGTTCAACAGGTTTATCTTCCCCTTTTTGTCGGCGGTGAAACGTATCACAACCACCTGGTCGGGATAGCTTGCAAACACCTGGCGCGCGTAGCTTACCCCGTCGAGCCGGTAGCGCACGTCAACCAAGGCGCTATCCATGCTCAGGCTGCGGCGGTAGTGGGTAGCCCTGTCGAGCGCGTGGCCTTCGACGTGGATATTAAGCCGTCCCATGGGCTGATAGTACTGCACCGATTGCGGGATGCTGCCCAGCTTCCAGGCCTCCTTGTGGGCGGCGACCCAATCGTGGGCAAAGGCGGCCTTACGGATTTTTTTCAAAATTTCCGGCCCCTGGGGGTTGTTTGGATTATAAGGGCCACCCGTCCAAAGCGTTTCGTCGTTAAAAGCGATAACCTCATGGTCTACCGAGCCGGGAATCATAGCGCCGAAGCGGCCGGTGCCTATCGGCAAGCTTTCCCAATACTTGGCTGCCGGCACGTCGTACCACCACCGCATGGGAACCTGGTTGACGGCTATTTCCGAATTGCCGCTACACGAGGCAAAGGCGGCAAGGGCAAGCAGGCATAAAGCAGGTACAAGACTTTTCATTGTTTGATGTTTTTTTGATTAATTGACTTTTGCCACACAAGCGGTTAAAGGCTGATTAAAATTTAGATTTCTCCACCGGAGAATTAACATTTCCGAAGGCTGCTATCCGAACAGGCTCAGCGTTTCCAAGCTGTCTGTCCAGTGTGGAATTTCCAGGCTGTAGGTCGCTTTAATTTTTTCTTTGCAGAGCACGCTGTAGGGGGGTCTTGGGGCAGGCGTCGGGTAGGCTTGGCTCACAATGGGGAGCACCTTGCAGGGGCGTTTGCCGAGCTTCATGATTTGCACCGCAAAGTCGTACCAGCTGCACACCCCCTCGTTGCTAAAGTGGAAGAGGCCGCTCACGAGCACCTTTTCGCGCGAAGCCACCTTCCCGATAATGCTTAAGATGCAGCGCGCCAGGTCGGCGGCATTGGTTGGCGTGCCCACCTGGTCAAAAACGACGCCCAGCTGCGGCCTTTCCGCGCCAAGGCGCAGCATGGTTTTTACAAAGTTACCGCCAAATTGGGAGTAGAGCCACCCTGTACGGATAACCACGCTGCCGGCGTAGCGCAGCGCAGCGATTTCGCCGCGCGCTTTGGTCAGCCCGTAGGCCGATTGCGGGTTGGTGGCGTCGTCCTCGCGGTAGGGCGTATTCTTTTGCCCGTCAAAAACGTAGTCGGTGGAGATGTGAATAAAGCACGCGCCTGCCGCTGCGCTTGCCTTAGCGAGGTTCTCCACCGCCAAGTGGTTAATGGCTTCGGCAAGCTCCATCTCCGTTTCGGCCTTATCTACGGCGGTGTACGCGGCGCAGTTGACGACAAAGCGGGGTTTTACTTTTTCAAAAAACGCCCCTACCCCCTCGGGGTTGGTGATGTCCAGCTCCGCCACATCGGTGAAGACAAGGCCAAACGAGGAGGCGCAAGCCGCCGCCGCCGCCCTTATTTCGCTGCCGAGCTGCCCGTTGGCGCCCGTTACCAGAATCTTTTGCATGTGTGTCCTGCGGTTTTAATTTTTGATTGATTGAATTTCTAATTTTTTGAATCTTTGAATTTTCGGACATCAACCCTTCGCTGCTAATCCTCAAGTTTTTATTTAAGGGCGGGCAAACCCCGCCCCTACTTTCACCCTTCAACTTTCAACTTTCAACTTTCAACTTTCTAAAGTAGTCTATTGTTTTCGTGAGGCCTTCCTCCAGGAGCACTTGAGGCTGCCAGGCGCAGAGCAGGCTGTAAGCCTTGTCGATTTGGGGCTGTCGCTGCTTGGGGTCGTCGGAGGGGAGGGGGTGGAAAACAATTTTCGATTTAGAGCCTACCTGCTCCAGCACCTTTTCCGCCAGCTCCAGCATGGTAAACTCGTTGGGGTTACCAATGTTGACGGGGCCGGTAATGGCATCGTCGGTATTCATCATTCGGATAAGGCCTTCTACCAAGTCGTCCACGTACTGAAAGCTTCGGGTTTGCATACCGTTGCCGTATATGGTAATGTCGTGTCCGCGTAGCGCCTGCACGATAAAGTTCGACACCACGCGCCCGTCGTCCGGGTTCATGCGGGGGCCGTAGGTGTTGAAGATGCGCACAATCTTGATGCGCACGCCATTTTGCCGATGGTAGTCCATGAAGAGGGTTTCGGCGCAGCGCTTGCCCTCGTCGTAGCACGAGCGGATGCCGATAGGGTTTACGTTTCCCCAGTACTCTTCGGGCTGCGGGTGCACGGAGGGGTCGCCGTACACCTCGCTGGTGGAGGCTTGCAGGATTTTTGCCTTTACGCGCTTAGCCAAGCCCAGCAGGTTGATAGCGCCCATCACCGAAGTTTTGATCGTCTTAATGGGGTTGTACTGGTAGTGCACGGGCGAAGCGGGGCAAGCCAGGTTGTATATTTCGTCCACTTCGGCGTAGAATGGCGCCGTTACGTCGTGGCGCACCAGCTCAAAGTAGGGGTTGCGCAGCAGGTGGGCAATGTTTGCCTTGCTCCCCGTAAAGTAGTTGTCGAGGCACAGCACATCGTTGCCCTCGCTCAACAGCCGCTCGCATAAGTGTGAGCCTATAAATCCGGCGCCTCCGGTTACTAAAATACGCTTCATTGTTTTTTTTTGGTGATGTAATAAATTGCATAATATCGCTGCTACTTTCCTCCCCCTCGTTTCCTAACGAGGGGAGGCCTGGCGGGGGCGGGGGTGAGGTCTTACAGCATGATATTACACAAAAACGCTGATTTTTATTATTTACAAAAACAATTTTATTGCAATACGGTAGCACTCAACACGTTGAGCGACTTTCAAAAGTTGAACTACTTACTACTTACTACTTACTACTTACTACTTATTACTTAATACTTAATTACTTACCACTTACCACTTACTCACCACTTTAGCAACATTTCCTTCCTATCCCATAGTATCGAAATCCGAACGCTTTCATTTCTGCGGGGTCGTAGATATTTCGTCCGTCGAATACGGCGGGGGTTTTCATCAGCAGCTTTGCGGCGGCGTAGTCAAATACGCGGAACTCCGGCCATTCGGTCATAAGCGCCAGGGCTTCCGCCCCTCTGAGCGCCTCGTATGCCGATTGGAGGTACTCTACGCTGTTGCCGACGTACTTTTTTGCCTCCTTCATAGCCACCGGATCGTAGGCTGCAACGGTAGCGCCCTGCTCCAGCAGGCGGCGTATCACGGTGAGCGAAGGCGCCTCGCGCATGTCGTCGGTGTTGGGCTTAAAGGCAAGTCCCCAAACGGCGATGCGCCTGCCCTTAAGGTCGTCCTTAAAGAAAGCGCGGATTTTGTTGAAGATTAAATCCTTTTGCCGCTCGTTGACCCGCTCCACCGATTTCAGGATTTCGAGCGCATGCCCGTATTCGTCGGCGGTTTTAATAATTGCCTTCACATCCTTTGGGAAGCAGCTTCCGCCGTAACCCGCGCCCGGGTAGATAAACTTGGCGCCAATGCGCGGGTCGCTGCCAATGCCCTTGCGCACCAGCGTAGCGTCTGCGCCCACCAGCTCGCAGAGGTTGGCGATGTCGTTCATGAAGCTGATTTTTGTTGCCAGCATTGCGTTGGCGGCGTACTTGGTCAGCTCCGACGAGGCGATGTCCATAAAGATGATGGGATGCCCGTTGAGCAGGAAAGGCTTGTATAGCTTCTCCATCAGCTCCTGCGCCCGCTTGCTTTCGGTGCCGATAACGATTCTGTCGGGCTTGAGGAAATCTTCGATGGCGTTGCCCTCTTTCAGAAATTCGGGGTTGGAGGCCACATCAAACTCAACCTGCAGGCCGCGCGCATCGAGCTCCTTTTGCACCGCCTGCTTCACCCGCTGCGAGGTGCCCACGGGCACGGTGCTCTTGGTCACCACCACGAGGTAGCGGTTGAGGAGCTTTCCCACCTCCGAGGCCACCTGCAGCACGTAGCTCAGGTCGGCGCTGCCGTCCTCGCCCGAGGGCGTTCCTACGGCAATGAACACGGCGTCGGCCGCTGCCAGGCTGTCGCCGAGCGAGGTGGTGAAGCGCAGGCGGTTTTTTGCCACGTTGCGCCGCACTAGGTCGTCAAGCCCAGGCTCCCATATTGGAATTTCTCCGGCGTTGAGCGCCGCAATCTTCGCCTGGTTCACGTCCACGCAGGTTACCGTGATGCCCGTTTCCGCAAAGCAAGCCCCGCTTACCAAGCCTACGTACCCTGTGCCTACCACTGATATTTTCATACGCTGTTTTTTTTATAAATGTTTATTAGACTTCATGCAAATAGCATTAACAATTAGCACGATTGTAAGCTGATCGACATAACGCTTAATTAGCGTAATTCGTGGACAAAAAAATTCGCGCAATTCGTGCAATTCGTGGACAAAAAAATTCGTGGGCAACACCGCCCCCCCTGTTTTTGCTACATGCACAGCTGCACGTAAGCGTACACCAGCGGGAGCGAGAGCAGCACAGCGTCTAACCTGTCGAGCAGGCCGCCGTGTCCGGGCATGATGGCGCCCGAATCCTTAACGCCTGCGCTGCGCTTGAACATGGACTCCACCAAATCGGCGAGCACGGCGGTAACCGAAATGATGACGCCAAACGCCACCATATCCACCAACTCCAGCCCTCCCAGCAGGCGCTGTAGCGCCCACGCCGCCGCTACCACCGAAAGGATGCCGCCAATGTAGCCCTCCCACGATTTTTTGGGAGAGATGGACGGAAAGAGCTTGTGCCGGCCAAAGGCAACGCCAAACAGGTAGGCAAAGGTGTCGTTTGCCCACAGCAAAATGAAGAAGCTGCACATAGCGTTTGCCCCGATAGCCCTGTACACAACGCCTGCAAGCGAAAGCGGCAGCGCCACGTATACAACGCCCAGCAGCGTGCAGGCAACGTTGGCCAGCGGCGCGCGCTGCCTGCGAAAAAGCTCCGCAAAGAACACCAAAACCGCCAACGGTATTGGCAGGTACAGGAAAAACTGCCGGTACGCCTCGCCGAGCATATCGAGCGAGCCGACGCTACAGGCCATAAACACCGCCACGCCGCACAGCAAGCCCATCCCGCGCTGAGGATTCGCCCCCGTTTTTGCGGCAATGCCGTAAAACTCCCGCATGGCCACCACCGCTGCAACCGCCATAACGCCAACAAAGGCTTGCAGGCTAAGGTAGAGCGAGCCTAAAATTATCGCCACGAATATCGCTCCCGACAAAAGCCGTATAAGCAGGTTCCTCAGCTTCATCGTGCAAAAGATTATGGGATAAGCTTCATTGCCGCGTCCCGGTTTGATTCGTGCACGTACAGCTCCACATCGCCAATGCCCAGCTCCGAATCGCGGTGGCTGAGCACCACAGCGTATATACCTTCTTCCTCCAACCGCTGCCTTAGCAGCTCCGCCGATATGTCATCGGTCGATTCATATATTTTAATCCAGCCTGCTTCCATAGCATTTTACCATTTTAAACCATTACTATTATTACGTTGTAGAGCCATGTTCACAGCTTATGTCAAGGTTTTAAAGTCAAATTTCCTGCCAATTGCAGCAAGTAGCGCCGCCAGCCTGTAGGTTTCGTTTGTTAGACCTCACCCCCGGCCCCTCTCCAAAGGAGAGGGGTGGCTTACGCCGAATATCGAGTACCTGCTCCCCTCTCCTTTGGAGAGGGGCCGGGGTGAGGTCTAACTTCTGAGCTGCCCGCTGAAATTTCAGCGCATACCCTACCCTACCTTACGCCGGCGTGTTTTCCTCCGGCTTTGGGTCGCCTTCGGCGCTACCTTCCGCCACCGGCGCCTCTTTTGGCGGCGCGGGAGGCGCGGGAGGCGCAGGGGGCGCCAGAAGCGTGTCGAACAGCGAGTGCTCCGTAACCGGCGCAGGCGCAGGGGCGGAAGAGGCGGCAGAGGCGTCGGCGTCGGCCTTCGGTTTGCGCGGCTTCCGCTTGGGCTTTTCCTGCGCTTCGCCGGCGGCGGCGGCGGCGGATCCGTCGGCAGCGGCAGCGGCGGGTACATCGGCGGCGGCGGTATTAGCGGCGGCGGCGGTATCGGCGGCGGCGGCGGCGAGGAGCAGCTCGTTGCTTTCGCCCTTGCGCTTGCCGAATATTTTTTCCAAGTCTTCGCTAAAAATCACCTCGCGCTCGAGCAGCAGCTCCGCCAGCTGCTTCAGCCCCTTTTTGTTTTGCGTCAGCACCTGCTTTGCCAGCTTGTAGGCCTTATCGATGAGCGCCTGCACCTCCTCGTCGATGGTTTCGGCGGTTTTTTCGCTGTAGGGCTTCGAGAAGGAGTACTCCTGCCCGGTGGAGTCGTAGTAGCTCAGGTTGCGCAGCTTTCCGCTCATGCCGAAGTAGGCAATCATGGAGTAGGCCTGCTTGGTGATGCGCTCTAAGTCGTTGAGCGCGCCGGTGGATATTTTGTGGAAGGTGAGCTCTTCGGAGGCGCGTCCGCCGAGGGTAGCCGCCATTTCGTCCAGCAGCTGCTCCTGCGTGGTGATTTGGCGCTCTTCGGGGAGGTACCACGCGGCGCCGAGCGACCGTCCGCGCGGGATGATGGTAACCTTTACGAGCGGGTTGGCGTGCTCCAGCAGCCAGCTCACGGTGGCGTGTCCGGCTTCGTGGTAGGCGATGGTGCGCTTTTCCTCGGACGAAATGATTTTACTCTTTTTTTCCAGCCCGCCCACGATGCGGTCAACGGCGTCGAGGAAGTCCTGGCGGTCGATGCTGGGCTTCATTTTTCGGGCGGCAATGAGCGCCGCTTCGTTGCAGACGTTGGCGATGTCGGCGCCCGAAAAGCCGGGCGTTTGCTTTGCCAGAAAGTCGATTTCGAAGCCCTCCACGAGCTTGAGGCCGCGCAGGTGCACCTTAAATATTTCGAGGCGCTCCTTGAGGTCGGGCAGGTCAACGTGGATTTGCCGGTCAAAGCGGCCGGCCCGCAGCAGGGCGCGGTCGAGGATGTCGGCGCGGTTGGTGGCCGCGAGGATGATCACGCCGGAGTTGGAGGCAAAGCCGTCCATTTCCGTGAGGAGCTGGTTGAGGGTATTTTCGCGCTCGTCGTTGGTGGTAAAGGCGGACTTGTTGCCGCGCGCGCGCCCAATGGCGTCAATTTCGTCGATAAAGATGATGCAGGGCGCTTTTTCCTTAGCCTGCTTGAAGAGGTCGCGCACGCGGGAGGCCCCCACGCCAACAAACATTTCGACAAAGTCGGAGCCCGAGAGGGAGAAAAAGGGGACGTTGGCTTCGCCGGCCACGGCCTTTGCCAGCAGGGTTTTTCCCGTGCCCGGGGGGCCTACGAGCAGGGCGCCCTTGGGAATTTTTCCGCCCAGGTCGGTGTAGCGCTTGGGATTTTTGAGGAAGTCCACAATCTCCATGATTTCGACCTTGGCCTCCTCCAGCCCGGCCACGTCGTTAAAGGTTATGCGCACCTTGTTGTCCTTGTCAAAGAGCTGCGCCTTGGACTTTCCCACGCTAAATATTCCGCCGCCCATTCCGCCGCCCATTCCGCCACCCATGCGCCGCATGAAGAACATCCACAGGCCGATAATCAGCACCACCGGCAGCAGCCACCCCACGAGGCTGCCAAAGTAGTTGGTGTGCTCCGTAAAGTCCGGCTCTATGCGGTCGGCTTCGGCAATGCTTTCCTGCGCCTGCGCCAGCTGGTCTTGAAACGCCTTGTTGTCGCCTATGGTGAAAAAGAAGTGCGGGCCTTGCTTTGAGGGCGAATCGAACGTTCCCTTAAAGCGGCTGGCGTACTTCTCCAGCCGGTCGGGCTTGATGTACACCTCCACCTTTCGGGCGTTGGTAATGACCACAATTTTGGCGATATCCTCGCTGGCCACCATTTTGGTGCGCACCTCCCGCCACGTAACCTCCACGGGGTTGCCCGCATTTAAAAAGTAGTTGACGCCAAAGATACCTGTGATGATCAGGGCGTAAATCCAGTATACGTTGTTGTTGGGCTTGCCGCTGCGCGGCGGCTTCTCTGCGGTTTGCTTTGCTTTTTTGTTGTTCTGCTCCGTCGTCATATCGGGGATTTATAGATTTAGGTGTTTGTGATTGCTTAATTTTGGGGGTTTACAGCTTTTTTGTTGTCGTTTTTTTGGCTGCCGCTGCTGCTTTTTTGGCAGCAGCCGGAGCAACACCCGCCGCTTTTTTTGTGGCGCGTGTGGGAGATTTGGTGGCGGACGCTTTTTTGGCGGCGCCGGTTGCCGCTGCCGCAGACGATTTGGCAGCGGATGCTTTCTTGGCCGCGCCGGCCTCAGCCGCAGACGCTTTGGTGGCGTCCGCTTTCTTGGCCGACGTTTTTCGCTTCAGCGCGGCTTTGGGTGGGGCCTCCTTTGCTACCGCTGTCGGCGGTTCTTCGCCGTAGCGCTGCTGCTCTGCGTCGGCCCAGAGCGATTCGAGGCGGTAAAAGCTGCGCGCTTCGGTTTGAAAGATGTGCACCATTACGTCCACGTAGTCGAGTATTATCCAGATAGCATTTTCAAATCCTTCGCGGCGCAGGGGCTTTTCGCCCAGCGTTTTCCGCACCTGCTCCTCCACGTTTTCGGCAATAGCCTCCACCTGCGTGGTAGAATCGGCGTTGCAGAGCACAAAGCAGGTAGCTATGGCGCCGTCAATTTGGCTAAGGTTGAGGCTCACCACGTGCTGCGCTTTTTTGTCGAGCATGGCTTCGGCAGCGGTGGCGCACAGCTGGTCGACGGCGGCAGGTAAGGGTTGTCTTTTTTTTGTCATCAAACAGTATTAATGTGTCAATATTAGGAAATCGACGGATGCCTACAGCGTCTTTTGGAAACCTCTAAAAACCCCAAACGCTACGCTATGCTCCTTCTGCAAAAGGCTCATTTACTTTAGTAAACTCCGCTTTTGCCTCAGCCGCAAGCCTTGATTTTTGGGGTTTTTTAGAGGTTCCCTTTTTCGTAATGCCGGATAAAACCTCAAACGCTGAAACTAATTTACAAAGCTACAAAAAAAATAGCAAAATGCTTACTTTTGTAGACGATTCGGCGCAGAATTTTTCCTCATCGGGGCGGGAGGGTTTAAATTAGGAATTAGGAATTAAGAATTAGTCACCCACTAAGCAAAGCTAAACGAAAAGTTACAAATTGGTGAAAATAAGTAACCTGATATTTCGCAGTGGATATAATGATCCACAGATTGCAGAGATTACACATTCAACTTTCGCAAGCCGTTTAACTTATTGAATATCACCATTTCCAAACGGCTATGTTTTTATAAATCAATAAAAATCAGCGATTTTATTCACAAGTAACACAAAATTTTTTTGCTATCGCTGCATGCCCCGTCCCGCAGGGACGACACTTGATTAACCGTATGCGTTAGCATACGGATACGGCGTACTCGCTTCCTTCTTCCCCAGAAAACACCTCCGGCGTTTTCAAGTGTCGTCCCTGCGGGACGGCCCGGATGCCTGCTTTCCGCGCACTTGATCCGTATGCTAAAGCATACGGTTAATCAAGTGCCGTCCCCTGCGGGACGGCCTACAGGGGGAAGGCGGGTAGGCCGTATCCGTATGCTAAAGCATACGGTTAATCAAGTGCCGTCCCATGCGGGACGGCCTGCGGAGAGAACTTTTAGTTTTTAGCTTCTTTGTGCTTGTTTTTTTCGCATTGCAAATGCTTATACTTACGGCTGCCGAATTACAAATTCGGCAGGACAGGCTGCTGGCTGTCGGCTACCGGCTCAGCTCGCTTACCTTGCCGAACAGCTTGTCTACCCCCGCCAGCAAATCCTTCGAAATGGCCGTGTAGTGCTGCTTCCTGCCCTCTGAGGGCGCGGAGTTGACGCGGTCGAACAGGGCGTTGCGCAGGTTGACCGCCTCCAGCAAAATTGCCTCCGCCTCCGCCTCCTTGCCGCCCGGATGAAAGCTCAGAAACAGGTAGCAGTCCGAAATGACCTCGTTGATCAAAAAATCTATGTCCTTCTTTATTTTGCGTAAATTTGCCATAATGTTGTGTAATGTTTATCGTAAAACTTAGGGCCGCGCTACTGGGCATTCGCTTTGCGGTACAGCCCGATACGGCGCTCCCATCCACAAATATACGCAAAATTTCCGAATTATGCGCGCGCAGAAAGCACCTTCGCCCTGCCGAATTTGAAATTCGACAGAACAGGAGGGGACGGGAGGGGACGGGAGGGGACGGGAGGGGACAGGAGGGGACAGGACGGGACAGGACGGGAGGGGACGGGAGGGGACAGGACGGGAGGGGACAGGACGGGAGGGGACGGGACGGGAGGGGAGGGGACAGGAGGGGACAGGAGGGGAGGGGACGGGAGGGGACGGCTACATACGGCGCCGCACGGTCGTTCCAAGCCCTGAAGGGGCGCGACCTGCACCCAGCATAGGGTAAGTCC
>JAIROF010000060.1 GCA_031257655.1 Prevotellaceae bacterium | reverse complement strand
TGTCTTCGTGGTATTTTTCCAACCACAAAGGAACAAAGTTCACAAAGATTTCACAAAGTGTGTTTTTGTAGTTGTTTTTTTTAACGGAAAGGTCACAAAGGGTACCTGAGTAGCTACCTAATTCCTAATTCTTAATTCTTAATTCCTAATTCTTAATTCCTAATTCCTAATTCACAGGTATCGTATTGCCCGTTTGAACTGCTCCCCCCTGTCTTCGTAGTTCTGGAAGAGGTCGAAGCTGGCGCAGGCAGGGGATAGGAGCACCGTGTCGCCCTTTTTTCCCAAGCGGTAGGCGACCTTTACCGCCTCTTCAGCCGAACGGGTATCGACAATGCCGCTCACCACCCCCTCAAAGGCCGCGTGGATTTTTCGGTTATCCACGCCAAGGCAGACGATAGCCTTCACCTTTTGCTTTACCAGCTCCAGCAGCTCGCCGTAGTTGTTACCCTTATCCACGCCGCCTACGATCCAGATGGTGGGCGAGGTCATGCTCTCCAGCGCGTACCAGGTAGAGTTGATGTTGGTTGCCTTGCTGTCGTTGATAAACAGGATGCCGCCTACGCTAAGTACAGGCTCCAGGCGGTGCTCTATGCCATCAAAGCTCATCAGGCTGTTGCGGATGTGCTCTTTTTTGATCTTCAGAACCAGCCCTGCAATGCTTGCAGCCATTGAGTTGTAAAGGTTATGCTTACCTTTAAGCGATAGCTCCTCTAAGAGCATTTCAAAAGAGTTATTTCTGTACATTGCCGTAAGTTTATTATTGTTTAACCATGCACCCTGCTCCACCTGTTGCTTTTGGCTAAAGGCAAGCAGCTGCGCCCGTACGTTTGTTTCTGCCAAATACTTCACTGTTACCTCATCGTCTGCGCAGTAGATGAGGCAGCTTTTTTCGTCCATGTTCTGCGCGATGCGCAACTTTGATCTTGCATAATTTTCGAGCCGGTAGCCGTACCGGTCTAAGTGGTCGGGCGTGATGTTGAGCAGCACGGCGACGTCGGCCTTAAAGCGGTACATGCCGTCGAGCTGAAAGGAGCTCAGCTCGAGCACGTAGCACGCAAAATTTTCGGTGGCCACCTGCAGCGCAAAGCTCTTGCCGATATTCCCGCCCAAGCCTACGCTCAACCCCGCCCTCTTCAGGATATGGTAGATGAGCGAGGTGGTGGTCGTTTTTCCGTTGCTGCCCGTTACGCACACCAGCTTAGCGCTGGTGTACCGCGCTGCGAGCTCTACCTCCGAAATGACGGGAATGCCGGCCTCCCGCAGCTTTTTCACCAGTGGCGCCGAATCGGGTATTCCCGGACTTTTCACCACTTCGTCGGCGTTGAGTATCAGCGCCTCCGTGTGGCCACCCTGCTCGCAGGCAACGCCATACTTTTGCAGCACCTCTGCGTATGCCGCCCCAATGCTGCCGGAATCGGACAAAAAAACATCAAACCCTTTGACGATCCCAAGCACCGCAGCGCCTACGCCGCTCTCGCCTCCTCCAAGTATAACAAGACGATGTTTCAATTACGAATTAAGAATTAGGAATTAGGAATTACGAATTATAAATTATTAATCAAAAAATTACAAATTAAACGAGCTGCAAGCCACTAATCAAAAGGTATTCGTACCTCGCACTGCGCACATTTCACATTTCACATATCACACTATACCAATTAACTTATAACCACATTGATTGTCAATGCCATGATTGTTTCAGCGCTGCTTAATGTAAAGTCTATTCTCCACTCTAAACTCTAAAAACTACACGCTACACGCTAAAAACTAAACGCTAAACTCTAAAAGCTACACGCTAAAAGCTCTTACCGAACCTTGAGGGTCAGGACTGCTGCAATGGCGAGCAGGGCTGCTACGATCCAGAACCTGACCACAATTTTTGCTTCCGGCAGGTTCTTTTTTTGGTAGTGGTGGTGGAGGGGGGCCATGAGAAACACGCGGCGCCCCACGCCGTAGCGCTTTTTTGTGTACTTAAAGCAGCAGACCTGCAGGAGCACCGATACGCTTTCTGCAAAAAACACGCCGCAGAGTATGGGGATGAGGAGCTCCTTTCGGATGACGATAGCGCAAACGGCAATAATTCCGCCGAGCGCAAGGCTACCCGTATCGCCCATGAAGACCTGCGCAGGGTAGCTGTTGTACCACAAAAACCCTATCAGCGCGCCTATGACGATGGCCATAAAAATGACCACCTCGCCGGAGTTGGGGATGTACATGATTTGCAGGTAGTCGGCGTAAATCACGTTGCCCGACAGGTAGGCCAGGATGCCCAGCGTGATGCCGATGACGATAGACACGCCCGCCGCCAGCCCGTCCATGCCGTCGGTGAGGTTTGCCCCGTTGGAGACCGCCGTTACAATGAAAATGGTGAACAGCATGAAAATAATCCATCCGGCAGCCTGGCGGTACTCCCCCAGGAAGTCGGGCGCCAGCATGGCGTAGTCAAATTCGTTGTTCTTAAAAAACGGGATGGTTGTTTTCGTGCTCTTGTGCGCTTCGCCGAGGAATATCACGCGCAAGCTGCCGGCGCTTCCTGCGGCTACCTGCTGGGCTTCCGGGGCGGCGGCGGGCAGCCTGTCGCGCACCACAAAGGCGTCGCTCGTGTACAGCAGCACGCTGACAATGATACCCAGGCTCACCTGCCCAACAATCTTGAACTTGCCGTGCAGCCCCGACTTGTTTCGCTTAAAAACCTTGATGTAGTCGTCCAGAAATCCCAGGCCGCCAAGCCAGGCCGCGCTGATAACCATAATCCAGGTGTACATGTTGGTAAGGTCTGCCAGCAGGAGGACGGGCGCCAGGATGCAGAGCAAAATGATGACGCCGCCCATGGTAGGCGTACCGCGCTTTTGCAGCTGCCCGCTAAGCCCCAGGTCGCGCACCTCCTCGCCGATAAGCTTTTTCTTAAGCAGCCGGATGATGCGCTTGCCGAACACCAGCCCCATCAGCAGCGACAGCAGCAAGCCCACCCCGGCGCGAAACGAAATGTAGTTTACCAATCGTTCGCCGGGAAAATCGTAGGCGTTCCCTAAATAGTTGATGAGGTGGTACAGCATAGCGCGTTCTGTGTTTTTTTTTACTTGTTACTAATGTTCGGGTTTACTACATCCGGCGTCACTTTCCGAGCTCGGCAAACACCTCCTGCAGCGTTTCCCGGTCGTCGAAGTGCCGCTTTTCCTTTCCTATAATTTGGTAGCACTCATGTCCTTTTCCTGCGACCAGGATGAGGTCATCCTTATCGGCAAGCATCACCGCCGCTTTAATCGCCTCGCGCCGCTCAACGATGGAGAGGGTTTTTCGGCGGGCGTCGTCGTCCAGCCCGGCGTACATTTCGGAGATGATGTCTTGCGGGGCTTCGCTTCGCGGGTTATCGCCGGTGAGGACAAGCCGGTCGCTGCCTTCGGCAGCGACCCGCGCCATGATGGGGCGCTTGGTGCGGTCGCGGTCGCCGCCGCAGCCCACCACCGTAGTAATCTTCTGGCCGCTGCGGCGGAGCCGGTTGAGGGTGCCGAGCACGTTCTTCAGCGCGTCGGGCGTGTGGGCGTAGTCCACAATGGCGGTAAGGCCGCCGCGCGAGCGCACGTACTCAAAGCGTCCGGCCACCGCGCCGAGCGTGCTGACGATGCGCAGCACTTCGCCGCGCGGCGCGCCGAGCAGGATGGCGGCTCCGCAGATGGCGCTCACGTTGTAGGCGTTGAAGTCGCCGATGAGCCGCGTCCAAAGCTCCGTGCCGTTGACCTCGAGCAGCATCCCGTCTAAGCGCTGCTCAACGATGCGGCACTTGAAGTCGGCGGGCGTGCGCAGCGCGTACGTTTTCACCTGCGCCTTGCTGTTCTGCACCATCACCCGCCCGTTGCGGTCGTCGGCGTTGGTGAGCGCAAAGGCTTCAGGGGGGAGGTCGTCAAAAAACGCTTTTTTGGCCCTGATGTACTCCTCAAACGTTTTGTGGTAGTCCAGGTGGTCGTGCGTCACATTGGTGAACACGCCGCCTGCAAAGCGCAGGCCCGCTATGCGCCGCTGCGCAATGGCGTGCGAGCTGACCTCCATAAAGCAGTACGCGCAGCCGCAGGCCACCATGCGGCGCAGCAGGCGGTTGATGGTCGCGGCATCGGGCGTGGTGTGCGTTGCCTCCAGCTGCTCGTCGTTTACGAAGTAAGCCACCGTGGAGATAAGGCCCACCTTGTAGCCCAAGGCGCTAAAGAGGTGGTAGAGCAGGGTTGCGGTCGTTGTTTTGCCGTTGGTACCCGTAACGCCCACCAGCGCCAGCTCCCGCGAGGGGTTGCCGTAGAAAGCGGCGGCCGCCAGGCCTGCCGCACAGCTGCTGCACTTCGCTACAGCGTAGCACACGCTGGGGTCGAGCTCGCGCGGCAGCTCCCGGCAGACAACGGCCACGGCGCCCCGGCGCACGGCGTCGGCGATAAAGGCGTGCCCGTCCGCCTGCGTTCCTCCGAGCGCAACAAAGCAGCTGCCGCCGGACGCCTCGCGGCTGTCGATGCACACCGACGCTACCTCAACGTCCGCGTTGCCGTGCACGGCCACCGCGCCAATTTGCTCGATTATCGTTGTAAAATTCATCGCCTTTTGAATATAGGTATTAGATAGTAGATAGTAGATAGTAGATAGTAGTATAGTAGTTATAGTAGTATAGTAGTATAGTAGATTTTAGATTTTAGATTTTTATTTAAGGGCGGGCAAACCCCGCCTCTACTTACTACTTACTACTTACTACTTACTACTTACTACTTACTACTTACTACTTTTAGTTTTTAGTTTTTAGTTTTTAGTTTTTAGTTGTAGCTCAGCGTCAGCGCCACCACGTCACCCGATTCGCAGGGGGTTCCCGGTTCCGGGGTTTGCCGCAGGATAGTTCCCCGTCCCGAGAAGCTGACTTTGAGGCCGCTATTTTCCAGGATGTAGATGGCGTCTTGCAGGCCCATATTTTTGACGTTTGGGATAATATTTTTCACCATTCCCCTGCTTGAGGCTACCACCTGAGCGCCCTGCTGCTCTGTTGCCACCCACTCACCGGCGTATCCCTTTGCGCGCACCGGCACGCCGAGCCACGCGAGGGCCTGCTCCAGCTTTGCGTAGCTGCCGCTTTTGGTGTAGGGGGCTTCGGTAAGCGGAGCGCCGTGGGTTATGGGCGGCTGCCAGGTAATGGAGCGGGCGTATATTTTTTCGGCTATAGCCTTAAAGACCGGGGCGGCAATGGCGCCGCCGTATGCCCGGTTGGGCGTATCCACCGTTTTGAAGGCCACGATGCAGCTGTACACCGGGTTGTCGGCCGGAAAATAGCCGGCAAACGACGAAAGCTTTTGGTTGGTGTAGCCGCGCTGCGGCTCGGCGATGTGGGCGGTGCCCGTTTTTCCGGCAATGCGAAAGGCGTTGCTTTTCGCCCTTTTGGCCGTTCCGTTCTCCACCGTTCCCAGCAGCAGCTGGTGCAGGTTGCTCAGCGTGCTCTTGGAGCAGATGGAGGCGTGCACCACCTGCGTAGGGAAGGTTTTTACTATGCGTCCGCCCTGCCGCACCGCCTTTATGAACTTGGGGTGAACCATCACGCCGCTATTGGCCACCGCGTTGTAGAGCGCCAGCGTTTGCAGCGGCGTTAGCTCCAGCTCGTAGCCGATGCTCATCATTTCGAGCGTCAGGCCCGAAAATTTATCCACCGACTTGATGTAGGGCGACACGCCCATTTTGCCGGGCGAAATGTCATAGTTGACCACCTCCTTTAGCTTGAGCGCCTCAATGCGCTCGGCGAAATCCTTTCGGCCGTCCCGGTTTCCGTATATTTTTTTCGACAGCTCGATGGTGCCCACGTTCGAGGATTTTTCAAAGGCCTGCTGAAGCGTCAGCATGCCTCCCTTTGAGCCTTCGTCCTCAAAGGTTTTGCCGTACCTCGTGGTGCGCCCGTCGTTGGTGCTCACCGTGTCGGTAAGCTTCAGGTTTTTTTCGAGCATGATCATGTACGAGGCGAGCTTGAAGGTAGAGCCGGGGTCTTTGCTGTAGTAGAGCGCGTAGTTTTCCTTCTCCACAATGCGGTTGTTTGCCTCGCGCTTTTTGTTGGCAATGGCGCGCACCTCTCCGGTTGCCACCTCCATGACCACGGCCGTGCCCCACTCCAGGTCGCTGTTTTTGAGCAGGCTGGCCACAATTTCGGTTTCGGCCATTTCCTGCAAATCCACATCGAGCGTGGTAATAACGTCGCAACCCTCCACCGGCTCCACGTCGGGCTTGGTGCGCAGGGGTATCCACTGTTTTTTCCCCACGGTGCGGTGCTGCGTTTCCATACCGGGCTTTCCCGCCAGCTCCTTGTCAAAAAAGTACTCAATGCCGATGTACCCTTTCCCCTCTCCGTTAATTCGCCCAATGGTGTTGCGCGCCATATCCTCGTAGGGTTGCAGGCGGCGCGTCTGGGTTTCCACAATCAGGCCGCCGCGGTTGGGCGTGCTGCGCAGAATGGGCAGCTCGCTCAGCGCCTTCTTTTCGCTGTACGTAACGCTGCGGTTTACCAGCGGGCGGTAGCGAAACTGCGCCTTGTGGCTGATGGCCTTTTGCCGGTCGGCCTTCAGCGCTTTGGCGTAAGCCTCGGCGCTTTTGTCCTGAAAAATCCGGCTCAACCCGCGCGCCAGCGAATCCACGTGCCGGTTGAACGTGGTATCGTGGAGACCCTTAGCGTTGAGGTCGGTAAACACCTTGTACTTGTAAATGCTCGTGGCCAGCAGCTTTTCGTCGTGCGAGAGAATATTCCCACGGCTCACCGGAATCGGTCGCTCAATGTGTATTTTGTCTTCGATGGCGGTTACAATACCCCGCTTGCCGTCTATGCCGCTGATAATCCGAACCATCTGCACCAGCACGACAAGGGCTACCGCCACCAGCGTAATGTATATGATGGCAAAACGAACGGTTATGGTAGATTTTACTGACATCCTCAAAAAAATTCATCGCTCAAAAAAAACTCTTCCTCAAAAAACTCTTCCTCAAAAAATTCACGCAAAAAAAATTCATCGCTCAAAAAATTCATCGCTCAAAAAACTCACCCGCCCGCACCGGCGCGTCCGGGGGCTTATCGCTTAGCGTCGCCATTGCCCGCTATGCGCACGGGGGGCGTTTTCGACTCCTTCAGGTTCAGGCCGCGCCGCTCAACCTCCCTCACCACGCTGGTTTGGCTGGTTAGCCAGATGAGCTGCGCGTGGGTAGCGGTGGTTTCATCCTTCAGGCTGTTCACCCGCTCCTGAAGCTCCACCTTGCGCCTCACCTTGCTCTCCACCGCGTAGTGGTTGAGGATATACAAAAAGCCCAGCCCCGAGAGCAGGAAAACAAACCCGATACGGCTGCCCAGCGTTCTGCGCAGGTTGGCGTTGCCGGTAATCACATCGGTCAGCGTGAGCTTTGTTTTCTTCTTCAGCTCTCTTACGTCCTCAAACTCAACTTGTTTCTTCAAAAACATGCGCTATATTTTTTGTGCGATGCGGAGCTTTGCGCTTCGCGCCCGCGTATTTGTCCGAATTTCAGCCTCTTGGGGCGCCACGACCTTCCGGTTGACGGCTTGCAGCGGCGCAATCAGCCTTCCGTAGGCGTCTTTTTCCGTGCGACCGCTCACGCTGCCGCATCGTATAAAGTTCTTCACCATCCTGTCCTCCAGCGAGTGGTAGGTGATTACCGCCAGCCGTCCGCCCACCTTGAGCACCTTTGCCGCCTGCTCCAGCATTTGCGCCAGCGCGGGCATCTCCTGGTTCACCTCTATGCGCAGCGCCTGGAAAAGCTTTGCCAGGTACTTGTGCTCGCCCAGGGGTGGTATCAGGGGGCGGAGCGCCTCCACCAGCGCGCCGGTTGTCGTAATGCGCGACTGCCGGCGCGCCGCGTCCACGAGCCTGGCCACCTTTGCGGCGTTGCTCAGCTCGCCGTAGCCGGCAAAAATCCGGCTCAGCTCCTGCACGCTGCGCGCGTTGAGCAGCTCCTCCGCCGTGCAGCCGCCCTGCCGGTTCATGCGCATGTCGAGCGGCGCGTCAAAGCGGAAGGAGAAGCCGCGCTCGGCGGCGTCGAGCTGGCGCCACGACACGCCCAAATCGCCCAAAATGCCGTCCACCTCCTCCACCCCGTGGTAGCGCAGGTAGCCGCGCAGGAAGCGGAAGCTGCCCCTCACCAGCGTAAACCGCCGGTCGCCGAATACCGCTGCGCCCGGCCCGGCCTCGGCCTCGGCGTCCTGGTCAAGCGCAATCAGCCGCCCTTTGCCGCCCAACCGGCTCAGGATTTCGCGCGAGTGGCCGCCGCCGCCAAACGTTACGTCAACGTACGTTCCGTGGGGCTTCACCGCTAAGCCGTCCACGCTTTCCTTCAGCAAAACCGGCACGTGATATGGCGTAGCGTGTTGAATCTTGACCTCCTGCTTGAATCGGGTTTAACAAAAAAAATGTGCGCGATCGAGCGCCGCAATCAGCCCTCCTTGCGCCGCAGGTACTTTCGCCGCAGCGCCACCGCCTCCTCGTCGGAGACGGCGCGCTGCTCGTAGGTAGCCTTGTCCCAGAGCTTGATTTTGTTGCCTACCCCCACAAAGGCCACCTCCTTGCTGATGCCCGCTTTTTCGACAAACCGCTTTGGCAGCTGTATGCGCCCGGCAGCGTCAAGGTCGAGCGAATCCATGTTTTGAAACAGGTCGTCTATCAGCTGCCGCTGCTCGTCGTCGTAAGGGTCGAGCGACTTTTCAAAAAACGCCACCTCCTGCTCGCACACGGCCTTGGTCATTATCGTAAGGTACTTCACCGCCGGCTCGCGCTGCACCACAAGCCGCACCTGGCCGTCGCCGGAGGAGGCGGCGGCGCGAAAGGCGGCGGGAAAGGGAACCCGGCCTTTGTCGTCGAGCTTGCACGTATGGCTGCCGATAAACATGGGTACGCAATTTTTTATGCTACAAAATTACACATATCTTCCCATTTTGCAACATTTTTACCCACTTTCCCCGAAAAGGATTTTTTCAACAGCAGGCCTTTGCCTTCACGATGTTAACAATACTGCGCTGATGGCCAGCGCAATAGCACGCCTTGCGGGTAGTTTTCAACTCATCTTCAACACCTTTTGAGCGCATTTTTGTTGATAACTTTTTTGACGATAAAAATATTTTGATAAAAAATGCTGCGCTGTAACTGCTATCCATAAAATCCTTATCTTTGCCATCATTCTCAAAAATTCTACCTGCGCTGTGGACGCGATACAAACAATAGATATAGAACAGCTTATAGCACACAAAAACCCGCGCCTGCTGAAGTACATGCCGCGCTTTGTGCTGCGCTACCTGAAACGAATCCTGCACCAGGACGAAGTCAACCACGTGCTCACCTCGTACCGCACGCAGGGGCTGGCCTTCCTGCACGACCTGATCGGCTACCTCAACATCTCCTACTCCGTAGAGGGATTAGAGCGGCTGCCCCGGGGAGAGCGCTACCTGTTCGTCTCCAACCACCCCCTGGGGGCGCTCGACGGCGTGATCATCATGAGCGCCGTGGGCAGCGCGTTCCCCAACATCAAGTTCCCGGTAAACGACTTCCTCCTCTGGCTACAGCCGCTGCAACCCCTCTTCTTGCCCATCAACAAGCACGGCGCCCAGCCGGCCGAAGCGGCAAGGCTCCTGCGCGCCTGCCTCAGCTCCAGCGACCAGGTGCTCTACTTCCCCGCAGGGCTTTGCTCCCGAAAAGTTAAGGGGAAAATTACTGACCTGCCCTGGAAAAAAAGCTTCATCAAAATGGCCGTCGAGCACAAGCGCAGCGTGGTACCCATGTTCTTTGAGGGGCGCAACTCCAACTTTTTCTACGGCTTGGCAAGCTGGCGAAAGCGCTTGGGCATAAAAGCTAACC
Source organism: Prevotellaceae bacterium (assembly GCA_031257655.1). Classification (GTDB taxonomy): domain Bacteria; phylum Bacteroidota; class Bacteroidia; order Bacteroidales; family UBA932; genus JAITMY01. The sequence continues at coordinate 1,836 of JAIROF010000060.1, read as the reverse complement.
TCGAAATGCTCTTCCTCGCCGACGAGCTGTTCCGGCAGCGAAACAACGCCTTTAAGCTCTGCGTGGGTGAACCTATCCCTTACGAAACCTTCGCAAAGGAGAAAAAAATTACCGAATGGGCCGATTTTGTCCGCCAAAAAACCTACGAATTGGAAAGGAATTAGGAATTTACGAATCGGCGTGTAGGGGCGGGGTTTGCCCGCCCAATTACGCGTAGGGGCAGGGTTCGCCCGCCCAATTACGAATTAAACGAAATTATTGCATTTTGCCATGCGAAAAAAAATCTGCGCAAATCTGCGGATAAAACAGACCCGCAGATTTGCACAGATAAAGGCTTCGGCAACAGCGCCATACCCAGAGGCGTTGCCGGGCGTTTACATTCGGCAGAAACAGCATATTAACAACAAAAAAAATCACTAAATAGCAACCACCTAAACCGGTAAACAACATGATGGAACCAATTATAGCGCCCATAGACAAGCGGCTTATCCTAAAGGAGCTGAGCGAAGACAAGTTCTTGAAAAAAACGAACAGGGGCGACAACGAGCTGTATATCTTAGACAACGACAATGCGCCCAACACGCTGCTTGAGATTGGTCGCCTGCGCGAAATAAGCTTTCGCTTTGCGGGAGGCGGAACGGGCAAGTCGATCGACATCGACCGGTTTGACGTCTCAAAAAAGCCCTACAAGCAGCTCATCGTATGGAACCCGCGCGAGCAGGAAATCCTGGGGGGATACCGCTACATTCACACCGGCGAATGCAGCATCGACGACCTGGCTACCTCCGAGCTCTTCCACTTCTCCGACCGCTTTAAGGCTGAGTACATGCCCTACACCATAGAGCTGGGGCGCTCGTTCGTGCAGCCCGACTTCCAGAGCTCCCGCCGAAACTCCAAAAGCCTCTACGCGCTCGACAACCTCTGGAACGGCATTGGCGGACTAATCGCAAGCGACCCCTCCTTGCGGTACCTCTTCGGAAAAGTCACCATGTACACCACCTACAACGTAGAGGCGCGCAACATGGTGCTCTACTTTATGCAAAAATATTTCCCCGACAACGAAAACCTCGTGCGCCCCATAGCTCCGCTCGATGTAAAGGCCGACAAGCCGGCGCTCGACGCGCTGTTTACAGGAAGCTGCTACAGCGAAGACCATAAAATCCTTTCGCGGGAGGTGCGCGCACGGGGCGAGTACATCCCACCGCTCATCAACTCCTACATGAACCTTTCGGCAACCATGAAAACCTTTGGCACCACGATTAACCACGAGTTTGGCGCCGTAGAGGAAACGGGGATTCTTGTCACCGTTAGCGACACCTACCCCGACAGGTTAGACCGGCATCTCTCCACCCACCACCGGCAGCGGGGAACGGCGGTTATCGGCCAGCTCTTCCCCCGGCGGCGCAGGCGAAGCGGCAGAAATCCGAAAATCTAAGGTAGGGGTTCTACCGCTACTTGCGCGGAAATAGGGGGCAAATTCGACGCCACCCACACCACCGGCGTATGGTAGAAGTGGTGGGCGATTGGCTGCGCCGAGCGGCGCAGCGGCTAATTCTTTTTTTGAGGTGCTATGAAAAGATTGCATGGCCAACCCCACTTCTCCCGCCATACCACTGCCATACGGGTTGATAAGATGAGTTGAGTTGAGTTGAGTTGAGTTGACGCATTACAAATGCTTATATTCACAGCTGCCGAATTACAAATTCGGCAGGACGGAGCGGGGCAGGTGCATTAGCAATCACATTCCGTCCCTACGGGACGGGGCGCCGCTATTGTCTGAACTCGGATTTTACGGGATTTATGGGATTAAGCCGAGTATCCCATCTCTTTTCGCGC
>JAIROF010000059.1 GCA_031257655.1 Prevotellaceae bacterium | reverse complement strand
CACACACACACACACACACACACACACACACACACACACACACACACACACACACACACACACACACACACACACACACACACACACACACGCTCGCTAAGGTACGTAAATTTTTCGTGTTTTACAATAGCTTACAGCTTTTATTTTTCTTATTTTATAGTGAACGGTCAGCCGCTTTGCCCGTTCACTTTTTTTATGCCGCTCTTAGCAGGCGCAAGATTTATGCCGCCTGCTATTTTTTTCCATTCTTTTTTTATTCACCAAAACCAATTCATTATGAGCAAAAAATTTTTCGATCAACATCGAGCAGGGCGGGCTATGCCTGCGCCTGTTCGGGCGGTTTGCGGCGGGCTGAGGCGTATGCAATGCCTCCTGCTATCGCTGCTGCTGTGCGCCACGCTGCCCCTGTCGCTGCGGGCGCAGCATCTCAACATCTCCGGCACGGTGCGCGATGGCAACGGCGACCCTGTTGCGGGGGCCAGCGTTGTGATCAAAGGGGCTACGGTAGGCGTTAACACCGACGCAGGCGGCGCCTACGCCATCAGCGCCCCCGCCAACGCCACGCTGGTGTTCTCCTTTCTGGGGTTGAGCACGCTGGAGGAGGCCGTAGGCGGGCGCGGGCGCATTGACGTTACGCTGGGCGAAAGCGACCGCTCCCTCGACGAGGTGGTGGTTACCGCGCTCGGCATCCGACGCGAAACGCGGGCGCTGGGCTACGCCATCAGCTCGGTGAAAGGCGACGCGCTGGTGCAGTCGGGCGTTACGGCCAACCCGCTGTCGGCGCTGCACGGCAAGGCGGCCGGCGTGGGCATTCAGTCCACCGTTGCAGGCCCTACCGGCGGCGTGCAAATCAAAATCCGCAACGCCTCGAGCCTCGACGGGAGCTCTTTCCTCCGCCCCCTCTTTGTGGTTGACGGCGTGCCCATCTACGACCAGGAGTCGAGCATGGCGTCGCGCGACTACGACCCGCTGCGCTCCTTCGACTACGGCTCGGGCGTCAACGACATTAGCCCGGCGGACATTGAGAGCATGGAAATCCTGAAGGGCGCCAAAGCTTCGGTGCTGTACGGCAGCGCAGGCGCCAACGGCGTGGTGCTCATCACCACCAAAAGCGGCAGGGGAACCCGGGGGCTGGCGGTGAACGTAGCCTACAGCCACGAGTGGGAGCAGCCCTACTCGCTGATTGACTTCCAAAACGAATACGGCTCGGGAGAAAACGAATACGACGTGAGAATGGTGGACGGCAAGCGCCACACCATCACCAGCCGGTACAACTTTGGCCCAAAGTTCGACGGAAGCGACATCGTTTTCTTCGACGGGACGACGCGGAAGTATCAGGCTTACGAGGATAACTACATGGCGCTGTTCCGTACCGGACACTCCGACAACCTTAACGTTTCCGTATCGGGCGGAAACGAAAAGGGCAGCGCCCGGCTATCGTACACCAGCTACGGCTACAACGGCACCATGGCCAACCAGACGCAGGACAAAAATGCCCTCAGCTTTAACGGAATGCTGAAGGCAACGGAGCTTACCACGCTTGAGTTTTCGCAAAACCTGTACATGGTAAACACGCAAAACCGGCGGCAAAACCTGCAACAGCTGGTTGCCTACGGCACCTTTAACCGCGACGTGGATATCGCCACCGCAAAGAACGCCTACCTCGACGAAAACGGCTACATGCGGACAAAGCAATCCCTCGCGGACGAGGGATGGCAATCGGCGTTCACGCAGGCCAACGGGCTGTTTGACATGCTGTGGAACCAAAATCAAAACCGCAACATCGACGAAAAGCTGCACTCCATTACCTCCGCCAAAGTGAACTTCCAGCTACAGCCTTTCCTGACGCTGCGCCTGCAGGGTGGGATTGACTACACCGTTACCGACTTTATCCGCAAGGACAAGGTGCTGCGCCAGGACGCTTCTACCGGCAAGTGGGAGGGCGGACGCTTTTCCTACGCCACCGAGCAGAACATGATTCAGCAGTACGAAGCGGTGCTGAGCTTCAACAAGGCCTTTGCAGACAACAACCTGAAGGTGGACGCCTTTGTGGGGCCATCCTACAAGAAAACAGCTTACGACAAGGTGGGCGCCGGCACCATGGAGGGCAACCTCAACCTCCCCAACTTCTGGAGCGTGAGCAACGGCGACACCTGGCCTACCAGCTACGACGAGCGCGTGGCCAAGTACGCGCAGGAGGGCGAGGCGCTCTACAGCGTATTCGGGCAGGCTACCTTTAGCTGGCGGAGCAGGTACTACCTTGAGGTTTCGGGGCGCAACGACTGGTCGTCCACCCTGCCCAAGCAAAACCGCTCGTTTTTCTATCCGGGCGCATCGTTCACCTGGAACTTTAGCGAAGACTTTAAGGTTCCCGACATGAGCTTCGGAAAGCTGCGCCTTTCGTGGGCCGATGTAGGGCGCCCGGCTACGCGCTACTACGCGCTGCGGACTTACACGGCGCGCGCGCTGCCGCAGCCCTATCCGGGCGTGAACGACATCACCGGGCCGGAAGACCTGTTTTCCGGCGACCTGATGCCGGAGCGCAAGCGCGAAATGGAGGCCGGCTTCGACATCCGCTTCTTCCGGCGCGACCGCGTGGGGCTGGACTTTGCCTACTACAACACCACGTTCTACAACCAAATTATGGCGGTGCCCCTCTCGTCGACCACCGGCGCAAAGAACATCAGAATCAACGCCGGAGAAGTCAACAACCAGGGGCTGGAGTTCGCGCTCAACGTAAAGCCCCTCGTGGCAGATCGCTACGAGTGGAGCGTCAACCTGACGGCAACCCGGCAGTGGGACGAGGTGGTGAAGCTCTACCCGGGCATCACCCAAATCAACACCTCCGTTAGCGGCATCATACAGCGGTCGGCAGAAGGCGAACGGATGGGGCAGCTGTACACGCGCGACTACGCCCGCGACGAAAACGGCGCTAAGATAGTTGGCGACAACGGGCTGTACTCCATTTCCACCAGCGACGACGACCTGATCAACGTGGGCAACATCAACCCCGACTGGTACGGCGGGTTGAACTCCAGCTTCAACGTTCGCGGCGGTTGGGGTGCGCTAACCTTCGCCTTCGGCATTGACTACCGGATTGGCGGAAGCATCCTGTCGTACTCCAACTTTTACCTCAAGGGCAACGGGCTGAGCGAATCGTCCCTGCAATACCGCGATGAGGCGCACGGCGGCCTAACCTGGACAGACGAACAGGGGCGCACCCGTCACGACGGCGTGATTTTGCCCGGCGTAAAGGCCGACGGCTCGGCCAATGCTACCGTTGTGTCGGCCACAAGCTACTACAACAGCTTCATCCACGACATGTCCACCGGCTGGCAGCCCGACGAAATTAAGGAAAACAGCTACGTGAAGTTCCGCGAGCTGGCGCTGAGCTACACCCTGCCGCAGGAGTGGACAGCGCCGCTTAAAGTACAACGCCTTAGCGTGGCGCTCACGGCGCGAAACCTGTTCTACATCTGGAAAAACATCGAAAACATAGACCCCGAATCGGTGCTGGGAACCGATAGCTGGGTAGAAAACTCCAGCTACCCCTCGGCACGCATGTACGGATTTAACGTAAATATCTCATTCTAAAATAAAAATATTATGAAAAAGTTAGCTATAATGCTGATTGCCCCCATGCTGATGGCGGCAATAACCTCGTGCGAAAGCGAGCTCGACCGCCTTTGGGAAAATCCCAACACGTACACCCCCTCTTCCGACGATATCTGCCCGGGATTGTTTACCCACATGCAGAAAACGCGCTTCTTCCAGCTGGACTACGGCGAATGGTACTGGATGTTCGGCAACGGAGGTATCCCCGTGATGATTCAGGTAACGGGAGGCATGGAGCCTGCTGCCACCGGCAAAAGCTACAAGGAGGTATATGAAGGCGCGCTGCTCAACAACTATGCGGCCATCGACTACCCGGATGCGACAAGATGCCCCGGACGAAGCACCAACGGCAACGACCGCAACCGCTTTGGCTGGTTCTACACCGACCTCAACAGCTACTCGCTCATCCGCGACGAGGTGGCCAACATGGAGGGGCAAGGAAAAGACGACAACCAGCTGTACTTTGAGCTCGCCACCGTGCTGAAAAATGTGGTGGCGCTGCAAACGGTTGACCTCTTCAACAAGATACCCTACAAGAACGCTTTTCGGGGAAGCGAAGGAATTTTTTTCGCCCCCTACGACGACCCGAAAGAGATTTACGAAGCTGTGCTCGACGAATACGCCCGCATAGCCAAAGAGCTGCCCGGCATAGCAGGTAAGATGTCGGCGACGGCAAAAGCTACGTTTGCCAAGCAGGACATCTTTTTCGGCGGCGACGTGGGCAAGTGGGTGAAGTACATCAACGCGCAAATACTCCGCTCGGCCGTCCGCGCGTCGGATGGCGGCATAGCCGCGAGCAAGTACCTGACCGCCGACGTGCTGAACAACCTCCCCGACGAAGACTACCTCTTCAAATCGCGGCAAGTATGCCCCCAAACGTGGGGAGCCGGCAACGGCGGAGGAGAGATGTTTTTTCGCGGGCTGAGCGACCGCTTCTGGCGCATTACCGTCCCCGACAACATCATGGAGCGGATGAAAATAGACCAAAGCAGCCGCGTGTACAACCCCAACGTGGACGACCCGCGCCTGCCCGTCATCGCAATGGGCTTCGTGCGCTCGGACGACGCCACAAGCCCGCAGCCCGAATACTACGGGGTATCGGGCAACTGGAACAGAAACCTCGCCGTGATGATGGGAACGCATCCAACAGAAAAAGGCCCTACTATCGATACGCTGGGCAACAGGACAAGGCGGATAAATATCTACCCGCAAATTGACTCGATAGGCGTATTTATCGACGACATTAACTCGGCAGCCGGCGGCGGGCCTAACGAGTACGTGCAGGGAACGCCGTGGTCGTTTTACAACCCCATGACCTACATCTGCGTAGATGACTACCACTTCAAAATCGAATCGCGCGCCGAAGTTGAGCTCTTCCTCGCCGAAGTGGCGCTCAAGGGCCTGGCGCCGGTACAGGGCGACGCAAAGACCCACCTCGAAAACGCGGTCAACGCCTCCATCGACTTTTGGTACGCCATGAACTCGCTGGCCAACGGAACGCTGGCAAGCAAGCTGAACCCCTACTCGGAGCTGGCAAAAAAAATACTCCAGCCGGCCAAGCCCGTCAACAGCGCCGCGTATGCAGCGGCAGTAGCCGGCAAGCTTACCGGCAGCGTAGAGGACGACATGGAAATCATCATGCAGCAAAAGTATATCCACCTGAACTTGATAGGCGTGTACGAGCTCTTTGCCGAGCTGCGCCGCACGCGGCACCCAAAAATTGAGCCTATCTCCCTTACCTGGACAAAAACCGGCGTTGCGCTCAGCAACGCCAAAATGCACATCGAGCGGGTAAAATACCCCGATTCGGAGCGCACCAACAACGCCGCCGAATACGCCAAGGTGGAAAGCGACGACAACTGGACTACGCCCGTCTTCTGGTCAACCAAAAGCGCCACCTCATACTTCCTGCCTCAGGCATTGAAGGCCGACTAAGACGCTAAGCATCACAAAAAAGAGGTCGCCTGTAACGGACGGCCTCTTTTTTTTGGGGCTAATTCTTTTTTTGGTAGCGTCCGCGATCTATTGATATGAACTTCAACTGGCAAATGATCAAACAGTGATCAATTTTACCAATAGATTGCAAATACTTAGCAATCAACAAAATACGTTTTCGCATCAATAAATAAGGACATCATCCAAAAAAAGAATTAGCCCAAATTTTCGCAGATTTTGCTTGCGCCCAAAAAACCTCATTTACTCACTCGTATTTATTTTTGGTGTTCGTGAGCTCGCTACGCTCGGTTACTCACTCGTATTTATTTTTGGTGTTCGTGAGCTCGCTACGCTCGGTTCTAACCTTATTTATCCAACAAAACAACCTCATTAGCAATGAGTTAACTAACCGCAACCCAACCTCATTACCTTACTACCTCATTTTCCGTTTGCTCGCCTCCAATTTTCATTAATAATAAGGTAATGAGGTTATTACATGTTGTTGTTTGCTCTGCTACTGAGGTTGTTTTGTTAGGGAAATGAGGTTGAGAATAAGGTTTTTCGCCCCCCACACACAATTTATGCACAATGCTGATTTTCACTTGTTTGCGAATTATATCAATCAAAAATGGACATCACCCTTTTTTTGAGGCGCTATGGATGGGCGGGCAACCCCCGCCCATCCACGCCTGCGCCAATTCCTAATTCGTAATTCCTAATTCCCGATTAAATTGGCGTAAGCGTTACGACGGGCACCAGCATTTCCTCCATAGAGATTCCGCCGTGCTGAAAGGTGTCACGGTAGTACTTCACGTGGTATCCGTAGCTGTTGGGGTAGACAAAGAAGTCGCGGTTTCGGGCAAAGACGTAGCTGCTCGACAGGTTTGTGCGGGGCAGGTAGGCCTGCTCGGGCTTTTTGACCTCAAAAACATTTTTGGCGTCGTAGGTGAGCGCTTTTCCCGTTTTGTACCTCAGGTTGGTGGAGGTATTCCGGTCGCCGATTATCTTTACGGGGTTGCATACGCGCACCGTACCGTGGTCGCTGGAGAGGATTACCTTAAACTTTCGCGCCGCCAGCTCCTTCATCAGCTCCAGCAGGTCGGAGTGCTCAAACCACGAGCGCATGAGGGAGCGGTAGGCGGCCTCATCTTCGGCCAGCTCGCGCACGATTTCGGTGCTCGTTCGCGCGTGCGAGAGCATGTCCACAAAGTTGTAGACCAGCGCCGCAAAGCGGCATTCGTTGAGCTTGCTCAGCTCGCTCAGCATTTGCCGTCCGCCGTCCATCCCCACCATTTTGCGAAAGTAGAGCGGCACGCTGATGCCGGAGCGCTGCATTTGCTTTCGCAGGAACTCCTCTTCGTGCTGGTTTTTTCCGCCTTCCTCCTCGTCGTTGAGCCAGCATTCGGGCGACAGCTTTTCTATTTCGGAGGGCATAAGCCCTGCAAAGATGGCGTTGCGCGCGTACTGGGTGGCGGTAGGCAGGATGCTACAGTACATTTCGTCCTCCTCAATCTTGAAGAACTCCTGCACGATGGGCGCAATCATTCGCCAGTGGTCGTAGCGGAGGTTATCGATGAGCAGGAAGGCCACCTTTTCGCTGCCGGCTATATGGGGAAATACCTTGGCGCGCAGGAGCTGGTGCGACATGAGGGGGCGGGCTTCGGCGGCTTCGGCGCGGCTAAACCAGCTGAGGTAGCGCTGGCTGATGAACTTGCAAAATTCGTTGTTCACCTCGTTGAGCTGGCAGGTCAGGATTTCGCGCACGTTTTCGTCGCCGGCCTGCCGCAGGTTGATGTCCCAGCCCACCAGCTTGCGGTAGATGGCCGTCCAGTCGTCTATGGATTTGGCTTCGCTCAGCTGCTGCGCTATCTTCCCAAACTCCAGGCGGTAGTCGGCGGTGGACTGGTCGGAAATAATTTGCCTGTGGTGGATTACCTTTTTGATGGAGATAAGCACCTGATTGGGGTTGACGGGCTTGATGAGGTAGTCGGCTATTTGGGAGCCAATGGCCTTGTGCATGATGTCCTCCTCCTCGCTCTTGGTGATCATCACCACGGGCAGCATGGGGCGGATTTCCTTAATCAGCTTGAGCGTTTCTATGCCGTTAATGCCGGGCATGTTTTCGTCGAGGAATATAAGGTCGAATGGGGTGGCCTGAATGAGCTCCAGGGCATCCTGTCCGTTGGTGGCCGTGTGAAGCGTGTAACCCTTGTTTTCTAAAAATATAATGTGAGGTCTAAGCATATCGACCTCGTCGTCGATCCAAAGAATATGTATGTTCATCATTTTGTTTACTCAGCATTTTTTAAAACGTTGAGCTGAAAGAACGTATCGTAGGCGCTAATGATTCGGCTCTGCTCAAAGAGCGCGAGGTTTTTTTCCGTAATGGCAAACATGGAGTAGGTTTCCATGCTCAGGTCTCTGAATATGGCCGGATACGCTCTTACTTTTTTGTAGTATGTTAGTGCTTCGGCAATGGTCTTGAATTTTCCTGCGACGAGGAGCATCAAGTTTTCGCCAAGCATCCTGTTGTCAACCGTCAGCTCGTCGGCGTCAATGTCCGCGTTGAACGATATAAAGTTAAATTTTAGCTGGTTTATGTTTACTTCTTTGCCTACCACGAGCGCCAGGTAGCTTTGGCCATCTTCGTCGCTGTAGGGCACGCTTGGCGTGGCCGGCTTTTCTGCCGGCGGCGCCTCGCGCTCGCTGATAAGGGCAAGCTCTCGCTGCTGCACAATGGCCAGCATTTCCTGCGCAGCGGCGGCGGCGTCGGTGTTGGGGTAGGCTTTGGCCACCTCGCCCAGCCCGGCCATGTAGCGGCCAATGTCGCCGTTGGCGCCGGTGGCCATTACGCTGAGGAGGCTAAAGCTGGCCGCCACGCCCAGCTCTGCGTACTGCGCCAGCCCCTGCTGGGCCAGGCGCGCCGCCTCGGCGTACTGTTCCGCCCGGTAGCGGTCGTAGGCGTCGGCGTAGAGCCGGTTGGCCGCCTTTTCGTGCGCCTCCTTGTCCGAAACGTACGCCGGGTCTTTCACGTACATGGTGAGCAGCTCGTCGGGGTACTCCGCAAAGAGGAGGTTTTTGTAGTGGTCGGCGCGCTTGGCGTCGTCCGCTTCGCTGTTGAGCACGTAGAGGTAGAAGATGGCTTCGAGCCGGTAGCGGTTGTCCGGGTAGCGCTTGAGCAGCGCCTCCAGCATTTTTATGGCGTTGGGGCTGTCGTGGATGTAGTCCTTGTAGACCATTCCGGCGTCAAACATGGCCTCTACCACGCGCTTGTTGGAGGCCTCCATCAGCGAGTCGGTAAAGGGCACGCCGGCGAGGTAGTAGGCTTCGGTCTGGTCTTCGGGCAGCGCCGGCTGCTGCGGCTCGCCTTCCGCATCTTCGCCGCCGGGGGGCATGGTAAAGTCGGCGGAGAATCCTTTGTTGTCGCGCCGCCAGCTGTCCTGCAGCTTTCGCGCGCCCCACTTTTTTCTAAATTCGGCGGCGCCCGCGCTCACCAGCTGGGGGTTGTAGAAGTACCACTTTCCGCTTGCCGGCTGGGCGAGCGCTGCCGGCGCAGCGGCCAGCGCCTCCGCGCGGGCAGCGCTTGCTTCTTCGTCGCGCAGGCGGCTTTCGCGGGCAAGCTTTGCCTGCGCTATTTGTGCGGCCACGTACTTTTCGCGGTCTTTTTCGCTCATGCGGGCTATGTGCTGCAGGCTGTCCTCTGCCTTGATGATGCGCAGGTTTGCCGCGAGCTTGCCGAGGTTTTGCGCCTTGCTGCTCACCATATCGTATTCGGGGTGGGCTTTGGGCATGACCATGGCCGTGCTGTCGTAGTAGGCCTGCGCGTCTTCGTAGCTGCCCTGGGCCTCAAAGTGCTTGGCCAGCACGAGGCACGAGCGCATGCGCTGCGGGCTGTCGCTCTTGCTGGCGGCGGCGGAGAGCTTGTAGTAGGCTATGGCCTGCGCGGTGCGCTTGGCGTTCATTTCGATTTCGGCCAGCGCGTAGTAGACCATGTCGAGGTAGTCTTTGTTTTTTTCGTCCTTCGCCATGTTGAGGAGCATCTTGCGCATTCCCTCACCCCGGCGCCCCACGGAAAGGAAGGCCTTGTTGAGCCGCGCATGAAACTCCAGGTCGTACGAGGGCATTCGGCGGATGACGGAGGTGTAGTGCGCTATTGCCTTTGCGGGGTTGCCCGTTTGCTGGTAGAGCTGCCCGAGGATGAAGTGGTAGCGCTGCCGCGTGACGCCGCGGCGGGTGTTTTTTAGCGCCTGCTCTACCTTGGGAATGGCTTCGCCGTATTTTTTTTCGCGGATGAGCAAGTCGGCGTTGGCCTCGTTGAGCAGCTTGGCGTACCGAGGGGGGAATTTTTTATCGCCCCACAGGGCTGTCAGCAGCTCCCGCTCGCGCGCCACCTCGCTCTTTGCGCCCACCACCACCGCCGACCATATCCGCGCCTCGTAGGTCGTTGGCTCGTAGGGGTACTCCACTATCACGTGGTCAAACGCGAGCAGGGCGAGGTCGTACTCGTGCAGGAAGATGTTGGCTTTGCCGATGATCAGGTAGGCATCGTCGATGGAGCGGCAAAATTCGCGGCGGTTGTAGAACTCCTGCTCCTCTCTGGTCATGCGCCGGCCTTTTTTGATTTCGGGCTTGACCGTGATGGAGTGCTTGCGGATGGTTTTATCGGCTTTTTCGAGCGTGCGCGCCATTTCTGCGGTAACCATGGCGGGTATTTCCTTGGCCTCAAAGGGGAAGATGGGCAGCACCTGCATGTAGTCGAAGGGGTAGTCCTTGGCCGCCTTCTTTGCGCCCTCCTTGTAGCTGTCGTTGGCGTTGAAGTACACGTTGTAGTAGGCGGTAAGGTTGTGGTAGGCGCGCATTATGCGGGTATTCTTTTTGATGGTGGCAGACTTCAGCTTTTCGCTTGCGCTGCTAAGTCGCCCCTCCGCCTTCTCCACCTTTTCGTCGATTTTCGAGGTCGCCGCCTCTATTCGCTTGTTGACCTTATCCGTTTGCTTTTGCAAATCCTTATCCGCCTGCTGAGCGCTCTTTGCAGCAGCGTCGTTCGCGCTCTTCACGCCGGCGCCTGTTGCCTGCGCAGGCTCCTGCACCTTGCGCTGCGCAAACGCAGACGGCGCGCCAACGGCAGCGCCGAAAAACAGAACCGTAAATATGATTTTTCTTACAAGCACAAAGATGTATATCCAAAATCCCCCAACGTCGGCGCAGGTGTGTCGCCCTAACAGGCTCAAAGGTACGCAGTATTCCGACAACTACGACAAGCTACTACCCTGAGTTTGGTTAATTTCTTCAAAGGGGCGTTTTTTTGAATTTTGCGCCGGGCGGGGCGAGCGCGCGATCGCCTGAAAAACAGGCACGAGCGGGGTAGCGCAAGGTTGTTTTCTGCTACGGTTGATGCTCATCGAATTTCAGGCAAACCGGACGGCTTACGCTAATATCTTTCCGAAGATTTTTCAGCCGTCCGCTTTGCTTATCAATAGCAAACACCTGGATGACATTCGCGTCGCGGCAGGCGCAGAGCAAGAATTTTCCGTTGGGGGAGATGACAAAGCTGCGCGGGTGCATGCCGGTTGGCTGAAAACCGGTTTTTACCAGCCGGCCGCTTGCGCGGTCAATGGCGAAGATGGCCAGCCCGTCGCCTTTCAGCCGGTTGGAGGCGTAGAGAAAACGTCCGTCGGGCGTAGCGTGTATATCGGCGCTTCCCGCTGCGTGCAGCGTATCGGCCTCTACATGCTCAACGGGCAACAAATCGCCGTCGTCATACTTCAGCACGGCTACACGGCCGGACAGCTCGCCGATAAGATAGGCGTACTTTCCCTCCGGATGAAACACCGTATGGCGAGGCCCTTCGCCGGCAGGAAGGGAGAAAAAGGGCGGCTGGCCGGCCCTGATAGTTAGCCCGCCGGATGCCTCCGGAAGGAGGTCATACTTATAAATCCGGTCTGTCCCCAGATCGTTGGCGTACAAATATTTTTCATCGGGAGATGCGTAGATGCAGTGCAAATGCGGCGCATCCTGGCGGGCAGCTCCGGGCGTGCCTCCCCCGTAGGAAAAGACCAACGGGGCGCCCAATTCTCCGGTTGCCGACAAGGGAAAAGCGCTCACGCTACCGCCTGCGTAGTTGGCCGTAACCGCCAGCCTGCGCCGGCTATCCACCCAGATAAAGCACGGCCCGCCGCCGCCCGTTTCCTTCTTGTCCACCAACCGGATTTCCGCCGTTTTCCGGTCAAACGAACAGGCGTAGACTTTTCCTCCGGGCGCCTCGGTTTCGCTGACCGAATACAGGAGCTGCCCCCCCTTATCCAGCGCCAGGTAAGAGGGGTTTTCGATGCCCGACACCGCCTGCACAAGCGTTGCCGAGCCATCTTCCGTATTAAACCGGTAGAGATAGATGCCCGCGTCCGATGCTTTCGCATACGTCCCGACAAAGAGGTACTGCTCGCTTCCCTCCCTGCTACATGATGTTGATACAAGCAAAAGCGCTCCCAACAGGCAGCGTAAGATGTTATACATGGTACAAATGGCGCGTAACTATTAATGAAAACAAAGATACTGTGGCGCAAATATAGCAATTATTTACTGCACAAATCAGAAATTGCCGCCTTTTTGCAGCAATTTCCTTTACAGCCGCTCCGCTTTGAGCGTAAATGGCTTGTAGTCTGCAAGAATACTTGCCATATCACGCAGCTTACGATGCTCACACAAAAAAGAATTGGCCTTTTTAGGCTCTTTTTCGTAGCCTGAGTAGGTAATGCAGGTAACGGAATTGGGGTGATGTCATAAATTGTATGATGCGGCAAGTATTGTGCTGATTATAAATCATTTACATTAATGAGGTTAATGAGGTTGTTATTTCTATTATATCTCTCTGCTACTGAGGTTGTT
>JAIROF010000233.1 GCA_031257655.1 Prevotellaceae bacterium | reverse complement strand
GGTATTGCACAAGCGGCTTGCACGGCGGCAGAGGCATTCAATACTCCGTGTCCCATTTGGGAGTTCCATGTGCCGTTCGGTATTCCTGATGTTATTTGATAATTATAACCTCCGGCTTTTCTTGCTGTTGATTCTATAATATCGGCGACTTCCTGCTGTGTTAAGGTTGGATTTATTGACAAAATCAGCGCAGCAACAGCTGAAACTTCAGGTGCAGCGCAGGAAGTTCCGCCAAAGTAACCGGTATATGCCTGGTAGTTTGTTCCTGAATTAGGAAAAGTGGTGCCATTAAGGGGAAGATAACAGTTTCCGGTATTTTTCCAAGTATTGTCACCTGCAGTACCCGGTATATCAATAGTCCAACATTCAAATGATTCGGTTGATATGTTGCAAGAATAAGCCCGGTGAGAAGGAGCCATAACATCAACAATTTGATGATATGAGCTGCTTAAATCGGATGTAGGACTATAATCGGCCTGTTCATCGTACCTGTCCGAAGCACCTACTGTCAGCACACCTTGTACATTCACATTTGAAGGAAATGTAACCCAACCATTATCCCCAGACACATGAGTTGCGGTATTACCAGCCGAGAATACAACAACACAACCTTTTCCTCCCCGTCCATTGGTCGTAGCATCCGAGATGGCATCTACTATAACAGGATAAGCATTGGGGTTAGTTACATAGGTGTACCCCCAACTGTTTGAAATTATATAGGCACCATTGTTTTTTGCAAAAGTAATAGCAGCCGCAAGCTGGGTAGAACTTATGCCGGAGCCATTCGAATTAAATATTCTAACCGGCATAATTTTGCAATTCGGTGCAATACCGGCGATACCTTCACTATTGTGTGATGCGGCAATAACTCCGGCACAAGAATTTCCATGATTGTTATCTCCTGTTGGTGAAGGATCATTTACGTTGCCATCTGCAAAATTACTTCCATTTAACCGAACTTGTCGTGTATTGGGTAAATCCGGATGATTGGATGTAACTCCTTGATCAAGAACAGCTATAATTACATCGCTACTTCCTTTCGTAATATCCCACGCTTCAGGGGCATTAATATCCGCTCCAGCATAACCGGAATGACCATTAAATGTTTGTCCTGTATTGTGTAAATAGAATTGATTCACAAAGTAGGGGTCTGAAGGAATAGCGTGCGCTTCTATTTTGGCTATAAAGTTCGGATGGCTGTACTCTACCAATCCGCTTAGCTGGTATAGATTGGCAATTTCTAATGCGTCTTCACCAACAGGGGCTGACATAAGGAGATATAATTCCGTTTCTTGCCTTAAAACAGCAGGGTGTTTTTTCAGCCATTCATCTTTTTGTTTTTGTGAAACACCGGCTTTATACTTCACCACAAATTCGTCGGTTATACCCATTTCCGAACCACCATCGTTAGCATACATCGGCTGAACGGATTTCACGCCTTTTGTTTGCAGTAAAGTTTTCTTTACCCCCTCTTTCTGTGAATAGTCCACCGTTATAATACAAATACTGTCGCTTGTAAATTCGGTTTCTGCCGTATTTATCAAAGATTTGATATTGGCAATATTATCTTTTTGAAAGCTGACTATGAATTTGTTCTCTATCTCATTGAGATACACTTTTTCATCATACGCATAGTAATACCGTTTTTCTTTGGCTTGAGAAAAACTTTCTGCCGGTATTAGAATGTATAATAAAAATATCGTAATAATATATACATTTTTCATAACTTACTTGCTAATTTAATTGTTATTTGTCTTGCATAAGGATATCTTATGTGATACAACGCCAGACATATTGGAATATCCTCTTTTTCTGCAATCGTATAAACAAATTCTATCTTATATTCATACCGATAGGAATATTCTGGACTTTCCATATCGTAAAAGACTAAAGGATGTTTATAAACATCCGGCAAATTATACGCTATTAAGGTATCTTTCAAATTTTCGGAAATGATATAATATCCTTTAAGTCCATCAGTACAAGAGTAACTGTCAACGATGTAGCCTACATCTTTAAATTCATCATCATTGTTGGACAATACAATATTTAACCTGACTTCCGCATCTTGCGGTATAAGTGGAACCAGCACTGCGATATTCCATAGCGGAGCTATTTCCGTATCATTATTCGTGATGTCAACAGTCAACAGGTATTCTTTCTCTGAAACTTGCTGCAACTGCTTTGTAATGCTGTCTATTCCCGAAGTACCCATTCCTCTTGCATATATCAGCGAATGCTTCCCAAAGTCAACCATGTTTTCCGGAAATTTCCCGTCAATATAAGAAAGAATGTCATTGACGGAACGTATCACGTAAACATTGCTCTGCTCAGTGTGAGGTTTCCACGTGCATCCTTCAGGCAAAGAGAAATCGGTTGCCTGATTTTCGGTTAGATTTGTGACGTTGTCATTTTTAGGCAAATCATTGTAGCCAACGCATCCTGATGCCAGCAGTAAAATTGCTGATAAAAATAATGTTTTCGTTTTCATAGCTCACCTCCTTACTTCGTTAAAATCATTTGTTTCGTATCAATCAGCGTGCCATCCACGTAGAGGGAGTAGAAGTAGCTGCCAGCAGGCAAGGCTCCGCCTTCTATTGCTATGCTGCCTGCTCCGCCGGAGCAGGAAAGCGGTATTTGCCGGACAGCTTGCCCTGAAGTAGCAGTTACTACAAGCTGCGCCGAAGCGCAGGCTTGCGGCAGGGTATAGCGGATGACAGTTGATTGCGAGAAAGGATTGGGAACGTTTTGTTGCAGGGAAGCGCCTGCAAGCACCTGCAATCCGGTTCCGGATTCGCCGGTGCTTTTGCTTTTCGGCGTAGTTGCGCTTGGGGCAGCGTCCTTTCCCTGCAAGCTGTACACCAGCTCCGCCAATTCGTGTACCTGCGCCTGCAGGCGGTCGTTCTGTTCGCTCAGCTCCTGCACGGCTTTTACTAAGGGCACAACAAACTCCGCATACCGCAACCCGTAGATACCTGCTTCATCTACGTCCACGCCGCTAAAATCGTAGCCGATGCTTTTGGCTGTCGCTTCTACATCCTGCGCTATAAAGCCGGTCTGCAGCTGCTTTTCTTTGGCCTCCCTTGCCTTTTTGTTTATGTCTTTCAATTCTTGAGGCAGCTCATCTTCGTCGGGTATTTTAGGTTTGTCTATGTTTGGCAAGCCGTTTGCATTATCCAGATATAAGCTGTAGGTATCCGGTTGTAGATATTCTTCCTCTTTGTCGCCTTTTTCCGTTCGGTCAGCTTTCAGCAAGCTGTCCATGGCATCCAAATCCAGGTTGTAGGTCACCGGCTGCAGGAGGTTGATAAAGTCAAGCCCCGGTACATCTGCCCGAATGTTTTTATTCGCCCGATTGTCCGAGAATTTAGTCCAATCGGCATAGCCGCCAATGCTGGTAACGCTGGTGTTGCCAATTCTCACCTGATTGCTTCCGGTAACGGTTGCATAATAACCAATGGCAGTAGCATTGTTCAGATTGTTGGCATTGAGATATGCATAATAACCAATGGCGGTATTATAATTACCCGTTGTATTATCGTAAAGCGCATCGTATCCAGTGGCAGTATTATAGGCGCCTGTCGTATTGGATTGAAGTGCCCCCATTCCCGTGGCAGTATTGTAGTCGCCCGTTGTATTGGAGTAAAGTGCTAGCCATCCGTTGGCGGTATTGTAGTTGCCCGTTTCATTGAAGTAAAGTGCAAAAAATCCATTGGCGGTATTGTACATGCCCGTTGTATTGAAGTAAAGTGCATTGTATCCAGTGGCGGTATTGGCGCTACCCCTTGTATTGGAGTAGAGCGCTTGATAGCCCATGGCGGTATTGTTGCCGCCCAATGCTTGGGAGTTAAGCGCTCCATATCCAAAAGATACGTTATACTTTATCGAACTTCCCGTATATCCGGCCAAAAGGCCGTTCACCTTGAAAGTAATGGGAACATTGTTGTCCGTAGTACCAAAAATACCGGAGGCACTTTCCATATAAATGTTTTGGAAAATGCGGGTATCCCCATTCGCGTCAACCTTGAGCTGCGCCGACGCATTCGCTACAAGAGCGAACGCAGCTGCTGTTAAAATAATTTTTTTCATGATAATTCTTTTTTTTGTGTGAGTAAAATAATTCTTTTTGGTAAAGTAGATAATTAATTCAATTCAAGCATAAATTTAACAAAAAAACAGACAATGCAAAAAAAGGCGAAACTTTGTAATTTCGCCCTTTTCCAACAACAATACCCTCTCTCGCCTTTGAGCGAAAACTAATGTGCCGCTGTACCTTTTACTGGAGCTTAAATACAATGGGCACGGTGTACACCACCGGCACGGCGCGTCCGTTGTGCCGTCCGGGTATCCACTTGGGCATGGACTTTACCACGCGCACTGCCTCTTCGTCGCATACGCGGTCAATGCCCTGCAGCACCTCCACGCGGCTCACCGAGCCGTCTTTTCCCACCACAAAGCGGATCACCACCCGGCCTTGTATGTTGTTCTCAGCCGCCAGCGCGGGGTACCGCACCTGCTCGGCTAAGTATTTTCGCAGCGCCTTGTCGCCGCCCGGAAACTGGGGCATCTGCTCTACGGCCATAAAGGGCTGCTCGTCGGCCACTACCACCTTGTGCTGCTCCAGCTCCGCAATATCTACTGCGTTGGGGTTATCGTCGTCGCCGGCGATGTTGGCGATAGAAATGGTAACCTTCGTTTCGTTGAGCTGGTCTTGCGAGGCCATCTGCTCATCCTCCCGCACCTTGTCGTCGTCGGTAATGGTGGGGGGGGTGAACTTGATGGAGGACTTCAGGGGTGGGGGAGGCGGCGCCTCCGGCTCCGTTTTAATCACCTCCTTAGGTATTTCCGGCGCCTCCTTAATGGTGGCCAGCTCTACCTGCGTGTCTACGCCACCCAAGTATTCGCGCGTTTTTTTTACGGTTTCCACCAAAAACGGAATCAGCATCACCAGCACCGTGGCAGCCGCCATAATGAGCAGCGCCAGCAGGTGCCGTCGCCAAGAGGTGCGGCGAAGGTAGAACGCGCCGTACGCCTGATTTTTACCTTCAAAAATCAGCTCCGTCCACTCTATTGAGTTCAAGTGTGCATCTTTTCCCATTGCTTTGATTAGCTTATTACTTATCTTTTGCTATTTTTGTAACTGTAACTTTAACCTTAACGAGGTATTTCCCGTTCGGAGCCATATACTCCCTTTGTCAAGTAGTTTTGGAGCAGAAAGTTGTCGCCTTCGCTCATTTCTACAATGGCGTACTTGCCAATGCTGCAAATCTGCATTTCGTCCAGCACATCGACCAGATTTCGGTAGGTTGATTCGTCGGTAGGCTTAATTACGACGACCTGCCCGTCGGGGTCGTCCTTTACTTTTGCCGACAGCTCCTTGAAGTCCGCTTCGCTCAGCTCCTTGCGGAGCTTTTGGCGCTTGAGCTCCACTATTTGGCGGATGGCGCTTGCGTTGCGCTCCAGCAGGATGGCGCGCAGGCCGTTGGGCGAATAGTCTGCCTCCTGAATGGAGTTGTAGTCTTTGTACTTGTCGTTGTCAACTTTGCCAAAGTAGTAGTACACCTTGTCGTCTTTCCCCAGCAGCAGCGTTATTGCTTTGGAGTCTTTCACCTTATTTTTTTCCTCTTCGGTTATCACCTGGTCTTCCTTTACGGGGAGCACCAGGTCCATGATTTGCGGCTTACTCAGCGATGTACAGAACATGAAGAAAGTCAGCAGCAACATGTTCATGTCCACCATTGGAGTAAAGTCCACCCTGAGGTTTAGCTTTTTTGGCTGCCCCTTTTTGGCGCTATGACCTCCTCCGCCGCCGGTGTTTACTTCTGCCATTTTGTTTAGTTTTTAAATTCTGATTTATGTACTGTTTCCCTTAAAATCCTTCGGGCATATTCCGCAGCGTGGTAATCAGGCTGAATCGGTTTTCCTTTATGTCTTGAAGCGTTGACGTAACCGCCCGCACAAGGGGGTAGGGGGTGCTCTGGTCGGCTTTGATGGAGACAGCCAAGTCTTTGTTTACGGCTTTTGCTGTTTGTATCCATACGGCCAGCTGGTTGTTTGCGCTGTCGGCGGGCACCCCGTTGCTCTGGCGGAAGTAGTCTTTTTGGTCTTCCATGTCCAGCGCGAGGAACTCTTTCAATTGCGCAATGGATACGCCCACAAAGGTGGTTGGCTCCATGAAGTTGGCTATTTCCTGCTCGCTAAAGGCGATGCTGTAGCGGGCGCCTATTTTTTCGAGCACCGCTCGCTTGTCGTTTGGGCGGTCAAGGTTCAGGAATATTTTCCCCGTAGGCTCTATCAGCACCGTAATGACGTTGTAGTCCGGAACTTTTGTTTCCATTACCGATGCCGGCGTAATCACCTGAACAGGCTCTAAGGGAATAAAGTTTGCCGTTAGCATGAAGAACGTCAGCAGCAGCACCGTAACGTCGCTCATGGCCGTCATGTCGATAAACGTGTCCCGTTTTTTGGTTTTGATTTTACCCATGTCGATTTATGTTTTCTTGCTTGTTTTGAAACAAGTGGTTAGTAGCCTCTATGCTTGCTTTTCGTGCTTAACGGCGTAGGTCTGTCCTACGGCAAACCCTACTTCGCCCACGGCGTTGGTAATATCCTGCACTTTTGCCGAAAAGAAGTTGTAGACGATGATGGCCAGCGCGCCGGTTGCGATACCCATAGCGGTGTTCATGAGGGCCTCCGAAATGCCGAGCGAGAGGGCAATGGAGTCGGGAGCGCCTTCGTTTGCCATAGCGCCAAAGGAGCGGATCATGCCGAGCACGGTGCCGAGCAGGCCAAAGAGCGTACCCAGCGAGGAGATGGTGGCAATGACGTTGAGGTTTTGCTCTAAGTAGGGCAGCTCGAGGGCGGTGGCGTCTTCGATTTCCTTTTCGATGATGGCCGCCTTTTCGTCATTGTTGAGCTGGTCGAGCTTTTCCACGTCGCGGTAGCGCACCAGCCCGGCGCGGAGGATGTTGGCAACGGAGCCTTTTTGCTTGTTGCACAGCTGCTCTGCGGCGTCGATGTCGCCCGCTTTGAGCTTGGCTTTCGATGCGGCAACAAACTTTGTGATGGAGCCGCGCCCGCTCGCTTTGTTCAGCGCAAAGAAGCGCTCTACGCCCAGCGCCAGCACCGTTAGCAGCAGCGTTATCACGATGGGGATAACGAAGCCGCCCTGGTATAGCGTCCCAAATATGTTGCCGTCGATGGGATGCCCTTTGTCGTCAAATCGTTCCGGCGCCCCGCAGTAAAGGTAGAAAAACGCATGGGCAACGACAAAGCACACTACGACGACGATCATCGCAGAAATACCTTTTTTGTAATCTTTTTTTTGCTTCGGTTGTTTGGCCGATACTTTGGCGGCCTTTGGCTGACTCATAGTTGATACTTTTTTAAGGATTAAAAATTTGTTTGGTTGTTTTGTTTGTTTGTTTGTTTATATAGCTGATTTTTTTCTATAGCAAAAGTACGATGCAACGCTGCTGCGTAAACCTATTTTAAGCCCATTTTCACCGTGGCTCTGTTGACGTTATGCGGATTGGGCAACGTTGAAGCGGCAATAGCATTGACAGCCAGTGCGATTGCAAGCTGTCACAGTGTCATATCCAGCGTAATACCCATTGTGAAATATGGATTTGCGAAAATAGTTCTTTTTGTTGAATGGGCAAATTTTTTTTACTGAAATTGTGTCAATGCAGGGTGTTAACGCGCCCACGTGTTGTATAATCATCTTATAATCAAGCTATTTTTTCGGCAGAAAAAGAGAAAAAAAATGAGTAACAGGCTTTTTGGATGGCTACGCGATTTTTTTGTAGCTGAGCGTTGCCCAAGCGTTGGAAAACACGGCGAATGCGCACAGCGTTAGGAGCTGGGGCAGCATGTCGCCGGCGCTGCTGCCCTTGAGGTAAATCATGCGCATGACCTGCATGAAGTACTTTAGCGGGTTGACGACGGTGATGCGCTGCGCCCACTGCGGCATGCTGCTGACGGGGGTGAACAGGCCGCTCATGAGCACGAGTATCATGATGAAGAAAAAGGCGACGAGCATGGCCTGCTGCATGGCGCTGGAGTAGCTGGAGATGACTAAGCCAAAGCCGGAGATGGCAAGGACGTAAACGCCGATGAAGAGGTAAATGGTGGCAAAGCTCCCCGCCGGCGTGAGGCCGTATATCCACGCTGCCAGCGCAAAGCCGATGCTGATGGCGACGAAGCCCACCAGCCAGTAGGGTATGAGCTTTGCTGCCACGAAGGTGAGCTTGCCTACCGGCGTAACGTTGAGCTGCTCGATGGTGCCGGCTTCCTTTTCGCTGACGATGTTGAGCGCCGGCAGGAAGCCGCAGAGCATGGTGAGGAACAGCACCATGAGCGCGGGCACCATGTAGGCTTTGTAGTTGAGGCTTGGGTTGAAGACGTAGCGCTCCTGCACCCGAAAGGCGCCGCCGGCTGCGGCGCTCGCTGGGGGGAGGAGCTCGCGGCGCAGCTCGTCGGCGTAGTCGCTCACGATGTGGAGCAGGTAGGCGCTCCCCATGCCGCCCCTTACGCCGTTGACCGCGTTGACCGAAAGCATCACCTCCGCCGCCCCTTCGCGCATCAGCTGCCGCTCAAAGCCGGGCTGAATCTCCAAAATCAGGTCGGCCTTTCCGGATTCCACGTGCTGCATGGCCTCGCGGTAGCCGCAGGCCGCTGCGGTCAGCCGGAAGTGGGCCGTGGCCGATACCTTTTGCGCCAGCCGACCGGAGAGCGCGCTGCGGTCGTTGTCCACGAGGCATACGCTGACGTCCTTTACCTCGTAGCTTGCCACCCACGGGATGACCAGCAGCATCACGCAGGGCATGAGGATGATGAGCTTGGGCAAGAAGGAGTGCCGCACCAGCTGCTTAAGCTCTTTTTCGATTAAAAATTTTAGCATCATGATTGTCGTAAATTTAGGTTTCATTTTTCAGCTTCTTGAGGCTCGCCGCCATGAAGGCTGCCGCCATGAGCGAAAGAATGGCGATTTCTGTGAGGCTGGAGGCTATGGGCAAGCCTTCGATCATCAGCTTTTTTACGCCGGCAATGTACCACCTCGCCGGCACGATGCACGATATCCATTGCAGAATAGGCGGCATGTTTTCTACCGGAAATATCATGCCCGACAGGAGCATGACGGGCAGCATGAGCACCATGCTCGAGGCCAGCAGCGCCGCTACCTGCGTGGCGACTACGGTGGAGATCAGCATGCCCAGCGCAAGCGAAACGAGGATGTAGAGCAGCGAAAGCATCGTTAGCGCCGGGAGGCTTCCGCTCACCGGCACGTGGAGCACGAAAACGGACAGGAGCAGGATGGTGGCGAGGTTGACGACGGAGAGGGCAAAGTAGGGCACGAGCTTGGAGAAGACGAGCGCCAGCGGCCTGACGGGCGACACGAGCAGCGCCTCCATGCTGCCGGTCTCCTTTTCGCGGACAACGGAAAGGGCGGTCATCATGGCGCAAATGAGGATCAAAATCATGCCCATTACGCCGGGGACGAAGTTGTAGGCGCCCAGCAGCTGGGGGTTGTAGAGCATGTTGACCTGCGCCTTTACGCGAATGGGTATGCTGCTTTCGGCCAGCAGCTCCTGCCGGCAGTCGGCAATGATGCTCGATGCGTAGGCGGTGAGCGTGGCGGCCTGGTTGGGGTCGGTGGCGTCGGCTATGAGCTGCACCGTGGCCTCGCCGGTGCGCGACGTGCTTTCGCCGAAGCTTTCGCTGAAGATGACGGCAAGGCTTGCCCCGCCCTCCCGAAACACGTCGTTGGCTTCGGCGGCGCTGCCCAGGCGCCGCGCTACGTCGAAGTAGCGGCTGGCGTGCAGGCGCTCGGTGATGCGCGTGGTGACGGCGTCCTTTGACGGGTCGAAAACGGCAACCTGCGCGTTTTTGACCTCGTTGGTGATGGCAAACCCAAAGAGGATGATTTGCGCAACGGGCATCACGAGTAAAATCAACATGCTGCGCGCGTCCCGAAAGATGTGCCAAAATTCCTTCTTTACGAGCGGAAGGCTGAATAGCGAAATGTGAAGCTGGTGGTGCCGCATGGCTGTGGTTTTTTTTGTTGGTTTAATATTGCTTTTGTGCTGCGCGCTGTGGCGCGATGGCGCTGTGCGCTGTGCGCTGTGTTGCGATTCATGTTGGCGATTTTCCTGCCGGCGATTTGGGGCGGTTACGGTCGGCGCTCCACTACGCGCTGAAACACGGCGTCCATGTTGGGGGCGTTGAGGCTCCGGCGCAGGTTTTTCGGGGCGTCGAGCGCCGCAATTCGCCCGTCGACCATGATGGAGATGCGGTCGCAGTACTCGGCTTCGTCCATGTAGTGGGTGGTTACAAAAACGGTGACGCCGCGCTCCGCCGCCTGATAGATCATCTCCCAAAACATGCGGCGCGTAGCGGGGTCAACGCCTCCGGTAGGCTCGTCGAGAAATACTACCTCCGGCTCGTGGAAAATGGCCACCGAAAAGGCCAGCTTCTGCTTCCAGCCCAAGGGCAAGGCTTTTACCAGCGTGTTGCGCTCCGCCTCAAAGCCGAGATGGGCAAGCGTTTGCTCGGTTTTTGAGGCAATCAGCTTGTTGCCCATGCCGTAAATTCCGCCAAACAGGCGGATGTTTTCCCATACCTTCAAATCTTCGTACAGCGAAAACTTTTGGCTCATGTAGCCAATGCTCCGCTTTACCCTTTCCGGCTCGCGGGCAACGTCGTAGCCCGCCACCACGCCCTTGCCCGAAGTGGGCCTGCTCAACCCGCACAGCATGCGCATGGCGGTGGTTTTTCCCGCGCCGTTGGCGCCCAGAAATCCGAAAATTTCTCCCCGCTCTACGCCAAACGTAATGCTGTCCACCGCCGTGAAGCTCCCAAAACGCTTGGTGAGGTTTTCTGTAAAAATAGCATGCATCTTTTTTTAATGGTTAATGGTTAACGGTTAATGGTTAATGGGCTGACGCCGGACTAACGATTAATGGTTAATGGTTAATGGTTAATGGTTAACGGTTAATGGGCTTACGCCGGACTAACGATTAATGCTTAATGCTTAATGCTTAATGCTTAATGCGTGAACTTGATACTTATTACTTATTACTTAATACTTATTACTTAATACTTGATGTGCTTGTGCCTAATACCTGATTAATGTTTGATTGGGTTTGACGCCAAATGATGGATGACAGCGAATGTCGTGCGTCAGCCCATTAACCATTAACCATTAACCATTAACCATTAACCATTAACCATTAACCATTAACCATTACTCTTGGCGGTTTTGATGCTGGTTGTGAGTATTTTTATTAGCTCTATAGCATCGCTGTTGATGCTGTCAAACTCTTTGTCCGACAAAAATTCTGTTGCGCACAATAGCTCTAACCATGGTTTCGTTGATTTCTTTTTGGGCAATGGCCATTTTGTGGATAAAGTCTGCTTTGCTTTCCGAATGCTCCGCCTCGCGCACCATAGCGGCTATCGACGTGCCGCTGCGCAAAGTTTGCTTGGATAAAACAAACTCCTTTTTCTCATCACACAAATGCTTGTATAAATTTACAACCCTTACCGCAAACTTAAAACTCTTTTCTTTCAAAATGTTCTGTTTTGTCTTCACGATAATTAATTTTTAATGATTAATGGTTAATGGTTAACGGTTAATGGGCTTACGCCGGACTAATGATTAATGGTTAATGGTTAATGGTTAACGGTTAATGGGCTTACGCCGGACTAACGATTAATGCCTAATGCGTGAACTTGATACTTATTACTTAACACTTAACACTTATTACTTAATACTTGATACTTGATACTTGATGTGCTTGTGCCTAACACCTGATTAATGTTTAATTGGGGTTGACGCCAAATGATGGATGACAGCGAATGTCGTGCGTCAGCCCATTAACCATTAACCGTTAACCATTAACCATTATATAACAGTCTTCGATGGTTGGCTGAATTTCTTTTACTTCGACGTTGGCGTAGCGTAGCGTTTTGAGGTTTTCTGCGAGCTGTAGCGTGGAAATTCGCCCGCTCCTCACCGCTACATGGTGCGCATCGCCAAAGGCGTAGGCGGAAATGATGTCCTCGTGGCGCCTCAAATCCGTTAGCAGCCTGTACATTGGGTCTCCCTGCACCGACCAGAGCGTTTGCGGAAAGCGGCTGATGATGTTCTTCGGGGTTTCGATTTTGAGGAAAGCTCCTTCCTTCATCAGGGCGATTCTGTCGCAGCGCAGCGCTTCGTCCATGTAGGGGGTGGCGACCACAATCGCCATGTTTTGCCGCCGCAGCTGCGCCAGGATCTCCCAAAACTCCTTGCGCGAAATGGGGTCGACGCCGGTTGTAGGCTCGTCCAGCAGCAGCACGGAGGGCTTGTGGATGAGGGCGCAGCAGAGCGCCAGCTTCTGCTTCATTCCGCCCGACAGCTTGCCGGCACGCCGCCTTCTGAACGGCTCCAGCCGCCGGTAAATATCCCATATCAGCGGGTAGCTTTCGCGAACGGCAACGCTGAATATCGCGGCAAAGAAGTTCAGGTTTTCCTCTACGCTCAAGTCCTGATAAAGCGAAAAGCGGCCGGGCATGTAGCCAAGTCGGCTGCGAATGGCGCGGAAATCGCGCACAACGTCCAGCCCCTCTACGGCGGCCTGCCCGCTGTCGGCGCGAAGCAGGGTGGCGAGAATGCGGAGGAGCGTGCTCTTTCCGGCGCCGTCGGGGCCAATAAGCCCAAATATTTCGCCGCGCTCCACCTCAAGCGAAGCGCTGCGCAGCGCCTCGACCTTTCCGTAGCGCTTGCAGAGCCCTTGGCTGCTGATGGTAGGGGTGTGTTGGGGTGACATTGCTCGGGGTTCGGGTTTTTGAGTTATCGATTTTTTGGAGTTTTAGAAGCTGATGTTTCGCAGTGGGTATAATGATCCACAGATTGCACAGATTGCACAGATTGCACAGATTGCACGGATTGCAGCGATTGCACAATTGGGCGGGCGAACCCCGCCCCTACATGGCAATTCCTAATTGAAAATCCACCTCTCCGTACATTCCCCGCTTGATGTATCCGTCGTTTTTGACGGCAATTTTTATGGCGTAAACCAAGTTGGCGCGCTCGTCGCGCGTTTGGATGGTTTTTGGGGTGAACTCAGCCTTGTCGGAAATCCAGGTGATGGCGCCGCTGTAGGCTTTGGCGTCTTTTTCGCCAAAATCGGCAAACACGTTGACGGGCTGCCCGATTTTGAGCTGCGTAAGCTGGCTTGAGGAGATGTAGGCTCGGAGGGTCATGCACTCCAAGTTGGCCGCCTTAAAGAGCGCTTTTCCCGTTGCCACCAGCTCGCCTTGCTGGGCGTATTTTGTGAGCACCGTTCCCGCTATTGGGCTTGCGACGGCGCACTTTTTCAGCTGGTCGTCGAGCTGCTCGAGCTGGGCTTTGAGCGCAAGCGTTTCGTTGGCAACGCCCCTGTTGGCCGTTTCCATTGCCGACTTTTGCGCGGCGAGCTGCTTTTCGAGCAGCGCTGCCTGAGCGCGGAGGTCGTCCACCTGCTTTTGGGTGGCGGCGTCGGATTTCAGGAGGTTTTCAAAGCGCCGCAGCTCATTTTTTGCGGTGGCCACCTGCTGCTCAAGGGCGGCTGTTTGAACGGGTATGTCCACGCGCCGGCTCTGCGCTGCCTTGATGCGCGCCTGCACCTGCCGGCGCTGGAGGCAAAGCTGCGCGGTGTCCACGCAGCCCACCGGCAGGTTGGCTTGCAGGAGCATGCCCTCCTCTACGTCAAACCAAAGCAGCTTGCCGGTAGCCTCCGCCGATACTACCACCTCCGTAGCCTCAAATACGCCTGTGGCGTCGTACTTTTGCAGCCTTCCGCTGCACGCCGCCGCAAGCAGCAGCGCCGGCATCAGCCAACGCCCGACGGCTGGCCGCCGGTGGTTGCCTTTCTTCCGCAGCCGATTGCCTTTCTTCCGCAGCCGATTGCCGCTTACGATTGCTCCTGTTGTTCCCATAATTTGCTGTTTTTTTATTTTTAGGTACTCCATTTTCGTAGCCTCCTTTTTGGTGCTTCATTTTCGGTGCTTATTTTCGTGAAACCGCTTCACTGCCCGTTGAGCAGCTGGCTGTACTCTGCAATGGCCTTCATCAGCTCCACCTCGTGCATAGCGCGCACCTGCCTTGCCAGATTTTCGGCGGTAACGTCGCGCAGGAGCTCCGCTACGCTAAGCGTTCCGTTTTCCACCTTCGCTTCCGCCGCTTTCTTCACGCTTTCGCGCAGGGCAATAATGTCGTCGTCCATTTTGATCATGTCGCGAATGCTCTGTATGGTTTCCGTCAGCTGCGCCTTTTGGATGTTGAGGTTGAGCAGGTAGGCCTCGGTTTGCAGCGCCACCGCCGCTTTCTTGACCTCCAGCTTTTTTCGCTCGTTGGCCTGCGTGTAGAGGCTGCCAAGGCTCCAAGCGAGCCGTGCGCCGGCGATGTAAAACGGGGCGATGTCGTTGCTCAGCATGTCAAGCCCCGGTTTTCCGTAGCCGCCCTGCACAAAAACGCCCAGCTTGGGGAGCGACGCCGCCCGGATGTTGTCTTTTTGCGCGTCGAGGCAGGCGCTTTGCGCGTTGAGCAGCAGGAGGCCGGGGAGGCTGTCCGTTTGCAGGAGCAGCGGCAAGTCGTCTGCGGGTTTTTGGAGGGTGAGGAAGGCGCTGTCTGGCGTCAGCGTCAGGGATGCGAGCATTTCGCAGCAGGCCTTTTTGCCGCCCCGTAGCTGCGCTTGCCGCTGGCTGAGGTTGAGCTGCTCGACTTTTACGGCGTCCAAGTCGGCGTGTCCGGCAACCCCGTTTTCGATGCAGCTGAGCGTGCGGTCGTAGCTGCGGCGCAGCTCCTCCGCCAGCAGGTCGCTTTGCCGGAGCTGCTCGTCGGCCAGCAGGATGCCGAAGTAGAGCTGGTTGACCTTTTCGTTGAGGGCGTACATTTCGGCCTCCAGCTGCCGCGCTTCGAGCGCTGCCCCCGCCATAGCCGTTTTTTTCTGTGCGCTGATGGCGCCTCCGTCCCACAGCACCTGGGTTACGTCCAGCGTTGCGCCGTACTGCTCTTTGCTCAGGCTGGGGATGCTGATGGCGCTCAGGCCGGGGATGTCGGAAAAATCTATCGGGATTTGCGTTACATCCGACTGGTATGACGCCTTAGCCGCCAGCGAAACCTGCGGCAGGTAGCCCCTGTTGAGGTTAGAGAGGTTGAGCTTTAGGGCGCTTTCGACCAGCCCGCGCTGCCTTGCCAGGGGGTAGCACGCCTGCGCCCGCGCCCTGCACTGCTCCAGCGTGACAGGCGGGTGCGCCTTGAGCGAGGCGCTGCACAAAAGCGCAAAAATCGCCCCACAGCTTGCAAAAAGCCACTGGTAATCATTCCTCCTCAAGCGATAGCTACTTTTTTTTGATGCTGTTCCCATAATTTTACTTGCTGTATAGATGTTCAATGATATTAGCGATATTCTTAGCTGCTGGTCAAGTCCTGCCTTTGCTCACCTTTTTTTATTTTTAAAGGTGTTCGCGAGCTCCGCTTCGCTCCGGTTTAGGCAGGGCGCAATGCGGGTTATTAATTCCCTGCGGGGAATTGGAGCGAAGCGGAACTCGGCGCAGCCTGTCCACAAAATATACCAGCATACAGTATAGCCCTCAACTCTCAACTCTCAATTCTCAACTCTCAATTCTCAATTCTCAATTCTCAATTCTCAACTCTCAATTCCTCCGGTCTCAGGCTGTTCAGGATGAAAGCAACGTTTTCCTGCTTTCTGTGCGCTACGAACTTTTCAAAATCCTCATCGGACATGTTCGTCAACGCCTGAAAAATGGGATGCGCCAAAAAAAGGAAAACGTTTTGCGAAATGGCGCTTATCATCAAATCGAGGGCCGATGTTTTGCGGATTTTTCCCTCGCTGTGCGCCTCATCCAGCTCGGCCTGCAGCTTTTCGATTATCTTCGTCACCTGCTGGCTTACCATTGCCCTGAAGCTTTCGGTACGCTGGGGCACGCGGGCTATTTCGCTGATGACCACAAAGGGCAGCTTGGGGTTGCTCAGCAAAAAGTCGAACTGTGTTTCTACCTGCACCTTAATTTTTTCCATCAGCGGGATGTCGCTTCCCAGCACGTCGTAGATGATGGACATGAGGTGCTTTATTTTTTGCGCAAATACCGCCTCAAACAAGTTTTCTTTCGTGCGAAAATAGTAGTGCAGCAACGCCTGATTTACCCCCGCAAGCTTGGCAATATCCGCCGTCTTTGCCATGATAAATCCTTTGCTCAAAAACACCTCTTCGGCGGCTTTTAAAATCGCTTGCTCTGTAGCGGTATGGTTGTTGGCAGGCATGTTTAATTCCGTGGTTTAATTTCTCTATTTAATAATCCGATTAACTTTTGCAAAAGTAGCATTTTGGGAGATATGGCGCAAGGCAAATATGTTAATTAAGGTTATGGCAAAGCTTCGACCAATATAAAAGGGTGGCCATAAAACCGGCAATGGCCGCTAAAAACGCCTCGCGTGAATATTGTAAACCGTTAATTTTGAGCTGATTGCGCTGTCCGGCAGGCTGCGCTCCCGTAAAAAAGGTTGCCGCCCCGGAGTAGCAGCGCTATCCTTGTGCATCGGCATTTTGTTTGTAAATTTGCACGGGCGTACCAAAAGCGCGCTGCGCCAGCTCTCAACGCCTAAAGATGTGGCAAGCGGCTGCTCTACAAGCAAATGCGCATCTCGGTCGGAGGATTTATAACCCGTTAAATTGGTGAAAATATGGATATTTTGAAACTCTATCTTTCGGTAGAAGCCGTCAACGCTGTTTTCAGGCTGGGTTTTTTGCCTGCAAAAGAGGAATTTTATGAGCTGACGCCCGAGCAGTACGCGCAGTACTACAGCACCAACGAGAAAACCAACGATAAAATATTCATGCTGCTGCCGAATGACCCACAAACCTATAGCCGGGTAGCGTCGGGCGATATGTTCATTGTCACCGAACAGGAAGTAGCCCGTTTTGAGAAGGCCGGACGAATAATAGAAAGCTACTGTAAAGACAGCGAAAAAACGTTCGCAACGTTTGAGAAGAAGCTGCGCTATGTGGCCGGGAAAGTGCCCTCTACCTGTTTGCTCCGCACCAAGTACGCAAGGCTGTGGAAGCGACGGCAAAAGGAGGAGTTGAGGCTGATGATGGAGCTGCTGCAGCGAAGCTTTTAGGGAGCCGCGCATGGGCATCGGCTTTTTTCTTGCCTCCCTCGCAGCTGTTTTGTGCCTTTACTCTGTGCCCCCCTTGTTTCATACCGTGCACTTGGAAATCAGGGATTTTCATGTGCTTTTTCTCTGTAGAAAAACTTTTTTTATTTTGCACGCATGAAAATCCGGGATTTTCATGTACCTTTACGGTTCACCTATCCCACCTGTAATTCTATGCGTTTACCGACAAGCTTTTTTGAGCGCGACGTGCTGGAGGTTGCCCCCGACCTGCTGGGGAAGTACATTGCGCGGCAGCACGACGGCGCTGTGACGCTGCACCGCATTGTGGAAACTGAGGCGTACCGCGGCGAGGAAGACCTTGCCTGCCACGCCAGCAAGGGGCGCACGCCCCGCACGGAGGTGATGTACGGCAGGGGCGGCCGGGTGTACGTGTACCTCATTTACGGCATGCACCACCTGCTCAACTTTGTTACGTCCGGCGAAGGCAACCCTCAGGCGGCGCTCATTCGTGGCGTTGAGGGCGCCCTTGGCCCGGGGCGCGTGGGCAAGCTGCTAAGGCTCGACAAAAGCTTCTACGCCGAGGATTTGCTCACCTCCACGCGCATCTGGGTGGTGGACAACTGCGAGCCTGCACCGCAAATAGCCACCGGCAAGCGCGTGGGCGTTGACTACGCCGGCGCATGGAAAAACAAGCCCTGGAGGTTCATTGCGCTTCCCTTAAACGAAGCTGACCGGGGTCGGAGCGGAGACAAGATTTAAAGATTAAAAAAACGCCCACATGGAAGCATGTCGGCGTTTTTCAGCTTTCAACTTTTGCGGTGCAAGCGCTTTCAGCAATATCCGATAACCATCGCTATTTTGTTTGGGAACCTCTAAAAACCTCAAACTCTGCGTTACGCTCCATTGGCACGATGCCGAGTGCATTCGCAAGACGACAGACTTGCTCGGCAACCTCGGTGTGAAACCTATTACGTAAAAAGAGAAAAATTAGGGGGGTAAGGTAAAGTTTGGATGTGTTTTGTGACGAATCACGAGTTCAAAGGGAAGGTGTGTTCTTACGTCAAAAAAAATACCACGAATGTGGTATTTTTTTGGCCGTAAGCAGCCACCATCTTTCGTCGTCCCTTTCGCCATTACGAGTTGATATTTCTGACCCCGCAGGGACGACACTTGCTTAACCGTATGCTTTAGCATACGGATACGGCGGACTCGCTTCCCTCTTCCCCAGAAAACGCCGGCGGCGTTTTCAAGTGTCGTCCCTGTGTTTGTGCCATTTGACAAATTTAGGCTAATTCTTTTTTGAGGTGCTATGGAAAGATTGGCTGCGCCGAACTCCGCTTTGCTCAGGTTCTTCACTGCGTTACCAATGACGGGAAGTACCGCTCCGCCATTGGTAGGTAATAAGGTTGGATGATGAATTGGTATCTTATTGCCACTAAGGTCGTTTTGTTTTTTAAATAAGGTAAAAACAAGCTTTCTTTTTTCTGCCGAAGACGGGGCGCTACTGCCGGTTGGATAGCGCTTCACTCCGCTTTTTTCCAAAAGCTCCGCCCGGCTTTCACCCTGTGCTCAAAGCTTTTTTGGAGGTCATACCAGTCGAGGAGGGGCTCAAGGTGGTACTTTTTGGCCTGCTCGTCAAAAAGCTTTTTAAGCTCCTCGAGCTTTTCGGGGTGCTGCTCCGCGAGGTTGTTCAGCTCGTTGAAGTCCTCGTTGAGGTTGTAGAGCTCCCAAACGTCCTTTTCAAAGCGCTGCGGGTCTACCTTGGCGAAGTTAGGCGTGGCGGAGAGGGAGGAGGCGTTGTCCACGTTGTCCGGCCGGTGGGCGGTTGCCGCTTTCCACCCGTCTTTGTAGAGGGAGCGAGCGCCAAAAACGTAGAAATGCTGTAGCGTGTGCTTCGACGCCGCCTTTTCGTCGTTGAAAGAGTAGAGGAACGACGTTCCGTGAATGGGGTCTTGCTTCACCCCGCGGATGTACTCGGGCTGGGAAATGCCGATTAGCTCCGTAGTGGTAGGCAAAAGGTCTACTACGTGTCCGTACTGCGCGCGGATGCCGCCCTTTTCCCGGATTCCCTTTGGGTAGTACACAATGAGCGGGTTTCGCGTGCCGCCTTCGCTGTGGGCGTCCTGCTTCCAGAGGCGGAAGGGCGTGTTGGCAGCCTGCGCCCAGCCCAGCGGGTAGTTGACGTGCGACTGTGGGGCGCCTATCAGGTCGATATGCTTGAGGTTGACGGCAAGGATGCTGTCTCTGCTGCTGAGCGCCCCCAGCTTTTCAAACACCTGCCCGTCGTAAAACCCCTCCTTGCTGGCGCCGTTGTCGCCAACAACGACGAATATCACAGTATTCTCCAGCAGGTTTGCCTCCTTCAGGTAGGCCACTAAGCGCCCTATTTCGTAGTCGGTGTACTCTAAGTAGCCGGCATAGTTTTCAAAGAAGCGGGCAAAGAGCGCTTTCCGCTGCGGGTCGATGTCGCTCCAGGCCTCCAGCCGCGGCTCGCGGGGCGGCAGCTGGGCGTTGGCGGGGATAAGCCCCAGCTGCTTTTGCCGCTCAATGACCTTTTCGCGGTACACATCCCATCCTTCGTCAAACTTGCCCTTGTACTTATCCCGCCACTCCTTCTCCACCTGATGCGGCGAGTGGGTTGCGGCGGGGGAGTAGTAGAGGAAAAACGGTTTGCCCGGAGCCGCCTTTTGCTGGCGGGCAATGAAGCTGATGGCCTTATCGGTAATCTGCTCGCTCAGGTGCCGTCCGCTGGGCGTAACGTAGGCGTTGTCCTCCACTAAGGGGGGCTTGTACTGGTCGCACATAGAGCCGAGGAAGCCAAAGAAGTGCTCAAAGCCCTTGCCCGACGGCCAGCGGTCAAACGGGCCGGCGTTGGTAATATCGGCGTCGGGGGTGAGGCCGTACTTGCCCACGGCAAAGGTGTTGTAGCCGTTGTCGCGCAGGATTTCGGCAATGGTTCCCGCCGATGCGGGGATGTGCCCGTCCCAGCTCGGGAAGCCGGCGGAGAGAATTTCGTGGCCAAAGCCCGCCATGTGCACGGATGACGAATTGCGCCCGGTGAGCAGCGAGGCGCGGGTGGGCGCGCTGATGGCGCAGGTGTGGAAGTTGGTGTAGCGCAGCCCGTGGTTGGCTAAGCTGTCGAGCACCGGCGTATGGGCTAACCCTCCAAACGCGCTGCTTGCCCCGAAGCCAACGTCGTCGAGCAGCACCCACACTACGTTGGGTGCGCCCTGCGGAGCTTGGGGGTGGTGCTGCACGAAGTACTCCTCAGAGGAGTCGTACGTTTTTCCTATTTTCCCGGGAAAACCGGAGCTTTTGGCGCCATGATGCGCCGGCTGACCGCAGCCGGTTGCCAGCAGCGAGCCGGCAAGCAAGCCACAGCAGCTACTTTTGAGCATTGTACCTGTGTCTGTTTTCATTTTTTTTAGGATTTATGATGATGATTTTTTTTTTGTGATGGCGATTAGTAGCCCGTATTTTGCCACAGCCCGTCGGGATTCAGGTCTCTTTGCTCCTGCGGAATAGGGTAGAGGTAGTTCCTTTCGGAAACGGCGCTTTTGAAGGACACCTTGCTCACCTCCTCCACCAGCGTCCCCCAGCGCACGAGGTCGAACCATCGCTTACCTTCCTGCACAAACTCAAGCAGGCGCTCGCTCTGTATCGCCTTGCGAAAATCCTCCTTGCTCAGCCCGCTCAAATCCACGCCGGGCTTGGAAGATGGCTGGGTGTAGGGCAGCTCGCCAAAGGCGCGGCGGCGCACCTGGTTGATGGCGTCGTAGGCTTCCGTTGGCGGCGCGGCGTTTTCTTCGTTGAGCGCCTCTGCGTATATCAGCAGCACCTCCGAGTAGCGGATGAGGGGAAAGTCGATGGGGTCGCTTCTGCGGAGTATGTACGACCGGGTAATGTCGCTCACGTACTTGATGAAGAGCGCCCGAGGAAAGGTGTAGTACACCGGCTGCTGCGTTTCGGGGTTGACGCCCGCCACCGTTTGCTTGATTAAGGAAACATCGCGGCGCTTGTCCTTTATCGTTCCGCTGTCGATGTATCGCAGGTAAAGGATGGAGTCGTTTGAGGGTATGTCTGCGGGCTCAATGGCCACGGGGCCAAAGTAAGACGCCGCCGGCAGCATATTTCCGGTATAGCCTGTCAGCCCGGTTTGCCCGTCTTCGAACTGCACGGAGAAAACGTGCTCCGGCCCGTTTTTCTTATCCGGCTTGGTAAACAGCTCGCCGAAATCGTCAACCAGCTTGTAGCCGTACAAGTCTGCGTTGGCAATAATATTCCCGGCTATTTCGCGAGCACTCCTCCACTCCTTTCGGGTAAGGTAAACGTTTGCCAGCAGCGCTTTGGCGGCGCCGCTGGTTGGTCGCCCCTTGTCGGCGGCGGCGTAGGTGGTCGGCAGCGCCAGAGCATCGTTCAAATCGCCGATTATTTGGGCGTACACCAGCTCCTTGTCGGAGCGCCCAACTTTCAGCGCCTCATTCTTCATCTCCTCCGCCTCGTGCAGCACCAGCGGGACGTCTCCCCAAAGGCGCACGGCGTTGAAGTAGAGCAAGGCGCGAACGAACTTGGCTTCGTTGACGAGACGTGCTCTCAGCGCAGGGTTTCCGCCGACAATGCTCGGGATGTTGTCGATTGCGATGTTGGCGCGGTTGATAGCGCTGTAGGTTTGCGTCCATACGAGCGCCACGCGGTCGTTGTTTGCTTCAACGGCAAGCCGGCTGACAGACTGCACATGGTAGTTGGAGGCCGACGCACCTGCCGCAGCGTAGTCTGTACCCATATCCGTGAGGAAGTAGAGGTTGCGCCCGTACAGCGCCTGCTCTCCCCCCGGGTAGGTGAGCGCCTGGTACATGCCGGTGGTTGCGGCTAAGGCGTCGTTGTCGGTTTTAAAAAACTGCTGCTTAGTGATGGCGCCTATGGGCTCAAGGTCGAGCTTGTTGCACGAGGTAAGCGCAGCGGCTATTAGTAGTGGTTGTATTATCCTTTTCATCGTTATGCTATATTTTAGTTCAAAAATTGTTGTTTGCTCAAAAGGTTATTTCAATGCCGGCCAGCCAGCTTTTGGCCGATGGGTAAGCCCCAAAGTCAATGCCTTGATAAAGGCTGTTTTGCTCGTAGGTATTAGCTTCGGGGTCGTAGCCGCTGTAGCCGGTGAGCGTAAGGAGATTTTGCCCGCTGACAAACACTCGTACCTTTTCGAGCTTTCCCCTGCGGGTCCAGCTTTGGGGCAAAGCGTAACCCAGCGTGGCGCTTTTCAGGCGCAGGTACGAGGCGTCCTCAACCAGCTTGTCGGTGACCACCGAGCTGGGCGCATTGGTAGCGCGAGGCACATCGTTCGACGGGTTTGACGTTGTCCACCGGTCTCTAAACTCACCCAGCACGTTGCTCACCGTAGAGGTAATTTCCAGCTGCGCGCGCAGGGCGTTGTAGAGCTTGTTGCCGTAGCTGCCCTGTATCAGGACGCTCAAATCAACCCCCCGATAGGAAAAAGTATTCGTAAATCCGAATGTAAATTTTGGCTGGGCGCTTCCAAGCACCACGCGATCATCCTCATCAACTACGTTAGGATCGCCGCCGTAGTTTACATATCGGCGGTCGCCGGGCTGCACACCTGTCGTCCATGTGGGCACGGGAATGGAGGATATGTCGTCGCCCGTTTGTACGATGCCATTGGTTTTATACCCCCAAAAAGTGCCCAGAGCGTAGCCCTCCTGCACGATAAGCGGATCAAAGCACCCGATATTCTGGTTAGGAACGCGCGGCGTATAGGAATCCACATCGTCACCCAGGCTTTCCACCCGGTTTTGGTTATGGGCAAAGGTCAGGGCAGTATGCCAGCCGAAAGATTTTGCCTTTCGCCCGCGAATAACGTCGGCGTTGACGGTAAATTCGACGCCTTTGTTCGAAACGTTGCCCACATTTTTTAGCCCCTGAGCATACCCGCTTGAGGTAGGAATGGGTACCGCGACCAGCAAGTCGGCGGTCAGCTTGTAGTAGGCATCGACAATAAAGCCGATGCGGTCTTTGAGCAACCCAAAATCCAGCCCGACGTTATACTGCGTAGTAGTTTCCCACTTCAGGTCGTTGTTGGCTATATTAACGGGAGCGTAGCCGTTGGTCAGCTGCCGCCCGAAGCTGTATATCACCGGCGAATACCTCGAAACATACTGAAAATCTCCTATCTCCTGGTTGCCGATGCTGCCGGCGCTCAGCCTGAGCTTGAGGTTGCTAATCGTTGTATGATTTTTGAGAAATTCTTCCTCGTTGACGTTCCACGACAAGCCCAGCGAAGGGAAGTATCCCCACTTGTAGTTTGGCGCAAATCTGGATGATCCGTCGGCGCGAAGCGATGCCGTTGCGTTGTAGCGATTTTTGTAGGAGTAGTTCACGCGACCCAGCCACGAGTTGAGCGCCGAAGCGACGGCGTTGCTCGACGGCTGGGAGGGCGATCCGCTCCCCAGGTCGTTGTACCCGGTGATGTCGCTCAAAAAGTTGGTTGCGTAGGCAAGGGCGCTTTCCGAGTAGATGTTTTGCGTGGTATATCCGCCCAGCACCGTCAGGTGGTTATGGCCGCCGAAAGTTTTGTCGTACGTTACCGTCAGCTCCGTTTGCCACGACCGGGTAAAGTGGCTCCCGACAAAACCAGCTCCATTGGTGCTCAATCCTCCCACCGTGTACGACGGTGCGTAGAAATTTTGCTTGGCGTTGATCAAGTCAGCGCCGGCGTTGACCTTTGCCGTCAGCTCGGGGAGGATTGCGTACTCGGCAAAGAAATTGCCAAAAGTGCGGTTTACTTTTGTTTCGTTGGCAACGTCCGTCAGGTTGGCTATGGAGTTTAAATCCGGCACGTAAGTATCGTCAAAGTGGTAGCTTCCGTCGGCTTCATAGATGGGCACCACGGGCGAAGTTAGCAGCGCCGACGAGTAAGCATCCGTGGCGTTAATGCTGGGGGTGATGCTAACCCCCGTTTGCTTGGAGGAGCTTGCCGAAAGATTCAGGCCTGTTTTGAGCCGTTTGCTTACCTGCCGCTGCAGGTTTGTCCGCAAGGCATAGCGCTCGAAGCCGCTGTTTACGATTACGCCCTGCCGGTCGTAGTAGCTACCCGAAATGAGGTACTTGGTTTTATCATCACCGCCCGAAAGGGAAAGCTGGTGATTTTGCGTCCATGCCGTGCGCAGCGCGGCGTCCTGCCAATCGTACCCCTCGCCAAACGCATCAATTTCGGCCTGCGTAAACGTACCCAAAGCCGCAAGGCTTGCGTCGTTGCCAATGATATCGTTGCGCAGCAGCGCCCATTCGCGGCCGTTGAGCAGGTCGAGCTTTTTGCCCACAACGCTTTGCCCGGCGCTTCCGGCGTAGGTTATCCTGTCCTTCCCCGCCCCCTTT
>JAIROF010000075.1 GCA_031257655.1 Prevotellaceae bacterium | reverse complement strand
TCGCGACAAAATGGCGCTATGCGCAATGCACAGTGAGACGCACGCCGTGCGTCTCTACAGCGCTATGCGTCGCACCCATGCGCCATCAATCGTAGCAATCATTCAAATCAAAAAAAAATCAGCGTCCAGACAGCTATATGCGTAGCATGAGTTAACCGCATCCAATGCTTTTCATAGCACCTCAAAAAAAGAATTAGCCCCCAAAAAAACACTTCTAAAAAGCCCTTTTGTTGTGCAGGTTGTAGCCAAAGGCCACCAGGAAGTAGAACTTCTGGTTCGGCTTGTCGTAGTACATTCCGCCCAGCGACAGCATTCCTATGGGCGTGCTGAAAATCAGCGACGCCGCCCCCATGAGGCTAAAGTTTGTTACGCCTTTTTGGTACTTCACCTCCTCCTGAATGTTCTCCTTGCTCAGCTTGGTGAGGGGCTGAAAAACGTATCCCTCCACCCTCAGCCTGACGATGTTGTTAAAAATCATCATGGATGGGATAAGGCCTCCGGCTAAGTAGCTCGCCGCCCTGAAGTTTTCGAGGAAAAGCCCCTGCATGTTGTAGGTAGGGTTGAAGTCGGGCAGCAAAAACAGCGTGGAGTAGTAGTCGCTAAAGAGCAGCGGTCGCGACAGGGCGCCCTCTACGTGGTAGCCCAGCGAGAGGTACTTAATGGGCTTAAAAAAGGCTTTGTGCGTATATTTTACCGACCAGAAGCTGCGGTTGCCCATGCTTTGCCGCGTTTCGAGCATGGCCGAATCCTCCGCCACCGCCACGGAGGTGGTGCCAAACGTGTGGTATTCGCTGCCGCTCACGTAGCTGAACTTGAAGCTTGCCAGCACGCCGGAGGTCTCAAAAAGTTTGCGGTCGAGGGAGTTGTGCTCTACCGCAAGGTGCCCCTCGCTGAAGCGAAACGTCATGCGCTCGGGTATATCCTTCGACTGAAAATTTTGGTGCGCGTAGTAGCTGGCGTCATACGAGCCGTACGTGAAGCCCAGCTTGAGGCAGGAGTTGAGCAAAAAGGGGGCGCCGAGGTTGAGCTGGCCAAAGCTTTCCGCATCCTGAATGAAGTCCGGCCGGGTGTCGCTGAAAATGTTGTCGGGGTTGTTGGTGTAGTAGTCGTTTTTGTTGTGGGTGTACATCAGCTCGCCAAAGACCGGGATCCCGATGGAGAGGTTGGGGTAGTCAAAGCGCACCAGCCCCTTTTGCGAGGTGTACACGTCGCCAAAGTAAAAGTTGGCCATCGTGCGCAGCGAAAAAATGGGGGAGTAGTGGCGGTGCATGATGCTGAAAAAGCCAAGGTTGGAGAAGTTTGAAAAGCTTCCGCCAATGCTCATCCTAAGGTTGGGGGCGGGGGAGATGCGGAGGTTGAGGTTGTAGGCGCTATCGCCGGGCATGTAGGTTGCCGTTGGGAAAGCGGTTGACAATCCGCCGTCGGAAATGACCCCAAAGTATCGGCGCTTGGCTTCCCGCAGCGAAAATTCGTGGCGTTTTCGCTTCAGCAAGGCGTCGCCCACGTAGGCGTCTAAGGTCGACAATCCGCCGTCGAACAGCGCTCCAAGGTAGCGATGCTCTGCGCGGTCGCGGCGGCGGCTCCCGAGCATGGCGTCGCCCACGTAGGCTCTGAGGCTGGGCGTTCCGCCCTGCACCGTGACGCTGTTAAACCGGCGCTCCGGAATTTTGCTCCGAAACGCCTCGCGCTTCAGGCGCACCTCTTCCGCCGAAGCTCTCCGCTGCACGCGCTCCTTAATGCGGGGCATTTGCGCCATGGCGGCGGCGTAGCCGGCCTCCACCAGCTCGTCGACGCGGCTAAAATCCAGCAGCCCAACGTCGAGCGAATCTATGTCTATGAGCAGGCCCTGCTCCTCCGGTATGTCGTAGCTCGTGGGGCGCGCGGTGAGGCTGGTGATGTGCGAAAAAACGTTGTCCTCAGAGGGGCGCTCGTAGTTGTTGGCGCACTTGACCCCAATGATAAAGTCGGGGGCAAACTCCTGCACGGCCACGTCCACGGGAAAGTTGTTGATGATGCCGCCGTCAAAGAGCATGAGGCTATCGACCATCACCGGCTTAAAAAATCCCGGAACGCTCATCGAGGCTCGGATTACCGTCCCCAGGTCGCCGCTGCCGGGCGCGTAGGCCCGCTTGTCGTAGGCGTTGTAGGAGAGGGCGCGAAAGGGCGTCATGAGGCTGTCGAAGCGGTTGCCCGCCGCGGCGCCGGGACCCGCAAAAAGCTGCATGAACGCAAAGTCCATCTGGTAGGGCAAAATGTAGCTGGTGGGCAAAATAAACTTTCCGCGAAAGCGCCGGTCAACGTCGGCGTATATATCGAAAAACTCTGCGTCGAGGTCTAGCTTCTTAAAAAAGTAGCTGCCCTCCGATTCGTAGCTCCCGCTCGACCAGCGCTCAAAGTCGGCGGAGAGGAAGTAGCGCTTTGTTTCGTCGGGCGTGTAGCCTGCGGCGTACATTCCGCCCACAATGGCGCCAATGGACGTCCCCGCAATGGCGTCGATGGGCACTTCGTTTTCCTCCAGCGCCTTGATGACGCCCAGATGCACCACGCCCCGCGCGCCGCCGCCGCTAAGCACCAGCGATACCCGCTGCGCCGGCGCAGCGGCTGCAGCAAAAAAGCTCAAAAAAAACAGTATGTAAAGCTTGATAGTCGGCAACTTGCAAGAATTTTTGTATCTTTCCCCCCTGTAAAACAACTTTTTTCACCCCGCGCGCTTGGAAATCCGGGATTTTCATGTAATTTTGCGCCACCAAGCGGCGGCTTGAAGCGCTCGCAAAATCCGCGCAGCGAAATCCAAGCCGCAAAGTTACCACTAAATACGCTTAAATATGCTACGCATGAAAACAAAAACTATCGCTTTAGCTGTTTTTTTGACTGCTGCTGCAAGCGTTATCACATTTTGTCAAACTCGAACACCCAACTCTGTGGAAAAAACAGTCCTCATTGAGACATCCCTTGGCAGCATCAGGGTAAAGCTGTACAACGAAACGCCGGAGCACCGCGACAACTTCCTCAAGCTGGCGGGCGAAGGCTTCTACGACAGCCTCCTCTTTCACCGCGTTATCAACGGCTTTATGGTGCAGGCGGGCGACCCGAGCTCGCGCAGCGCGCAGCCCGGCCAGCGCTACGGCAGCGGGGGTACAGGCTACACCATTCCGGCAGAAATCAACCCCGCGCAGCATTTCCACAAGAAAGGCGCGCTGGCCGCCGCCCGAACGGGCGACCAGGTAAACCCCGAGCGGCGCTCCTCCGGATCGCAGTTCTACATCGTGCAGGGAAAGGTAGCCGGCGACGAGGAGCTTACCCAGACGGAAGTAAACATCAGCCGCCAGCCCCTGCAAAGCATGTTCAACCGGGCGCTCTCCGAAAAGCTGGAGGCGCTGCGGGCAAAGGGGCTGCCCATCAACCAGGATTCGCTGGCGAGCGAGGCCCGGCAAAGCGTGATGGCCGAGTGGGAGCGCATGGAGAAGTTTGCCTACACGCCCGAGCAGCGCGAAGCCTACAAAACCGGCGGCGGAACGCCATTCCTCGACGGCGCCTACACCGTCTTCGGCGAAGTGCTGGAGGGGCTGGACGTGGTGGACAAAATTGCCGCCGTAGAAACCCAACCCGGCGACCGCCCAACGCAGGACGTGCTCATCATCAAAATGACGGTAGAAAAATAAGGGATGCGAAATAACAATGCTTCGTTGATTTTTATCACCTTACAAAAGCTAAATTATCGCAAAACGATTGCATTCAATAAATCAAACAGCTTGTAAAAGTTGAACAAACTATATACTTTTTGGCTATGCAAACAAAAATATCCGCCTTGCTGTCGGAGGTCGAATCGTTCACGGCAAGCAGCCTGCACGAGGTGGAAGAATTTAGGGTAAAGCTGTTCGGGAAGAAGGGCGAGGTAACGCTCCTTTTCGACGAGTTTAAGCAGGTATCGGGCGAGGTAAAGCGCGAGCTGGGGAAAAAAATAAACGAGCTGAAAAGCAAGGCTCAAGACCGCGTCAGCGAGCTGAGGCAGGCGCTGGAGGCGAGCCCCTCGCCCACCCTCCTGCTCGACACGTCGCGCCCGGGCTCCGCCGACAGCGTGGGGACGCGCCACCCGATAGCGAGCGCGCGCAGCGAAATCCTCAACATCTTCCGGCAGCTCGGCTTCACGGTGGCCGAAGGCCCCGAAATAGAGGACGACCGGCACGTGTTTGGCGCGCTCAACTTCCCGCCGGAGCACCCCGCCCGCGA
The DNA here is from genome assembly GCA_031257655.1 of Prevotellaceae bacterium. Classification (GTDB taxonomy): domain Bacteria; phylum Bacteroidota; class Bacteroidia; order Bacteroidales; family UBA932; genus JAITMY01. The sequence goes on along the minus strand of JAIROF010000075.1, from coordinate 5,706 downwards.
CATGCAGGACACCTTCTTTATCGAAAAGCGGGAGGGCGACGACAACCCCGTCCTGCTGCGCACGCACACCAGCAGCATACAGGTGCGCGCGATGGAAAGTCAGCAGCCGCCCATCCGCATCGTGTGCCCGGGGCGCGTGTTCCGCAACGAGGCGATTTCGGCGCGCGCCCACTGCATGTTCCACCAGGTGGAAGGGCTGTACGTTGACCACAGCGTATCCTTTGCCGACCTCAAGCAAACGCTGCTCTACTTTGCCAAAGAGCTGTTCGGCGCAAACGTCGAAATCCGGCTGCGGCCGTCGTTCTTCCCCTTCACCGAGCCGTCGGCAGAAATGGACGTGTCGTGCAGCATCTGCGGCGGAAAGGGCTGCAACATCTGCAAGGGAACGGGCTGGCTCGAGGTGAGCGGCTGCGGAATGGTTGACCCCAGCGTGCTCGACGCCTGCAAAATAGATAGCCAAAAGTACAGCGGCTTTGCCTTTGGCATGGGCGTGGAGCGAATCGCCATGCTCAAGTACCAGGCGCGCGACCTGCGCCTCTACTTCGAAAACGATGTGCGCTTCCTGAGGCAGTTTACGGCGGTGGTGTAGCCGGAATTTAAAAAAAAAGGACTTTTGAGGCATTACAACATAAAAACATGCAAAAGCACACCTACTTCATTGCCGATATGCACTTAGGTTTGCCGCTTTACGACCCCGCCGAGCGGGAGCGTAAGGTTGTAAGATGGCTCGATTTTATAAAGGATACCGCGCAGGCGGTTTATATTCTTGGCGATGCGTTCGACTTTTGGTGGGAGTACAGGTATGTTGTACCGCGCGGCTACGTTCGCTTTTTAGGGAAGCTGGCGGAGCTTACCGACAGGGGCGTGTCGGTTCACTTTTTCCCGGGCAACCACGACCTGTGGGCGGGCAGCTACCTCTGCGAGGAGTGCGGCGTAACGATGCACAGCGCAGCGCCGGAGGAGGTAACGTCGATAGGCGGGAAAGTTTTTTTTCTTGCGCACGGCGACCGTCTTGGCGGGGGCGCCCCCCTTTCGCTTACGCTTCTACAGCGAATTTTCACCAACCGCAGCCTTCAGCGGCTGTTTAGCATGCTGCACCCGCGCTGGGCGTTTGCCTTTGGCTACGCCTGGAGCCGCAAAAACCGCCTGTCGAAGGGTATTGCCGTCCCCTTTGGCGGCGAAGAGGAGGTGCAGTACAAGTTCGCGGTGCAGGCCGCACAGCGCCAAAAAATCGACTACTTTGTATTTGGCCACCGGCACACGCCTATCGCAATGAGCCTGCCCGGCAGCAGCGCCCAGCTCGTGCTGCTTAGCGACTGGATTACCGGCGCTACCTACGCCGATTTTGACGGAGAATGCTTGAGGCTAAAAACGTTTTAATTAGGAATTACGAATTACGAATTACGAATTAGCTATTTAGCGTGTTGAGTATAAGCAGCGAGTGAATGCTTTGCGCTTTTTCTCGGCTGTCTACAAAATTTTTTTCGCAGAAATCTGTGCAAATCTGTGGATATGTTTTATCCACAGATTTGCACAGATTTGCACAGATTTGCACAGGTTTGCACAGATAAGAGCTTCGGCGGCAGCGCTACTCTTCCGTACTTTGACAATGCGTCACCCAAATCAGCCATTCGAAATTTACATCTATCTTACTTTGTTGTAGGTGTAAAATAGGCTTTATTTCGTGCAATTCGCGGACAAAAAAATTCGTGCAATTCGCGGACAAAAAAAATTCGCGCGGCTCATGTAATTCGTGGATAGCCAAAAGAAAATCGAGGATAAATAGCGTTTTTGTATTTTGTCAGCCAACCAAAAATATTTTTCCGATGTGCAGCGGGCAACGAAGGAAGGCTTGCGCAGCGCCCTGAAAACCGCGTGGTGGATGCTCCGGCTCACGGTAGCGATTTCGTTTGGGGTAATGCTGCTGCAATACTTGGGCGTAGTTGTGCAGGTTTCGGCTTGGCTCACGCCGCTGTTCCTGCACGTTGGGCTGCAGGGCGAGGCGGCGCTGGTGTTCATCACCGGAGCGCTGGTCAACCACTACGCCGCCATTGCCATCATCGAAACCATTGGCTTCGACGCGCGCTCCATCACCATTCTGGCGCTCATGTGCCTCTGTGCGCACAACCTGATCATCGAAACCATCATACAGAAGAAAACCGGCTCTTCGGCGGTGCGCATGGTCGCCATTCGCCTCCTGCTCGCGCTGATTTCGGCGGTGACGCTCAACGCTATTTTGCCCGAAAGCGCCGCCGACGTGTCCGTAAAAAAAGTGCAGCTGGTGGAGGATAACTTCCTGGTGGTGCTGACGCACTGGGCGCTTAGCGCGCTATCGCTGTCGGCAAAAATGTTTGCCATCATTGTTGTGCTCACGGTGCTCCAGCGCGTGCTCGCCGAGCTGGGCGTTATACGCAGGCTATCGCGCGTGCTCCGCCCGCTGCTCAAGGTGTTTGGGCTTCCGGCAAAGACATCGTTCCTGTGGATGGTGTCGCAAACCTTAGGCCTGGCCTACGGCGCGGCGGTGATGATGGAGGAAAAGGAGTCGGGCAAGGTGAACAAGCGGGAGCTGGACCTGCTCAACCACCATATAGCCGCCTCGCACAGCAACATCGAAGACGTAATGCTGTACTTCTCCATTGGCGCGTCGCTGTTCTGGATGTTCGCCCTGCGCCTTGCCTTTGCAGCAGCGGTGGTGTGGGAGAGGCGGCTGCTGAGCGGGCTGCTCAAACAAAATCAGCCGCCTGCAAATGCTGCAAGCGGCTGATCGCTAAGTGGTGACCCCGACAGGATTCAAACCTGTAACCTTCTGATCCGTAGTCAGAAACTCTATTCAGTTGAGCTACGGGGCCGTGTTTGGTAAAAATGAGGACTGCAAAGGTAAGCATTTTTTTCATTTTCTGCAAGCAAGATGAAAAAAAATATTAATCTGCGGAAAAGCAGCGCCAAAAACGCTATCTTTGCAGCAGAAAAAAAAATTAAAAACCGCCCGCAGGAGCCGCAGCTTTTAACGCCACAGGCCGGCATCTCCGTGTCAACGTGCCGCCTCTGCACCGTCTTCGGGCTACAAAAACGAACGATTTCGTACTGCAACAACCGCCGTGAAAAAGATACACATACTTGTGCTGAAAGCCTTTATAGGCCCCTTTATCCTTACTTTTTTCATGACCATGTTTGTCCTGATCCTCCAATTCCTGTGGATGTACATCGACGAGCTGGTTGGCAAGGGTTTGGAGTGGGGCGTGATTCTGGAGTTCATCTTCTACTACAGCGGCAACCTGTTCATGATGGCGCTGCCGCTGGCAACGCTGCTATCGGCTATCATGGCGATGGGCAACCTTGGGGAGCACAACGAGCTGCTGGCGCTCAAGGGGGCCGGCATTTCGCTACAGCGCATTTTGGCGCCCCTCGTGGCCACCACCTGCCTGTTTGTAGGGGTGGGGTTTTTATTCTCCAACAACCTGCTTCCCTACTTCAACCTCAAGAGTACGGCGCTGCTCTACGACATCCGGCAGCAGCGGCCGGAGCTTCAAATTAAGGAGGGGCTGTTTTACGACGGCATTTCCGACTACACCATTCGCGTTGGGAGCAAGCATGAAAAAAGCGGCTTGCTGTGCGACATCATGATCTACAACCACTCCACCGGCAGCGGCAACCGCTCGCTCACGGTAGCCGATTCGGGCTACATGCGCATCACCTCCAACCAAAAATACCTGATTCTGACGCTTTACAACGGCAGCTCGTACGACGAGCTGAAGGAAAGCGCCGGGGAGCGGAAATACCCGTTTCGCATCAACAACTTTTCGCTGGAGGAAACGGTCTTTGAGCTGACGGGCTACGGCCTTGAGCGCAGCGACGGCAACCTGTTCAAGAACCGCTCAAAAATGCTCAACCTTCGCCAGCTCTCCCTCATCTCCGATTCGCTACAGCGCGAAAACCAGAGCCGCGCCCTTCAGCAGGCGCGAAGCTTCTTCCTGCTGAGCAACTTTCAGCGCGGCGCGTCCGACTTTGGCAGCACGTACACCAAGCCGCACCGGCTCAACGCCGATTCTCTCCTGCAAGCCTGCGGCGTTGAGCAGCAGCTGCAAATTGCCGACAGGGCGCTGGTGCTGGCAAAGCAGGCGCAAAATAACCTCCTCTCTCAAGCGTCCGACATGCAGTTTACCAACCGGGAGGTGAGCCAGCACAACATTGAGTGGCACCTCAAGTTCACCGTCCCGCTTTCGTGCATGATTTTTCTCCTCATAGGGGCGCCGCTGGGGGCTATCATCCGCAAAGGCGGCTTCGGCACGCCCTTCCTCGTTTCGCTGCTCGTATTCATGCTCTACTACGTAACCTCCATGCTGTTTGAACGGCTGGCAAGAAACAGCGAATGGACCCCGCGCATTGCCATCTGGATGTCCACCATCATCACGCTGCCCATCGGGCTGTTCTTTACCTATAAGGCCGCCACCGACCAGCGCGTAACGCTTCCCAAGTGGTACCTTAAGGTCATGACCTGGATAGGCAACCTGCTGGGGGGCAAGCCGTGAAGCCCCTACCCCTCCGCATACTCGGCCTCATGTCCGGCACCTCGCTCGACGGCTTAGACCTTTGCCTTGCGCTTTTCGACAGCAATGAAGGCGGGCGCTGGACGTTCGACATTCTTGCGGCGGAAACGCTCCCCTACGATTTGGCGTGGACACACAAGCTGCAACAGGCGCACGCGCTCGGCGCGCTCGATTTTGTGGCGCTGCACAAGGAGTACGGCGCGCTGCTGGGGAATAGGGCGGCGCACTTCCTGCGGAGCCGGCATCTCGGCGCAGACTACGTGGCCTCGCACGGGCACACCATCTTTCACCAGCCTCAGCGCGGCGTGACCTTTCAGCTGGGCGACGGCGCGGCGCTGGCCGCTGCGGCAGGCCTCCCCGCCATCTCCGACTTTCGGAGCCTCGACGTAGCCCTTGGCGGACAGGGAGCGCCGCTCGTGCCCGCAGGCGACCGGCTGCTCTTTGGAGCGTACGAGCGCTGCCTCAACCTGGGCGGATTTGCCAACATCTCCTTTGAGCAGGCGGGGCAGCGCGTGGCCTTCGACGTTTGCCCGTGCAACATTGCGCTCAACGCGCTGAGCCAAACGCTGGGCACACCCTACGACCGGGACGGCGCCTTTGCCGCGCAGGGCAGCGTAAACGGTGCGCTGCTGGACGAGCTCAACGCCATCGACTTCTACGCGCAGCGCGGGGCAAAGTCGCTGGGGCGCGAATGGGTGGAGCAGGTTTTCTTTCCCAAAATAGCGGCGTGCAGCCTTAGCCCCCACGACCGGCTGCGCACCGTGTGCGAGCATGTCGCCATGCAGGTAGCCCGCTGCTCCGGTAGCGGCACGCTGCTCGCTACCGGCGGCGGCGCCCTCAACGCCTTCCTCATGCAGCGCATAGCCGACCTGTCACCGTGCAGGGTGGTCATCCCCGAAGCGCTGGTGGTCAACTTTAAGGAGGCGCTGATATTTGCCTTCCTCGGGGCGCTCTACGTGTGCAACGAAATCAACACCCTCGCCTCGGCAACCGGCGCCAAGCGCAGCAGCATCGGAGGTTGCCTGAGTAAGAATTGAGAATTGAGAATTGAGAATTGAGAATTGAGAATTGTAAGTTGTAAGTTTGTAAGTTTGTAAGTTTGTAAGTTGTAAGTTTGTAAGTTGTAAGTTGTAAGTTGAAAGTTGTAAGTTGTAAGTTG
>JAIROF010000070.1 GCA_031257655.1 Prevotellaceae bacterium | reverse complement strand
AGGAGTGACTGGAGTTCAGACGTGTGCTCTTCCGATCTTGTCGCGTGATGAGCACAACGGATCCCCACGGCCTTTAATTTCTGTTTTCTAGACCGTAGCCGCAATTTCCTTGAAATAGCTCCTCAATTATCATCATGAGGCTGAGTGAACCCCGTTCCAGACCCACTGTTTCTCAGAAAATCTGGTAGCGCTGGGAATTGAACCCGGGACCTCTGGATCTGTAGCCAGGAACTCTTACCACTAGAACACAGAGGTGTTTCGATGAGATCCTGAAGGATCCACAAATTGTAAGACCAACTGAGTAAGCATACGTAATTTTTGGGGTGCCGTGTATGTGCCGGTAGGCAGGTATATGTGTGTGTGTGTGCGTGTGTGCGTGTGCGTGCGTGTGTGTTAGCAAACAATCCGACATGCGCAAGTCATTTGCGATGCAAAGATTTAAATTATGCTGTGGCGCACGCATTTTCTGCTGTTTGTTGAAATATAATTTTGTAGATAATAATTTCGCAAATGTATAAACTTTTTTTATTTTACGCCCTTAATTTAGCAGCTAAAAAATATAAAAAGCCTATTTGCTATGATTTTTTCAGAAATGCCCATGCTGGCTAATCCTGTTTTTGAGGCGCTATGCAAAGGTTGGCTGCGCCGAGCTCCGCTTTCGCTGCTATGCAAACTTTTCAGAGCGCCTCAAAAAACAGAATTAGCCCAAAAAATACCGGCCTTTTTCTATTTCCCCAATTTTTGGAGGGGCCGCCCGTGCGCTGTCACCCGCCTGCGGTCTTCTTCTTCGCGCAGAGGCTGCCGCAGGGTTCAATTTTCGGCCCGGATGTTGGCGGTATTTGTTTTTATGCTAAATTTGCGCTACTTTTTTTTGAGGTAAACATGGAATTTGAAACGCTTACGCTCCCCAACGGGCTGCGCTTTGTGCACAAGCGGGTAAAATCGGCGGTAGCCTACTGCGGGCTGACCATCAACGCCGGCACCCGCGACGAGCTGGAGCGCGAGCACGGGATGGCGCACTTTCTGGAGCACGTGCTGTTTAAAGGCACAAAAACCCGCAGCTCCCTAAAAATAAGCACCCTGCTCGAAACCCGCGGCGGCGACCTAAACGCCTTCACAACGAAGGAGGAAACCGCCGTGCACACCGTAGCGCTGCGCTGCGACCTGAGCAAGGCGTTTGATATTATTGCCGACATTGTCTTCAACCCCATCTTTCCGCCCGCAGAGCTCGAAAAGGAGAAAGATGTGGTGCGCGACGAAATCAACCTGTACCGCGACAGCCCGTCGGAGCTGATTTTCGACGAATTTGAGGAGCAGCTCTTCCCCGCATCGAGCTTAGGGCGAAGCATCCTCGGTAGCGCCAAGAGCCTGCGCCGCTTTTCGCCGGAGGGCGTGCGCGATTTCGTCAGCCGCTGCTACACCACCGACCAGATGGTGTTTTCGTCGGTAGGATGCTTTGGCGTAGAGCGGGTGGCCAGGCTGGCAGAAAAGTACTTTGCGCACCTGCCGCGCAGCAGCACCCGGCGCCAAAGAGCGCCCATACCCGCCTACCGCGTGTTCAAGAAGGCGGGCAAAAAATCTACCCACCAGGCGCACTGCCTGCTGGGCAACCGCACCTTTGGCTACGCGCACGACAGCCGCTTTGCGCTGTACCTGCTGGTGAACCTGCTGGGCGGGCCAAGCCAAAACTCGCGCCTAAGCCTTGCGCTGCGCGAAACGCACGGGCTGGCCTACAGCGTAGAGGTGGCCTCCATGCTCTACTCCGACTGCGGGGTGGCAACCATCTACTTCGGCACCGAAAAAAGCGCCGTCGAAAAATGCCTCTCCGTGGTGGACGAAGAGCTGGAAAAGCTGCGCTCCGGAAAGCTCACGCCAGCGCAGCTCAACCGCGCAAAGCGCCAGCTGCTGGGGCAAATTGCCATCGGCTCGGAGAGCAACGAGCATACCATGCTGGGCATGGGGAAAAGCCTCCTGGCGTACGGAAAAATCGACTCCTCCAAGGAGGTAGAGGAGCACATCCGCGCCGTTACCGCCGAGCAAATCCAGGCGCTGGCCTGCGAAGTCTTCAACCCCGAAGCCCTCTCGTCGCTGATTTACGGGTAGCCCGCGCGACGGCAAGATGGGCGCAGGCGGCATATTTTTATTGGTAAGCGCTGAAAATTTTTTAATTCTGCTGAACTTTGAACCCAGACGTCGACGCATACTGCCTTGCCCACTCCACGCCGGAGCCGGCGCTGCTTCAAGCGCTATCGCGCGAAACGCACCTGAGAGCGGTGCACCCGCGCATGCTGTCGCGCTGGCAGCAGGGGCTGCTGCTACAGCAGCTGGCAAAGCTGGCAAAGCCCGCCTGCATCCTGGAGATCGGTACGTTTACCGGATACTCGGCGCTCTGCTTAGCCGCCGCGCTTCCGCCCTGCGGAGAGCTGCACACCTTCGACGTAGACGACGAGGCGCTCGAAGTTGCGCTGGCCTTCATAGCCCAATCCCCCTACGCCGCACAGGTAAAGGTGCACCACCGGAGCGCGCTCGAAGGTGCGCCGCAGCTGGGGAAAATGGCAGACTTTATATTCATCGACGGCGACAAGCGCGAATACCCCGACTACTACCGCATGGCGCTAAGCCTCACCCCCTCCGGCGGCGTTATCGTGGCCGACAACGTGCTCTGGAGCGGCAAAATCCTCGGCGCCCCCTCCGCCGCCGACCGGCACACGAAAGCCTTGCAGGAGTTCAACGAAATGGTGCGCCGCGACAACGCCGTAGAGAAAATTATGCTACCTTTGCGCGACGGCTTAACCGTTATCCGAAAAAAGTAGGCCGGATAAAGGCTTGCAAAAAAATCGCATCAAACTAATCCATACGCATAAATGAACAAGAAAGTACTTCTCATGATTCTCGATGGCTGGGGCAACGGCAAGCCCGACCGCACCAACGCCATCTACACCGCCGGAACGCCCAACATAGACCGTCTCGCCGGCCAATACCCCACCTCGACGCTGCTCACCTGCGGCGAAAACGTGGGGCTACCGGACGGACAAATGGGCAACTCCGAAGTTGGGCACCTCAACATCGGCGCGGGGCGCGTGGTGTACCAGGATTTGGTGAAAATCAACATTGCCTGCCGCGACAACACCCTCCTGCAGTACCCCGAAGTGGCGGCGGCGTTTGCGCACGCCAAGCGCAGCGGCAAGCAGCTCCACCTCATGGGGCTGCTGTCCGACGGCGGCGTGCACAGCTCCATCGCCCACCTCTACAAGCTGTGCGACCTGGCGGGCGAGCACGGGCTGCACGGGCGCACCTTTCTCCACTGCTTCATGGACGGGCGCGACACCGACCCGCGAAGCGGAAAAGGCTTCATGGAGCAGCTCCGGGGACACCTGAAAAAATCGTGCGGCGAAGTTGCCTCCATCGTTGGCCGCTACTACGCCATGGACAGGGACAAGCGCTGGGAGCGCGTTAAGGAGGCCTACGACTTGCTGGTGCACGGCGTTGGCGCCGCCGCCGGCGACCCCGTGGAGGCAATGCAGCGCTCCTACGACGAAAACGTAACCGACGAATTTATTAAGCCAATTGCCTGCGGACAGGGAAAAGGGCGCATACAGGCGGGCGACTCCGTTATCTTCTTCAACTTCCGCAACGACCGCGCAAAGGAGCTCACCATCGTGCTCACGCAGCAGGACATGCCGGACTTCGGCATGCGCACCCTCCCCCTCTACTTTTGCACCATGACGCCCTACGACGACAAGTTCGTCGGCCTCCACGTCCTCTTCGATAAGGACAACGTGCAGCATACGCTGGGCGAAGCGCTGTCGCAGGCCGGCAAAAAGCAGCTGCGCATAGCCGAAACGGAAAAGTATGCGCACGTAACCTTTTTCTTCTCCGGCGGGCGCGAGGCCACGTTCGACGGCGAAGAGCGAATCCTCATCAGTTCGCCCAAGGTGGCCACCTACGACCTGCAACCCGAAATGAGCGCCCCGCTCGTGAAGGAAGCGCTCATTGCGGAGCTGGGCAAGCAAAAGTTCGACTTCATTGCGCTCAACTTTGCCAACGGCGATATGGTGGGGCACACCGGCGTGTACGAGGCCATCGTAAAGGCCGTAAAAACCATCGACAGCTGCGTAGGCGAAGTGGTGAAGGCCGCGCAGGAAAACGGCTACACGGTGCTCATCACCGCCGACCACGGCAACGCCGACAACGCCCTCAACGCCGACGGATCGCCCAACACGGCGCACTCGCTCAACCCCGTGCCCTTTGTGGTGGTAGACCGGGAGGTGAAAAGCGTTGCCAACGGCGTGCTCGCCGACATCGCCCCCACCGTGCTAACCCTTATGGGCATCGAAATCCCTAAAGAAATGACGGGAAAGGTGCTGATTTAGCGAAACCCGCCGGAAGCCTTGAAGAGGTCGCGAATGGCATGACAGGGCAGGGCACGCCCCATTCTGCATTTTGCATTCTGCACCTGCGGCTTGAAAAATCCAAAAAATTCATATAGCTTTGCCATACGAAAACCGTTTATACTGCGCTCGGCATAGCTTTGTGTAAAAATAGCGCGCAGATGGCGCAGATTTTTTATGATTTACGCAGATGGATGATGTCCTTATTCTATTAACACAAAAATACATTTTGTTGATTGTCAAGCATTTGCAATATTTTGGTAAAATTGATACCTGTTTTATCATTTGCCAATTAAAGAAATTGTAGCTACTCAGGTACCCTTTGTGACCTTTCCGTTAAAAAAACAACTACAAAAACACACTTTGTGAAATCTTTGTGAACTTTGTTCCTTTGTGGTTGGAAAAATACCACGAAGACAC
>JAIROF010000012.1 GCA_031257655.1 Prevotellaceae bacterium | reverse complement strand
TAATAAAAATTCTCCTTGTGAAAACCTTGTGTTCTTTGTGTCTTCGTGGTATTTTTCCAACCACAAAGGAACAAAGTTTACAAAGATTTCACAAAGTGTGTTTTTGTAGTTGTTTTTTTTAACGGAAAGGTCACAAAGGGTACCTGAGTAGCTACAAAAATTTTTATTGTAATACGGTCGTATTCAACAAGTTGGGTGGCTTGCGAAAGTTGAATAAATTAATCCTTTAGATGGCCTTCACACAAATAGCGGTAGAGATCATATTTAATAAGCCAAACAACTTTTAAAAGCTGAACACTGAACACCTACTACTTACTACTTACTACTTATTACTTACTACTTACTACTTAATTTCTAATTACATGAAGAAGTACGTTATTGGTTTAGATTACGGTTCGGATTCGTGCCGCGCCATTGTGGTAGATGCCCTTACGGGAAAAGAGATGGCAACGTCTGTGCGCTGCTATCCGCGCTGGAGCGCCGGAAAATACTGCGATCCCCAAAAGAACAGCTACCGCCAGCATCCGCTGGACTACGTGGAGGCAATGGAGCAAACCATCACGGAGGCGCTGAAGAAGTGCCCGCCGGAGGTGGCAAAGAGCGTGGTAGGCCTGTCCTTCGACACGACCGGAAGCACGCCCGTGCCCGTGGACGAAAGCGGTACGCCGCTATCCCTCCTCCCCGAATTTGCCGAAAACCCCAACGCCATGTTTGTGCTGTGGAAAGACCACACCGCCGTTGCCGAGGCGGAAGAAGTAAACGCGCTGGCAAAAAAGTGGGAGGTAGACTACACCGCCTACGAGGGCGGCGTTTACTCCTCGGAGTGGTTTTGGGCAAAGGCGCTGCACGTGCTTCGCGCCGACGTCGCCGTGCGCCGCGCCGCCTACTCCTGGGTAGAGCACTGCGACTGGATGCCGGCCCTGCTCACGGGGCGCACCCAGCCGGAGCAGCTGGCGCGCAGCCGCTGCGCAGCCGGACACAAGGCCATGTGGCACGAGCAGTGGGGAGGCCTGCCCCCGGAGAAATTCCTCGCAGCCCTCGACCCCCTGCTGGCCGGATACCGCGGCAGGCTCTACTCCCAAACCTTTCCGGCCAGCCACAAGGCCGGCCTCATCACCAAAGAGTGGGCCGACCGGCTGGGCTTGCCGCACACCACTGCCGTTGGCGTGGGTGCGTTCGACTGCCACATGGGGGCAGTAGGGGCCGGCATCAGGCCCTACACCTTTGTCCGCGTCATTGGCACCTCCACCTGCGACGTCATGGTGGTAAAGCCCGACGACCTGAGCGGAAAGCTCATCAGGGGAATATGCGGCCAGGTAGACGGGTCGGTCATACCGGGAATGGTTGGGCTGGAGGCCGGGCAATCCTCCTTTGGAGACGTGTACGCATGGTTCAAAAGGGTGCTCGCGTTTCCCGCGCAGGCCATTCTCGCCCAAACCAACCTGCTGGACGAGGAAACCCGCCGCCGCCTCCTGGACGAGCTGGGCGAAAAAATTATCCCCGAGCTCACAAGGGAAGCCGAAAAAATTCCGCCACAAGCGAGCGCCATCGTTGCCACCGACTGGCTCAACGGTCGCCGCACGCCCGACGCCAACCAGCTCCTCACGGGAAGCATTACCGGGCTTAGCTTGGGCGCCACCGCCCCCCTCATCTTCCGAGCCTTAGTCGAGGCCACCGCCTTTGGCTCAAAGGCTATCGTAGACCGCTTTGTACGCGAAGGCGTGCGGATCGACAGCGTGACGGCCATTGGCGGCATTTCGCTCAAGTCCCCCTTTGTGATGCAAACGCTCGCCGACGTGCTCAACATGCCCATCAAGGTCTGCAAAACGGAGCAGGCCTGTGCGCTTGGCGCCGCCATGTTTGCCGCCGTCGTTGCCGGCGTTTACGAAAAGGTCGAAGACGCACAGCAGGACATGGCGCAGGGGTTTGCCGCAGAGTACGCCCCCAACCCAGACCGCCACGAAACCTACATGGCCCTCTACAAGCGCTACCTTGCCCTTGGAAAGTTCACCGCAGACAGCGTAAATTACCCGGCTACACCCTTATAAACATCATTTGAATATATGCAACACTCCCCCCTTTCCTCGAAGCCCCACTTCGAGGTGCTGGACGGATTGCGCGGCGTAGCGGCAATCATGGTGCTCCTCTTTCACATATTTGAGACGTACAATATCGTCAACAAAGCGCCGCTCTTGGTTGGTCACGGCTACCTGGCGGTCGATTTCTTTTTTGCGCTCTCGGGCTTTGTCATTGGCTACGCCTACGACGACCGGTGGGGGCGCCTCTCCGTGCGCGACTTCCTCAAGCGCCGCGTTATTCGCCTCCACCCAATGGTGGTGGCGGGGATGCTGCTCGGCGCCGCCCTGTTCTACTTCGGAGCGTCGCCGGAGTACGCGCTCATTGCCGGCACGCCCGTATGGAAAATGGCGCTCTACCTGCTGCTGGGGCTGCTCCTCATCCCTACGCCACCTTCCGCCGACATCCGAGGATGGCAGGAAACCTACACGCTCGACGCACCCTGCTGGTCGCTGTTTTTTGAGTATATCGCCAACATCCTCTACGCGCTTTTCATCCGAAGGTTTTCAAAGGTGGCGCTTGCTGTGCTGGTAGCGCTCGCGGCGGGCGCCGTGCTCTTGGTAACGATTGCGCACGGCAGCGTTATTGGCGGATGGGTGCTCTCCGCAAAGCACATGGGCATTGGATTTACGCGCCTCATCTTTCCATTCTTTGCCGGATTGCTGCTCTACCGAATAGGAAAGCTGCCCCGCGTCCGGAAAGGATTTCTCTGGTGTTCGCTCATACTCGTGGCGGTGCTCGCTACGCCCAGCATCGGCGGGCTTGAGCATACGTATAAAAACGGGCTTTTTGAGGCGTTCGCCATACTGATCGTATTTCCGGCCATTGTTTACCTGGGCGCGGGGAGCAAGGTCAAAAGCGCGCGCGCTGCCAGCCTCTGCAAGCTGCTCGGCGACATCTCCTATCCCGTTTACTTAGTCAACTACCCCATCATTTACATTTTTACGGGATGGATTTCAAAAACCAAGTATTCCCTTGCCGAATCCTGGGAAATGGCCACGCTCGTATTTGTGGCAACAATCGCCCTCTCCTACGCCCTGCTCAGGTGGTACGATATCCCCGTGCGGCGCTGGCTGGCGAAAAGGAATTAGGAATTACGAATTAGGAATTAGGAATTTCTGTTACGCAGAAAAAGCGGTAGTGTCCATGTTTGATTGATATAATTCATAAATGGGTAAAAATCAGCGTAATAGCATATTTGGGGAGCGAAAAACCTCATTTACTCACTCGTGCTTATTTTTGGTGTTCGTGAGCTCACTACCGCTCGGTTACACCTAATTTTAATAACAAAACAACCTCAGTAGCCGAGAGAATAACAACCAACAATAACCTAATTGCCTCATTATTAATGAAAATTGGAGACGAGCAAATGGAAAATAAGGTAATGAGGTTGGATGGCGATTAGTTAACTAATTGTTAATGAGGTTGTTTTGTTGGATAAATGAGGTTAGAACCGAGCGTAGCGAGCTCACGAACACCAAAAATAAGCACGAGTGAGTAAATGAGGTTCTTTGGGCGTGAGCAAAATCTGCGAAAATTTGGCTAATTCTTTTTTTGGATGATGCCCTTATTCTATTAACACAAAAACATATTTTGTTGATTGTCAAGCATTTGTAATATTTTGGTAAAATTGATACCTGTTTGATCATTTGCCAATTAAAGTTCATACCAATAGATCATGGACACTACCGAAAAAGCGTCTCAGCGACGAAATGGCAACGAAATAGCGGCAAAATGGCGGCGAAACGGCAGCGGTAGTGTAATAAATTGTGGGGAGCGAAAAACCTAATTTACTCGCTCGTGCTTATTTTTGGTGTTCGTGAGCTCGCTACGCTCGGTTCCACCTAATTTTAATAACAAAACAACCTCAGTAGCCGAGAGATACAGCATAAACAACAACCTCATCACCCGATTAATCTAAGCAACTCATAATCAGTGCAATGCTTTCCGTGTCGTGCAATTTATAGCATCACCCTCTATTCGTAGTCCAAGTCCAGCTTTTGCTTAAGCGTGGCGAGCAGCGGGTTTTGCTCTGCCAAGAATTTATAGCGGTTTTCGTTGCCGTATGGCTTGACGGGTTTGCCGGGGGCGTCTTCTTCTACCGAAAGCTCTACGGCAATTTGGGCGTTGTGCAGGTGCTGCTGCAGGAAGTAAACGAGCGTCTTTTTTTCCTGCTCTATATCTCTCAGCGCAAGATCGTTGTCCACCTTCAGGGAGATGGTGCGCCGGTCGTCTTTGATGGATTGATGTGCGCCGAGCACGGCATTTTTCACCCTTACTTTTTGTGCGGGCAGCGCTGCTGCGTACTGCTGACATGCCTTTTGCAGCTGCTCTACGGTGAAATCCTGCATTTCTGAGGCGGAGGCGGCGGCGGCGGCGGCAGAATGGTCGTCCTTGTCGGGCTTAGCGGCAGGGTGCGGTATTTTGGGTATGCTGTTGAGCGCATCTTTTATCTGCACGGTTTTCGGCAGCTCTGCGGCGGGCTGATGCGGTGCGAATGGCCTTGCCGGCGGAGGCGATGCCGCCGGCGATGCCCCTGCATGGCCTGCGGCGGTTGCCGGAGCCGCAGGCGTTGATGCATGGCCTGCGGCGGTTGCCGGAGCTGCGGGCGTTGGTGCGGAGGGGATGGCGACGGTGGGCGTCAGGTCTGCGTCAGGCTTTTTTTTTTCAGCGCACAGGTACGAAATTTGCAGCAGGCACAGCTCTACGTGCAGGCGCGGGTTCCCGCTGGCCTTGTAGCCCATGTCGCAGCGGGTGGCCAGGCTGAGCGCCTCAAACAGGAAGCGGGCCTCGCAGCCCACCGCCTGGTCGCGGTACATTTTTTTTATCGATTCGCTCGCCTCGAGCAGCTGCACGGTTTGCTCGTCCTTGCACACGAGCAGGTCGCGGAAGTGAGAGCACAGCCCCGCGATAAAGTGCTGCCCCTCGAAGCCCTTCGAGAGCACCTCATCAAAAATGAGCAGCGCGTCGCGGTAGCTGCACTGCAAAAAAGCGGCCGTGAGCCTAAAGTAGTAGTCGTAGTCGAGCACGTTGAGGTTTTCTATCACCTTGGCGTAGGTGAGCTCGTTGCCGCAGAACGACACCACCTGGTCGAATATGGAGAGCGCGTCGCGCATGGCGCCGTCGGCTTTTTGGGCAATGATGTGCAGGGCGGCGTCTTCGGCAGAAACGTTTTCGCTTTGGGCTATCATCTTGAGGTAGCCCACCGTGTCGTCCGTCCGGATGCGGTTGAAGTCGTAGATTTGGCAGCGCGACAGGATGGTGGGGATAATCTTGTGCTTTTCCGTGGTGGCCAGGATAAAAACGGCGTGCACGGGCGGCTCCTCCAGCGTTTTGAGAAAGGCGTTGAACGCTGTGGTCGACAGCATGTGCACCTCGTCGATGATGTACACGCTGTACTGACCTATCTGCGGCGGAATGCGCACCTGGTCTATCAGCTGCCGGATGTCGTCTACCGAGCTGTTGGACGCTGCGTCGAGCTCGTGGATGCTGTACGAGCGGCCTTCGTTGAAGGAGAGGCAGCTTTCGCAGTGGTTGCACGCCTCCATATCGGGCGTGGGGTTGGTGCAGTTGATGGTTTTTGCAAAGATGCGGGCGCACGTCGTTTTACCAACGCCGCGCGGGCCGCAAAAGAGGTAGGCGTGCGCCAGATGCTTGCGGACGATGGAATTTTTGAGCGTGGTCGTAATGGCGGATTGCCCCACCACCGATGCAAAAACTTGGGGGCGATACTTTCGCGCCGATACTACAAATTCATCCATTTAGCTGTGCTTTTTCGTTAACGCCAACATGCTTACCTTCGCCAAAAAGGGTTTCGCTTGCCCGGGTAGGCCTGGCATGTAAGGGGGTGCAAATGTAGCATTTTTTGCGCTTTGCAGCAAGATTTTTACGGGCAAATGAAGATTTTGTTGATATTTACCACGCCATATTTTTGCATAAAAACCTCCTTCCCCTGAAAAATGAGCGCAAAAAGCATTATCTTTGGAGGTCGAAAGACAGATTAATTTATTTCCCCAAAAGTTTTTAGTAAAGAAATACAGCTATGAAAAAGTTTTTTACGTTTTCGGTTTGCGCCGCAATGGTTTTTGGCGCCATGGCGCAGACGCAGCTCAAGGCCCCCAACCTTGAAAGTTTACGGAAAGAAATTGCCAAAAGCGATGCGGATATTGCCAACCCCAAAAAGGTGGAGAAGCCCAAAACGTGGGTGCAGCGCGCCGAAAAATTTGTGAGCGTCCACGACAAGGCAACCATGGGGGCAAGCCAGAACATGCACAAGGCAATTTTTGCAGCGATGACCAAAGAGAAAACCACCGCCACCGTGGGCGGTACCGAGTATGAGGTGCTGGTCTTCCCTACCATCGACCTCTACTTTGACAAGGACCAGCTGGTGCTGTGGAAGGAAAAAGAAACGGCCGTCGACCGCCCCCTCTCGCAGGCCTACTTAGCCTACCTCAAGGCGGTAGAGCTGGACGTTAAGAGCGCGCAGGCAAAAAAAATAGCGGTAGGCTTAACGGCGCTTGCCCTCAAGCTCCGCATAGAGGGCGTGAACGCCTACACCGGCGAGGACTACAAGTCGGCTCAGCAGTACTTCATCGAATCGGTAGAAGCCTCCCGACACCCGCTGGTGGGGCAAATCGACACGACCATTGCCTACTACGCCGGCGTGGTGTCGCTCAACGAAAGCCTCCTCGACTACGATAACGCCATTCGCTACCTTACGCTGTGCATCGACAACGCCTACCTGGACGACGGAAACGCATATTCAACCCTCGCAAAAGCATACGCAGGCAAAGGCGACAGCATCGCTCAGGAGCAAACGCTGACAGAAGGTTTTGTAAAATTCCCAACCAACCAGGCTATCTTGATCGATCTCATCAACCTCTACCTGAACTCCGGCGCAAATGAGGACAAGGTTATTGCCTACCTGAAAAAAGCCCAGGAAAACGAGCCGACCAACGCAACGCTATACTTTGCCGAAGCAACCCTCTACGAAAAGCTCAAAAGGCTCGACGACGCCGAGCGAATGTACATCAAAACCATAGAGGTAGACGCCACCAGCTACAACGGATACTACAACTTAGGCGCACTCTACTACAACAGGGCGGTAGAGTACATCAAGGAGGCCGGCGAAATTAAGGACTGGAAAAATCCTAAAATAAAGGAGCTCGAGGCAAAGGCAAACGCGGAGTTTAAGCGCTCGCTCGAACCTTTTATTAAGGCGCACGAAGTACAGCCAAACGATAAGTATGCGCTGGAAAACGTAAAGAACATCTACTTCCGCTTCCGCGAGGAAAGTAAAGAAATGATGGACTTGTATAACTCCTACAACGAAAAATATACCAGCCTGCAAGGACAGTAGGAATTAATTAGGAATTAAGAATTAGGAATTAGGAATTAGTCCCCTCATTAAGCAAAGCTAAATGCAAAGCTTCAAACAGCTAAAAATGAGCAAATTGCATTTTAGTTATATGAAAAGAATTGCGTGTCGTGGCAGGGTTCGCACGCCCAATTTCGGAATTGCGTGTCGTGGCGGGGTTCGCTCGCCCAATCGTGTCGTGTCGTGGCGGGGTTCGCCCGCCCAATTTCGAAATTAGGAATTTTACATTTCGTATTCTGCATCCTAATAATTTTGTATTCTACATTTTACATGGCTACAGGTTCTCCATTTCCAAAAAGCGTTGAGACCTGAAAATGAACATTTTCAGCTCTCAACGCTTAACTTACAACTTACAACTTACAACTTACAACTTACAACTTACAACTTTCAATTTTCAACTTTCAAGCATGGTTAGAATAAAGCCATTTGCGGGCATTCGTCCGCCAAGAGCGTTTGCCCAAGAGGTAGCGTCGCGCCCCTACGACGTGCTCAGCTCGCAGGAGGCAAAAGCCGAAGCTGGCGAAAAATCGCTGCTGCACATTATCAAGCCCGAAATAGACTTTGAGCCGATGGCCGATGAGCACGACGAAAAGGTATACGCCAAAGGGGTTGAAAACTTCAAAAAATGGCGAAATAACGGCTGGCTCCTAAAGGATAGCAAGGAGCGCTACTACGTGTACGCCCAAACGATGGGAGGGCGCACGCAGTACGGCTTGGTAGCCTGCTGCCACTTTGAGGACTACCTCGGCGGAAGGATAAAAAAGCACGAGCTTACCCGCAAGGAAAAGGAGGATGACCGCATGGCGCACGTGCGGGCGCAGAACGCCAACGTAGAGCCGGTCTTCTTAGCCTACCCTGCCGTACCGGAAATCGACAGCTTGGTGGATAAGGTGGTGCAGGGTGCGCCGGAGTACGATTTTGTGGCAAACGACGGCTTTGGACACCAGCTCTGGATTGTTGACGACGACGCTGTGTGCGCGCGCATAACCCAGCTCTTTGCCGCCATACCCGCCCTCTACGTGGCCGACGGACACCACCGAACTGCCGCCGCCGCAAGGGTAGGGCAGGAGAAAAAATCGAAAAACCCTAAGCACACAGGCCTGGAGGAGTACTGCTACTTTTTGGCGGTCATTTTCCCCGACGAGCAGCTCGCCATAATGGACTACAACCGCCTGCTGAAAGACCTCAACGGCCTTACGCCTGCCCAGCTCCGGCAGCGATTGCAGGAGGTATTCATGGTAGACGATAAGGGCGACAGCGAGTACAGGCCGGCAGCGCTGCACAACTTGTCCATGTACTTGGATGGACGATGGTACTCGCTCACGGCAAAGCCCGGTACCTACAACGACGCCGACCCCATTGCTGCGCTCGACGTAACGGTGTTGAGCAATTTCGTCTTAGACAATATTTTGGGAATAAAAGACCTGAGAACCGACAAGCGGATTGACTTTGTGGGCGGCATTCGCGGCCTGGGCGAACTCAAAAAGCGCGTAGACAGCGGCGAAATGGCCGTTGCCTTTGCGCTTTACCCCGTGTCGATGAAGCAGCTCATCGCTATCGCCGATACGGGAAACATTATGCCGCCAAAAACAACCTGGTTTGAGCCTAAGCTCCGCAGCGGCCTCGTGATACACGAGCTGGAGTAGCCTTTGCCCGCCTGCCGGCAAGCAAGCAGGTAAATCGGCATAACGAAACGTAAGCAACTATGTACCTTAGCACCATTGGAAAAATGAAAAATCTATTTTTGTCAGCCCTGATTGCCATGGCTATCCCTGCCGCGAGGATTGCCGCGCAGGAGCAGGACGCAAAAGACGTTATCACCTTTGAGGTGGGCGATTTTCTGGTAAGCACCTTGTCGGAAGGGCAGCAGCGCGGCAAAGGAGATGTGCTGATTGGCGCCACGCCCGAAATGCTCCGGCAGCACCTCCCGGACGGTACCTACCCTACGGCGGTTAACGCATTCCTGATTCGCAGCGCCGACCAAACCGTGCTGGTTGACGCCGGATTTGGGCGTAAGCTGTTCGGCAACCTGCAATCGCTGGGGGTGAGCGTCGGGCAAATCAGCGCAATCCTGCTCACACACATGCACGGCGACCACATTGGCGGCTTGCTGCACAACGGCAAAGTGGCCTTTCCCAACGCCAGGCTCTACCTGGCGCAGGCCGAGCACGACTACTGGACAAGCGACAAGGCAATGCAGGCCGTGCCCGAAAACCGCAGAGGCGGTTTTCGGCAGGCGCGTAAGGTCATTGAGGCCTACAGCGACAGCCTCCGCTTGTTTACGCCCGCCGAAGCGGCAAGCGCCGAAGCGCCCAGCCTGCTCCCCGGATTTTGGGGCGTCGCGGCCTACGGGCACACCCCCGGGCACGCGGCATACCTGCTCAAATCCGCAGATGCCCAGCTGCTCATTTGGGGCGATCTCACCCACGCCATGAGCATCCAGCTGCCCTGCCCGGAGGTGGCGGTAACCTACGATGTAGACCCCAAGGCTGCCGTGGAATCCCGCCGCCGGCTGCTGGAGTACGCTGCAAAAAGTAAAATTCCGGTAGGAGGAATGCACGTCGCCTATCCGTCCATCGGTCACGTAAAGGCGAATGGCAAAGGGGGGTATGAATTTGAGGCGTTTTGCACCTGCTTAGGGCTGTAGCGGCGGCTTTTGCGGCGGCAACCCGGCCATTTTGCTCACCTCCCCGCGGGCGTAACCGTAGATGACGCCATCGGCAACGGCGCAGCGCTCCACGTCGACGGCTACGAGGATGGGCGGCTCGCTCCACGCTAACGAATTTTGCGCGTACAGCTTCCCCTCGGTAAGGTAGTAGAGCCTGTCGCCATGCACGTCAAACCACGTAACGTTGGGCACGGAGAAAAGGTGCAGCAGCGCCCCGAACTTGTCGAATACGGCAATGCTTTTTCCGCCCAAGCCAACAAACACATTTCCACCGCGCTCCACCATGCTGTTTACAGGCTGCTCGCCGTTGCTTGTGTAGGCGTCGAGCGAGGCGACTTCGCGCAGGCTGTTGAGCGTAAAGTCGAGGTAGAGCAGCTGCCTGCGGTAGGCGTCGGCTATCCACATGCCGTTGCCGGAGGAGCGGCATGCGGCAACAGGCCGCAGCGCGCCTGCATCGGGAAGAAAAATAGGGTTGCCCAGCGTGGAGAGCTTGTTGTCGAGCAGCTGCACGCGCAAAAAGTCCTTGCAGAAAAGGGAAATCTTGAACGGGTCGGAGGCGTCGATGCTCTCCACCTTCCCAAAGCTGCTCGTGTAGCGCGCCAGCAGCTCCAGCTGAGCACCGTACTTGGCAACGCTGCTCCCCGAAACAACGTAGCAGCAGCCCTGCCTGTCGGCGGACAGCGAGGTTACCCCGCTTACCTTAACTTGCCCAAAGGCATCCGCTAAAAGTAAAAAAAACGCCGAAAAAACGGCCAGCCGCGCCGCTCGGCTCACTATTCGTTGCTTGCTATCCATAAGCGTTGTTGATTTACCTGCAAAGGTATAGCTTTTCCGGTAAATATCCGCTGCTCAACTTTCGCAACCTCTTAGCTTACGCATTGCATTCCGTTAGAAATATAGGCAGTGTCCATGTTTGATTGATACAATTCATAAATGGGTAAAAATCAGCGCAATAGCATATTTTTGGGCGAAAAACCTCATTTACTCACTCGTGCTTATTTTTGGTGTTCGTGAGCTCACTACGCTCGGTTACTCACTCGTGCTTATTTTTGGTGTTCGTGAGCTCACTACGCTCGGTTAC
>JAIROF010000011.1 GCA_031257655.1 Prevotellaceae bacterium | reverse complement strand
GAGCGTAGTGAGCTCACGAACACCAAAAATAAGCACGAGTGAGTAACCGAGCGTAGTGAGCTCACGAACACCAAAAATAAGCACGAGTGAGTAAATGAGGTTTTTCGCCCCAAAATATGCTATTACGCTGATTTTTATCCATTTGTGAATTGTATCAATCAAACATGGACACTACCTAAAAAGCACGCAAACAAAAAAAGATATGCGCAGCTTTCAAATAGCTGATTTTCATTTATTTACAAAAAAACGCTGTCGTTACAAAGCGCTAACACTCAGCAAATTAAACAATTTACCAAAGTCGGAGTAAGCCATCCGGCGTTCCGATTTCGGCGTAAGCCCTCGGCGCCGCTCCGTGAAACCGCTGTGCCCCTCTGTGCAATAGTAGCGCAGAGGGGTGCCGGAGGTTTCGGTAGAGGTGCACAGCGCAAGATCCAAGATCTTCGAGGCGCCTGCGCCGGGCATCGCCGGAGGTATGGCGATCCGACGGGTAGCGCTTTTTGCCTACCCTGCCTGTCCCAAACGTTAAAAAATCATCATTGCCAAAACCTTTTACAAAGTAAATGAGGGTACAATGATTTTCTTGCTTATCTTTGTAGCATTTCCATATTGCGTGGAATAACCAGATAACATCAGCCGGTTAAATTACAAAAAAAATCTGATAAAATGCTTGATTTAAAGGACATCGTAACCGAATTTGCCATCGAAGGCAACGTGGAGGAGATAGCGCCTCTGGGCGCGGGGCACATCAACGACTCGTACATGGTGCGCACGCAGGGCGAAACGCCCGACTACGTGCTGCAACGCATCAACCATCACATTTTTACGGATGTGAACGCGCTGCAAAACAACATAAAGCGGGTGACCGACCATATCCGACAAAAGCTGCTGCAAAAAAATGAGCCGGACGTCTCCCGCAAGGTGCTTTCTATCACGCCTACCAGAAGGGAGGCGCTCTACTACCGCTCCTTCGACGGCAGCTACTGGCGCATGATGCCCTACATTGCCAACAGCAAGAGCGTGGACGACATCTCGCCGGAGCTTGCCTTCCTTGCAGGACGGGCTTTCGGAAACTTTCAGGCTATGCTCGCCGATTTACCCGCACCGCCGCTGGTGGAAACAATCCCAAACTTTCACAACATGGAAACGCGCCTGGTAACCTTTCGCGCCGCCGTGAAGAACGACCCCGTCGAACGCCTGAAGAAGGTGGAGGATATTGTGGCGGATATCGAAAAGCGCGCCGACAAAATGTGCAAGGCGGAGCTCCTCCACCGCGAAGGAAAGCTGCCCAAGCGCATCAACCACTGCGATACAAAGGTAAACAACATCCTCTTTGACAAAGACACCAACGAAGTGCTTTGCGTGGTTGACTTAGACACCGTTATGCCTGGATTTGTGGCCTCGGACTTTGGCGACTTTATGCGAACGGGCGCAAACAACGGAAAGGAAGATGACGAAAACCTGGAAAACGTCTTCTTCCGCATGGATATTTTTGAAGCCTACACAAAGGGATACCTCCAAACGGTGCAGGATTCCCTTACACCCTTTGAGGTAATGCTCCTGCCATTTGGCGCAAAGCTGCTCACCTACATGCAAACCGTGCGCTTCATTACGGACTACCTCAACGGAGATACCTACTACAAAGTAAAGCACCCCGAGCACAACCTCCAGCGCACAAAAGCGCAGCTCAAACTCCTCCATAGCATAGAGGATAGCTATACGAAAATGCTTGAGTTTATTAGCCACCTATGATACGTGTCCCCTACATTCCCCTCCCCCGCCTGCACGCTATAGATGATGTGGCGCCGCTCCTTGCGCAAGCGCCTGCGCACCCCATTGCCTGCGCCAGCTGGAAAGATTTTCCCTACACCCCCAGGGTGGAAGTACGGGTGGCGCATACGCCATCGCACCTGCTGCTCCAATACGACGTGCAGGAAAACAGCATCCGGGCAAAATATACGCAGTACAACCAACCCGTGTGGACTGATTCGTGCGTGGAGTTTTTCGCCTCGCTCGACGGCAACCAAACGTACTACAACTTCGAGTTCAGCTGCATCGGAACGCCCCTGCTGCGCTACAACCGGAAGCCCCACGAAGGCGACATGGCGTCGCCCCAAACGCTCGACGGCATACTCACCCGCAGCTCGCTGGGAAAACAGCCCATAGTGGAGGTGCAAAACGGTGAAGCGTCGTGGCAGCTTACCGTTGCCATCCCCTACGCCGCCTTTTTTGCCCACCGCCCGGACAGCCTGAAGCAACAGCCGCTCTCCGCAAACTTCTACAAGTGCGGCGACGAGCTGACCCAGCCACACTACCTCTCGCTATTCCCTATCCATACGCCAAAACCGGACTTCCACACGCCGGCGTTTTTTCAGCCGCTGGTGCTGCTGGATTGAAGCGCAATGGACAATTGGGGATGATGATGATGATGATGATGATGGCAGCACGAGCAAAGCGAAGCCGCTGTTGCTGAGCAACCGGAGCGAAGCAAAGTTTGGCGTAGCTCCTCCAAAGCAAATAAAAAAAAAACGGTTCAAGCTGCTTGAACCGTTTTTTTGTTTGCTTTATGCGCTACGGGAAAAAGATGCTACGGCATTCCCTTTACTTAGCTTCTTGCTGTGGTACCGGCTTAAACTTGGCGCCTCCAAGGCGATCCATTGCGCAGCGGAAGCCGATGTCTTCCTTTGATTGCCTTTCGTCGAGGAAGCGACGGGTGCCGGGGCTTAGCCAGTACGCTCTATCCATGAACGAGCCGCCTTTATAGACCCTCGACTGCTCGTTTACGAAGGTGGCCATGCCTTCTCGCTTTGCGCCTTTACCCTGATAGTACATCTTGTTGGAGTTGATGCTTTCCTCTTTTTTCTCCAAATCCTCACTGCTTGTGTTGATGGTCGAAAGCATATCGCCGTCGCGGAAGTTTCTGTTATCGCCCTGCAGGTAGTTGGGGCGGTTGTTTACGTACCCTATTGTATCCCTCTTTAATCGCCCCAGGCTATCCTTAACGGGGCGTCCTTCTTCATCTCTGGCCAGCGTGGTGTAAATGTTACCACGAAAGGGGCGCGCATCTTCTACATCTTCAAACGACAATGCCCGGTAAACATCGAGTACCCATTCGTTGACGTTTCCGGCCATGCAGTAAAGCCCGAAATCGTTGGGCCAAAACGAGGTGACCGGCAGCGGCTGCGGAGCGTTACCGTCGGGATTGTTGGCTATTCCGACTAAGTCTCCACGCCCTTTTTGAAAGTTTGCCATCAGCATACCTTTTGCTGCGCCTTCGGTTTGCCTTACCCGGTTACCCTTCCAGGGGTAAATGTTGCGCCCGTTCAGCACGCCGGTTTCGGCGTTGCCCACCGAGGCCATTGCCGCATACTCCCACTCCGCTTCGGTCGGAAGACGGAATTTGGGGAACAGGATGCCATCTTCATACTTTACCGAACGGCCTTCGGGATTACGCCCGCTTAAATCCGGCAAATTGCGCTTTACTACGCCGGTATATTCGCCCGCAAGGTAGGCGTCGGTATTGAAGTTGTCGGCGTCTTTCTGGTCGGCTACGTTAAGCTCCAAAACGCCTGCGTTAACCAGCGCCTGCTCGTTTACGCGGTCGGTACGCCAGGCGCAGTAGTCGTTGGCTTGAACCCACGAAACGGCAACCACGGGATATTCGTTGTACGAAGTGAACCTGAAGTAAAACTCTACAAACGATTCGTTGTAGCCCAAAGGTTTGCGCCAGGCCAGCGTGTCGGGAAGCGCGTGGCGGGCTATTTCCGGGTAGGAGGTATACACAGTTTCCAGCCAGTGAATATATTCGCGATAGTCAATGTTGCGAATTTCGGTGGCGTCAATGTAGAAAGCGTCTATGCTCACACGCCGCTGAGGGTTGTTCCATTCGTAGGGGAGGTCTTCCGTTATCCTACCCATCGTAAAGGTTCCTCCCGGCACAAAAACCATCCCCGGAGGCGTGGGCTGGTCGTACATCGTGTACACTTCAAAAGCGCCATACTTGGGGTTGTTGTACTTCCATCCTGTAGTTTTGGAAACGCCGGTATGGCGCGAGCCTCCTCCTCCTCCCGCAGCACATCCAACAGC
This sequence comes from Prevotellaceae bacterium, assembly GCA_031257655.1. GTDB lineage: Bacteria > Bacteroidota > Bacteroidia > Bacteroidales > UBA932 > JAITMY01. The sequence goes on along the minus strand of JAIROF010000011.1, from coordinate 12,096 downwards.
GATTAACCCCAAGGATACTACAAGTAATCTCAAACAAAATTTCATGGTTGTTGTATCAAAAATTTACGTAAGTTGTTCTATATTAAACTAAATGAGTGTTGCAGAGGAATGTGCACAGCCTCATTTATCGGCGCTCAAAGTTACAACTTATTTTGAGTACCGTTGCCATTTGCAGCGCCTCTTTTCTGTTATAAATAGTTAATGTAGGGGGTATTCTGTATTTTTGGGCTGCTATTTCGCCGATTCTGAAAGTAGCTGCTTCTTGTGGGCTGCCTTATTTTAAAGCTCAGCGAAACTTCGTGAACGTCTGGTGAGGATTGGGGCATAGCCTTGCTCACCGTGCCGAAATCAAAGGAGTAGGCGAGCGAAAACAGGCTGGAGGAGTAGGCTGCGCAAATGGAGTAGAAAACGGCTTTGGAGCGGCTGTTCGCCTTGTAGAAAAAGCCGCCGGAAAAGCCCTTCATCCCGATGTAGCCGCCAAGCGCAACCGCCTGAGCTGCGCCCTGCACGCCGCAAATTACATTTGGCGAAAGCATCAGCGCGGTCGAGCTGCCGCGGTAGTAGGAGTAGCGCCTGCCGTACAGCGGTATGGCGATGTTGCAGCCTCCGTGCAGCGCGAGCTTTCGCGGGGTGGCAATAAGCTGCCCGGCTACCTCGCCAGCGGGCGCCTCTAAGAGGTTGTGCAGGGCTGCGCCAACGTAAAAGATGCGGTGCGAAAATACGATGCCTGTCGCCATGTCGAAATCGCTACGCTGCGACGGGGCGTATGCGCTGCCGGCGGGAGCGGCGCCGCCGTAGGCGCCGAGCATGTCGGGAAAGGTGAGCTTGGCGGCGTTGACGGCGGTCACATCCAAGAGCGCCTGAATGCCAAACCGAAGAAATGTGCGCTCGGCTATGCGCAGGTTGTAGGCGTACGAGGCGCCCAGCGAAGTTTGCGTCAGCGCGCCGCCGCCCTGCCTCTCCGAAAGGGCGCAGAGGCCAACGCCGCTCCCGAATGCCGCAAAATAGTAGTCGGCATACGCCGCGTAGAGCATGTACGGGTGGTCTATCTGCCCCCACCGGTACTGGCAGGTGGCGCCCAGCCGCATGACGCCCTCCATGCCCGAGTAGGCAGGGTTGAGAAAAAGCGGCGCCATGTAGGGCTGGGCAACGCTCGCCTCCTGCGCCTGCGCAGGCTGAGCCGAGTGCCGGCAGCAGGCCAGCAGCAGGCACATCGCTATGCGACGTCGATATGAAAATTTAATGGACATTATTGCCGACAAAGTTAGAAAAATGCGTACCTTGCGCACTCTTTTTTCGTCTTAAAAAAGTGAAAAAATATCCGTTGAGCCATACCGATATGCTACACCGCGCATCCCAACCTCGCCCCTGGGGCGCTTCGTACGCTGCGCTCATGCTGGCTACGCTGCTGGTGCTCTGCGCTGCCAACGCCCACAACCGCGCCGAAAGCCTGCCACGGGCCAAAGCATACTCGGCGCTGAGCAGCGGACGCTGGATAAAGCTGCGCGTAAAGCAAACGGGCGTGCACCGGCTCACCGCCGATATGCTGAAGCAATGGGGGTTCTCCGACCTCAACGCCGTCAGCGTGTGGGGCAGCGGCTGCCGCGAGCTGCCGCGACGCAACAGCGAAGCGGCGCCGGACGACCTGCAGCAAATGCCAACGAAAATCAGCGAAAACAAAATCCTCTTCTACGCCGAGGCAAAAAATACGTGGCGCTACAACGAGCAAAAAAAGTTTTTTGAGCACGCGCAAAATGAGTTCTCCGACGTGGCGTACATTTACATCACCAACAGCCAGCCCGCCAAGCATATCTCCGTTGCGGCGCAGGCGGCAACGGCTACCGACGCTACCGATTCCTACGACTACCGCGACTACCAGGAGCGCATCGACACCAACCTGATGCGCTCGGGGAGGCGCTTCTTTGGCGAGGTGTACGATGCGGTACGGCAGCACACGCTCAGCTTTAGCGTCCCGTCGCTCTCCCTGAGCGACCCGCAGCTAAAGATGCAGGTGTGCGCCGCTGCACGCAGCACCTCCGGCAGCAGCTACTCCATTTCGGTCAACGGCGCCCCCCCCTACACGCTAACGATTACGCCCGTTACGCAAAAGGAGTACATGCGGGCAGACACCGCCCTGTTCGAAAATATTCCGGTGAGCAGCGAAACCATCAGCCTGAAGATAGCGTACAACCGCCCGGAAAATTCGGCGTCGGCCTGGGGCGTGTGGGACTTTACTACCATCAACGCGCGGGCAAGCCTGCTGCTGTCGAGCCGCCAGCTGCTCTTTCGCGACGCAAAAACGGTGGGGGCGGGACGCGCTACGCAGTTCAACATTGCCTCAGCGCAGCAAAACGCTGCGGTGTGGGACGTAACCGACCTCTACAACGCGCAGGAAGTGGGCGGAATTGCAGCCTCGGGCAACATCAGCTTCGTTGCAGAAACGCCAACGCTGCGCGAATTTGTGGCGTTTACCGAAGGGATGCTCCTGAATCCGGAGTACGCAGGCGAGCTGCCGAACCAAAATCTGCACGGGGCGCCGGCGGCAGAGCTGGTGATTGTTGCCCACCCCTCGCTTGCGGCGCAGGCCAACAGGCTGGCGGATTTTCACCGGAAAAAGGACAACCTGGGCGTGCTGACGGTAACCACCGAAGAGGTGTACAACGAATTTTCCGGCGGCATCCCCGACGTGAGCGCCATCCGCAACTTTATGCGCATGCTGCACCGCCGCAGCGCGGGCGCGGCCCCAAAATACCTGCTGCTGTTCGGCAGCGGCTCTTACGTCAACCACGACGGGACAAAGGGCGTGGGGCTTATCCCCACCTTTCAGTCCGACAATTCGCTGGTCTCGGAGCAGTCGTACGTGAGCGACGACTTCTTTGTGCTGCTCGACAGCAGCGAATACCTGAGCGACGCCGGCATGGTGGGGGGATTTCTGGATATGGCCGTGGGGCGAATACCTGCCCGCAACGAAAAAGAGGCCGCTACCCTGGTGGACAAGATAGAGCAGTACGCCAACAACCTTAGCGGCGACTGGATGAGCAAGTGCATCATCATTGCCGACGACGAAGACGGCAACGACCACATGCTGCAAGCCGAAAAAATCGGCAGCTACATCATGGATTCTGCCCCTTCGTACTACGTCAACAAAATATACCTGGACGCCTACGTGCAGACGTCTACGCCGATGGGCGAGCGCTACCCGGACGCTACCGACGCCATCAACTCGGCCGTATGCAGCGGGGCGCTGCTGGTAAACTACACCGGCCACGCCAACGACCAGTGGCTTTCGCACGAGCAGGTGGTGACCGTGAGCGACATAAAGCGCTGGAACAACCGCAACCGCCTGCCGATGTTTGTTACCGCTACCTGCGAATTTAGCCGCTTTGACAACCCCTACGCGCGCTCGGCGGGCGAGCAGGTGCTCTTCCTGCCCAACGGCGGCGGCATTGCCATGCTATCGACCACCAGGCTGGTGTACTCCGGCGCCAACTCGGCGCTCAACCAAACGTTTATCGAAGAGTTTTTCAGGAAAGACGCCTCCGGCAGCCACGCCCGAATCGGCGAAATGGTGCGCCGCACCAAAAATACCTCTGCCACGGGCATCAACCAGCTCAACTTTTCGCTGCTCGGCGACCCTGCGCTCATGCTGCACTTCCCGTCGCTCACAGCGCAAACAACCCGCATCAACGGCATCCCATACGCTACCCCCGATACGCTCAAAGCGCTCTCCAAAGACAGCATTGAGGGCAGCGTGAAGGGCAGCACCACTACCGACGTGCTCCACGTCAGCATATTCGACAAGGAGCAGGTGAAGCAAACGCTGGGCAACAGCGGCCAGCAGCCTTTTGCCTACCGCGCGCAAAGCAGCTTGCTGTACCGGGGAAAGGTGTCGACCCCTAACGGAAACTTCACGGCAAAGCTGGTGGTTCCGCAGGACGTCATCCCCAGCTACGGCCCCGGCAAAATAGCGTACACCGGCAAAGCCGGCAGCGCGCTGGTGGCAGGCTGCGACCCTGTGCCGGTGGGCGGCATAAGCAGCCACGCCGTAGCCGACAGCACGCCGCCAAGCATACGCATGTACATGAACGACGAGCGCTGGGTGCCCGGCGGCACAACCACCGAAGCGCCCACCTTCATTGCCCTGATTGCCGACAGCAGCGGCGTGAACATTACCGGCAACGGCGTGGGGCGCGACATTACGCTCACGCTACAGCCGGCCAACAAAACCTACATCCTCAACAGCTACTACACCGCCAACACCGACAGCTACACCTCGGGGAGCGTGGAGTTTCCCATCCCTCCGCTGGATAAAGGGCGCTACACCGCCACCCTCAAAGTGTGGGACGTGGCAAACAACCCCGCCGAGCAGAGCGTGGAGTTCTGCGTTGCAGACGACGAGCGATTTACCCTGAGCCGAGTGCTCAACTATCCCAACCCGTTTACCCAAAAAACGGCGTTCTTTTTCGAGCACAACCGCCCCTTTGCGGATATGGAGGTGCTGATACAGGTCTTCACCATCTCCGGAAAGCTGGTGAAGACCATCCGCTGCGGCGCGCCAAAAAGCAGCGCCTCGCTGCGCAGCGCTCCCATCGAGTGGGATGGCCGCGACGACTACGGCGACAAGCTGGGGCGCGGTACCTATCTCTATAAGATAAAGGTGCGCTGCAACGACGGCGAATACGCAGAAAAGGTCGAAAAACTCGTCCTGCTGAGCTAAGAGAGCCGCTTAAATGCAACCTTGCGCCTCACTACCATGCTGCATCACAGCATTTTGATGCGCTTTTCCGCTTAAATTCACAAAAATTTGGATTTTAACTTCCAATGAGCTATCTTTGTGAGTTTTGTTATTCTGACTATTTGTTGCGCCTATGGCCAAACACTATACGTTTAATCCGCATACGCTTTCGTACGAGATTTTGGGTATTCCTTTTAAGGTACGCATCTATCGTATTGTATTCGGCGTGCTGCTTGCTTGCGCCTCATCCACGATAGCGATTTACGTTTTTTCCTACTTTTTTGAGACTCCTCGCGCCGCCCTCATGCAGCAGCGCAACGAAGACCTGCAAATAAAGTACGACTTCCTGCTGCAACGCCTTCGCCAAACCAACGACGAGCTCAACGAGCTGATGCAGCGCGACAACAAAGTATACCGCTCCATCTTTGAGGCCGACCCCATCCCGCTGCCGGTGCGCGAATCCGGCATGGGCGGCATAAAGCGCTACGAACAGCTGCTGGCCGACGCCCAAACCGAGCAGGTGGCCAAAGCAATGATATTCATGGACAAGATTACGAAAAAAGTGTACATACAGTCCAAATCGTTTGATGAAATTGCCGAATACGTGCGCGAAAAAGAGGAGATGATATTTTGCATCCCATCCATTCAGCCGGTCAACCTCTCAGACCCCAAGGTACACTTCTCCGGCGGCTACGGGTGGCGCTCCGATCCGTTCTACCATGTCCAAAAATTTCACCACGGAATTGACTTCGGAGGCCCCGAAAAAACGCCCATATACGCCACCGGCAACGGAAAGGTAGAAAAAGCGGAATTTAACTGGGGCGGATATGGCAACATGGTGCTCATTAACCACGGCTTTGGCTACCAAACCCGGTATGCGCACCTCTCCGAAATCAAAGTCCGGCAGGACGAGAAAATTACGCGCGGACAGCTGATTGGCTTGATGGGCAACACCGGACGATCAAAAGGTACGCACCTGCACTACGAAGTGCTGTTCAAAAATAGGGATGTTAATCCTATCAACTTTTTCAATACCGACGTGAGCGAAAGTGAGTACCACAAAATCATTCAGGCGCTAAAGGAAGACGCCAACAAGCCGGCTATGGAATACTAAGGCAAACAATAAAATGGCAAAAAAGTTCAAATTTAACCACGAAACGCTCGACTTCGACGAAGTCCGCTCCACCCTGCTGGGCGTTGTGCGGCAGGTAGCATTTTGGCTGCTTGCGGGGGCGCTCTTTTTGGTTGGCTACTACGCCCTCTTTGCCCAATTTTTCAGCACGCCCAAGGAGCGACGGCTGGCCGAAGTAAACCATACGCTCACCGAAGCCTACGAAAAGCTGCTCGCGCAGCATGAGCAAATCCAAAACCTTGTGGACTACCTCGAGCTGAGAGACGCCGATATCTACCGCCACATTTTTGAAGCCGAATCCCCCTACATCAACGCCACGGAAGACGGCATCAGCTTGGTAGCCATTGAGCATCTGGACAACATTACGCTCACGCGGAAGGTCAAAAACGGCATCGACCGGCTGGATTCCACCATCAGCAGGCAAACCACACGGCTCAAAACCCTTGTAGAGCAGGCGCAGGGCAACCCTTCGCTGCAACTCCTGCCGGCATCGCAGCCGGTGCACAACAACGACTTGCGGCGCATAGCGGCAACCTACGGCATGCGCATACATCCGTTTTATAAGGTGGTTAAAATGCACAGCGGCGTAGACTTCACCGCGCCCTTGGGTACCGACGTTTACGCTACGGGAGACGCCGTGGTAGAATCGGTGCACAACAACCTGCGCGCCTCCGGCATCACCATCACGCTGAACCACAACAACGGGTACCGCACCACGTACGCCCACCTGCTCAAGGCAAACGTGGCCAAAAAGGCGCAGGTAAAGCGCGGTGACGTTATCGGCTTAGTGGGCAACAGCGGCCGCGCTACCGCCCCCCACCTCCACTACGAGGTGCACAAGGATGACCATACGGTGAACCCCATTCACTACTTTTTTAAAGATATTACCCCCGACGACTACCAGCTGCTCATGCGCATAGCCGCAAGCAAAGGGCAATCGTTCGACTGATTGATTGATTGACTATCTCCGAAAGTGAAATGCATCTGAAAACCTGAGTATTATGCCATACAAACAGCCCAAGCTCGAAAAACTTTACTTCACCATTGGCGAAGTTGCCGCCATGTTTGAAGTAAACACTTCGCTCATCCGGTTTTGGGAGCGAGAATTTGACGTCATCAAGCCCCACAAAAACAAAAGGGGCAACCGGCTGTTCACACAAAAAGATGTGGACAACTTCCGCATTATCTTCCACCTGGTAAAAGAGGAAGGCTTAACCCTCGACGGCGCGCGCAGACGGTTGAAAAATAAAATGACCGACGAAGAAATACACCTCGAAATAGTAAAGTCGCTGGAAAACATCAAAGCGCTGCTGCTGGAAGTGAAAAACACCTTATAATTAATTACATATCAACATTTTACCTTATGACCATTGCAGAAATCACAGGCGCCATAGAGGAGCTTGCCCCGCTCGCCTACCAGGAAAACTACGACAACGCCGGGCTGAACGTAGGCGACCCCCAAAAGGAGGCAACAGGCGCCCTGCTTTGCCTCGACGTTACCGAGCAGGCGGTGCAAACAGCAATCGACAGCAACATCAACCTCATCATTTCGCACCACCCCCCCATTTTTGGCGGGATAAAGCGCTTAGCTGGGGGCAACGACACCGAGCGCATAGTGCAGCAAGCCGTTAAGCACGACGTTGCGCTGTACGCCGCGCACACCAACTTAGACAGCGTGCGCGGGGGCGTGAGCGAAAAAATGTGCGACCGGCTGATGCTCAAAAACCGCAGCATCTTGCAGCCGGCCCACCAGCTGGTTAAAGTTGCCGTTTACGTTCCGTCGGCCTCCGCCGAAGCGGTGCGGCAGGCCATGTTTGCCGCCGGCGCCGGCAGCATTGGGCAGTACCGCTGCTGTAGCTTTAGCGCACAGGGCACAGGCTCCTTCCTGGCCAGCGAAGCGGCTACCCCCTTTGCCGGCAAAAGAGGAGAGCTGCACCGCGAGCCGGAAGAAAAAGTTGAGGTGATAGCCCACGAAGCGCAGATGGGCCGCGTCGTTGCCGCCATGCGCTCCATCCACCCCTACGAAGAGGTTGCCTACGACCTCTACCCGCTGCTCAACGAGCACCTCAACGTGGGGTTTGGCATGATTGGCGAGCTGGAGAAGCCGCTCCGCACAGCCGACTTTTTGCCGCTGGTAAAGCAGGCCTTCAACGCCCAGAGCATACGATACGTCACAGGCCGCAGCCAGAGCATTCGCTACGTTGCGGTATGCGGCGGCAGCGGCAGCGGCTTCACCGAAAAGGCGATTGCCTACGGCGTCGACGCCTTTGTTAGCGCCGATTTTAAGTACCACCAGCTCCAGGAGTTCGACGGGCGCATTACCGCTGTGGACGTAGGCCACTTCGAAAGTGAAATTTTCGCAATTGAAATTTTTTATGAGGTTATCACAAAAAAATTTCCTACCTTTGCCCCCTACCTGGTGAAGTACGCCATTAACCAAATCAATTATCTGTAAACCAGGTTGTTGCGAACGTAAATTAACCCGACCAACTAAATACACGAAAGTACCATATCATGGCAAAAACTATGGCAAAAACCAAAATAGCAGCGGAGACTATTGATCTACCCATCGAAACTAAGCTAAAATACCTGTACGAGCTGCAGCTTATCGATTCAAAAATTGACGAAATTATACGCCTGCGCGGCGAGCTGCCGCTGGAGGTGCAAGACCTTGAAGATGAGATTGGCGGACTTGAAACGCGCGCGAAAAACTACCAGGCCGAAGCGCGCGAAATGGAAAGCATGGTGCTGAAAAAAAAGAATGACATCGAAACCTCGAAAACGCTGATAAAAAAGTACGGCGAGCAGCAAAAAAATGTCCGCAACAACCGCGAGTTTGACTCGCTGTCGAAGGAAATCGAATTTCAAACGCTGGAGATTGAGCTGAGCGAAAAAAAAATCAAAGAGTTTTCTTTTCAGGCCAAGGAAAAAAAGCGCCTCGTTGAGGAAACTAACAGCATACTCAACGATAAGAAAATCGCTTTGGAAACGAAGCAAAAAGAGCTGGAGGAAATCACCAACGAAACGCAGCGCGAAGAGGATGAGCTCCGCAAAAGCTCGGATATGTACAAAGAAAAGATAGAAAGCCGGCTATATAGCGCCTACCAGCGCATTCGCGCCAACGCGCGAAACGGGCTGGCGGTGGCGTCGGTGAGCCGCGACGCCTGCGGAGGCTGCTTCAACAGAATCCCTCCGCAGCGGCAGGTGGACATTAAGCTGAGCAAAAAAATTATCGTATGCGAGTACTGCGGCCGCATCCTCATTAACGCCGACCCCCGCGACTGACAGGTAAATCACGTAACCCCTCCCCCCCTGCACCTGACGCTGATGCCACGCTACGCTTTGCCACCAAAAACGTAGCGTAGGGCAAACGCCTTACGACAAAACACGCCTTACGACGCTACTCTACCGGGCTGCCGCTATACCCCGCCAGCTGCTCTATCCTGCACCCGATTTCATTTTTTGTGAACGCTGCGGTGAGCAGGATAATTTTTTTAGCGGCATACGCCTCGTACTGCCGGTTGTCATTCGGCTGCGCGGCGGGCTCGCCGATTAAGCTTGCCAACGTTTGCTCCGCGCTGTACTTGATACGGGCAATAACGGCCATTCCCGGCAGCCGCCCAACGGCGTAAATGCGCCCGGCGTCAGCCGAAGTTTCTCCCTTTACCTTGAAATCTATGAAGTAGAGCCATACCTGCAGCAGGGCGTGGTAGTACGGCTCCGTATCCGCGCGCAGCGGGCAGGGTACGTGCGCAAGCATCGCCCGCAGGCTCTGCTCCAGCCCCGCCGCATTGCAGGTTTTCACCTCGCGAATCATGCTTTCGCGCAGCCTTACCGCTTCATCCAGGTATAAATCAGCATAAGACATCAGCAAATTCCGGACGAGCGATTCTTCGACAACCCTGTTGGGCGGCGCCAGCGTATACTTCCGCTCCCAGCCATCTAAGGCCACCTCTTTGATGGTCAGGTAGCCGGCCTGAAACAGCAGGGGGAGGACTTCGATGCGCTCGGGGTTGTAGACGCCGAAAAGATTTGCCCATACCCGAATGGGCTGAAGAAGAAAGCTAACGTCGGCGCGCGCTTTGAGCAGGTCTATCAGGAAGGCCGGTGCGCCGGTGGCGCACCAGAAGGTTCGGATTTTTTTCTCCTGCAAAAACAGCAGGATGCTGTGGGGATTGTAAACCGATGTTTTGCCATCCCACGAATAGCCGTCGTACCAGCGGCGAATGGCGGCCAACGGCTCCTCCCCCGCTTCCGAGGGGTTCTTTGGCTCCTCCGCCAAATACTCCGAAAAGCTATCTTCCAGCTCCTGCTGGGTATAGCCGCAGATGTCGGCGTACCTTTCGTCGAGCGTAATGTCATTCAGGGTGTCCAGCGCCAACGCGAGGGTTATCCCTGCAACCTTTGAGAGGCCTGTAAAAAGCACCAGGTGCAGGTGCTCGTCGGAGCCTTGCAGCGCACTGTAAAGCCTGTAAAGCGCATCGCAAATTTCATCGAGCTCGCCGCTCGCCGCTCCTACCGCATCAAGCACGGGCACATCGTACCCGTCTACAAGCACTACCACCCTTTCGCCTGTTTTTTCGTGCAGCTGGCGGATTAAGTCGACAAAAGCGCCGAGCACGTACTCGCGGTCAAGCGTTAGCTGGTAGCCGGCGGCAATATTTTCCAGGTATGCCGTCAGGTTTTCCTCCAGCTCCTTTGCCGTTGCGTGGCCAATCAGCGTCCAGTCTATCCGGACAACCGGATTCGACCGCGTCCAGTCCCACTTGTCGTAGATGTAAAGCCCCTCAAAGAGGCTTTTTTTTCCGCAAAAAAGCGCCTCCAGCGTGCTTACAAGGAGCGATTTGCCAAATCGACAGGGGCGAGAAAGAAGGTATGTTTTTCCGAACGAAATCATTCGGTAAATAGCGGCAGTTTTGTCTACGTACAGGTAGCTTCCCTCACGTATGTCTGTAAACGATTGTATCCCTATAGGTAATTTTTTCATGGCAATATTTTTTAACAACGCAGCAAAGATACGAAAAACTTGGATTCCAAAGCACAGGAAATGAAAACAATTTTTTTTTGCTGCGGAGGGAACGGAACGAGGGTTTGCAGGGGCTTATGCCCGGCTTTTTGGCCCGGCTTCCGGGTGGTGAAGCGCCAAAATCCTGCCGCACTTGCCCTTAGTCGGCCTCGCTGCTGGTCAGCAAGGGGTAGGAGCTCCAAAGGTCATGCGGGCTGCGGTGATAAGCTTTTCTACGGCGGCGGCGTTTTTCAGCCCGGGCGAGCGCTCAACGCGGCTGTTGACGTCGATCGCTTCGCAGCGGGGCAGGTGGAGGTTGGCAATGGCGGGGATGTCTTCGGGAGCAATGCCGCCGCTCAGGAAAAAAGGCGTTTGGCCGCGGTAGGTTGCCAGCAGCCGGTGGTCGAACTGTAGGCCGGAGCCGCCGCGCAGCGTGGTTTTCGTGTCGAACAGGAAGTAGTCGCACACCTTTTCGTAGCGCTGCGCCGCGGCAAAATCTGCCGCCGATTGCACCCCAAACGCCTTAATCACGCCGTAAGCGGATTTAAACCATGCGCAGTGGGCGGGCGTTTCGTCGCCGTGAAGCTGTAGCAGGTCGAGCCGGTAGCGCGCCGCCTGCGCGGCGATGTACTCCCTTGCGGCGTTGACAAACACGCCTACGCGTAGCGTGGCCGCCGACAGCGCGTCAAGCGCCTCCGGCGGCAAATTCCCGGCAAAGCGGGGCGAACCCTCGTAAAAAATAAAACCCATGTAATCGGGCTGTAGCTGGGCAACCTCCGCAATGTTGACGGAATCCATCATGCCGCATACTTTGATTTTCATACACAAACGAAGTCAATGAGGAGCTAAGAATTATCAATTAAGAATTAGGAATTAGGAATTAGGAATTAGGAATAGCGCTACCGCCGAAGGTCTTACCTGTGTAAATCTGGTGCAAATCTGTGGATATTTTTTATACACAGATTTGCACCAGATTTGCACAGATTTCTACGAAAAAATTTGTGGACAGCTGAGAAAAACAAAAAGCATCCGCTTCCCGCTTATAATCAACACGCTACTCAGCTTGCAAAGATTTAATTCTTAATTGATTCCTAATTCTTAATTCGCAACTACTCAGGTAGCATATTTCATTGCAAATCACAAAAGTAATAAAAATTCTCCTTGTGAAAACCTTGTGTTCTTTGTGTCTTCGTGGTATTTTTCCAACCACAAAGGAACAAAGTT
>JAIROF010000244.1 GCA_031257655.1 Prevotellaceae bacterium | reverse complement strand
CACATAATACTATTGTACTATTTATCAATAATTTATTATGCTCGTAAATATTCTTCACATTTCCGTATTAGGGTTATTTAAATACATGAAAATGTATTTTTAAAAACATAAAATATTTTCCATCTTAGCCTCACCGCCGACTGCTACCGGAAAACCAACAGCAACATGATGGCCGCAGGACGAAGTTTTTTTTAAACTACAAAGAAACAAAGAGCACAAAGGTTTCACTAAGTACTTTTACTCTGCGCCCTGCCGAATTTGCAACTCGGCAGGACGGCGCATGGTGCGACGCACGGCGCTGTAGAGACGCACCGCGTGCGGCTCACCGCTTCGTCCTGCCGAATTGCAAATTCGGTAGGAGGAGGAGGAGGAGGAGGAGGAGGAGGAGAGGGGCAGCGGCGCCACCCCCTCCGTCACCACTTCTCCGTCATTGGTAGCGAAGTCGGGGAACCGGAGCAAACCCCAGCCCAGCCCACCTCCTGCCTTGCCACCCTTGTACGGGATAAGCAGCGATTTTTTCCTGCGTACATTTGTAAAGTTCATGTTTTTCATGTAAGTTTGCAGCTTCAATTTTAACGGCCTTGTCGGGCTGCAACCTGTAAAAAATTCTACCTAAATTGCTACACTATCATGAAAAAGAAGAAAATTTTGATTGCCACCAGCGGTGGAGATTGCCCTGGCCTTAACGCCGTCATTCGCTCATTTGTCAAGCGGGCGTCGCTGTGCCCCGAGTGGGAGATTTGGGGCAGCATGCGCTCGTTCAACGGGCTGCTTGGCCAGCCGCAGGAGCTCAAGCTGCTCGACAGGAAATCCGTGTCGGGCATTCACGTAAAGGGCGGCACCATCATCGGCACCACCAAGCGCAGCGGCCCCTTCAACTGGCCGGTAAAGCAGGCCGACGGCTCCATTGCCTACATCGACCGCTCGGACGAAATGATTGCCATGTGCCGCGAAATTGGCTTCAACGCGGTGATAAATATTGGCGGCGACGGCTCGCAGGCCATGTCCAAGCGCTTGTTCGACAAAGGGCTGCCCGTAGTGGGCGTCCCCAAGACCATAGACAACGACCTCGGCGCTACCGACGTAACGTTTGGATTCCAATCGGCGGTGGACGTGGCGACCGAAGCCTTAGACAGGCTCGTGAGCACCGCCGAAAGCCACAATCGCATCCTTATCCTTGAGGTAATGGGCAAGCTGTCGGGCTGGATTGCCCTCCACTCCGGCATTGCCGGAGGAGCGGAAATTTGCCTCATCCCCGAAATTCCATACGACATCAACAAGATAAAGACGTTTCTGGATACGCGATTCGAGAACGGAAAGAAATTTGCCGTAGCCATAGTCGCCGAAGGCGCCATGCCCAAGGGCGGCTCATTTCTGGGCACGCAGGAGAGCGAGCTCAGCAGCGTAAAGCTGGAGGGCGCCGCGCAGCGATTCGCCGAAGAGCTGCGCATGGCCGGCGTGGAAACGGGCATACGCTGCACCATCCTGGGGCACGTGCAGCGCGGCGGCTCGCCCGTGCCATACGACAGGGTGCTCGCTTCGCAGTACGGCGTTAAAGCGTTTGAGCTCGTGCTCGAACAAAAATTCGGATACATGGTCGCCTACCAGTCCCCAAACGTAGTGGCCGTGCCGCTCGGCGAAGCGGTCAGCAACCCAAAGCTGGTCGACCCAAACAGCAACCTCGTGCACGTGGCAAAAAGCATCAACATCTGCTTTGGCGACTGAGGCGCAAGTCGGCGCAAAAAAAAACCGGCGCCCACGCCAACGGCGCGCTACCCTTACCCCCCGAACCTTTCCGGCAAAACCGCCGGAGCAAAGAGGTAAGCTCAATTCACGTAAAAGTTCTCGTAAAAGTTCACATAAAAGTTCACATAAAAGTTCTCGTAAAAGTTCTCGTAAAAGTTCACGTAAAAATAAAAGGAGCTACGCTATGTCGGAAGTAAAAAAAGAAACAGGCACATTTGCCGTCAAGACAGGCCTTGCCGAGATGCTCAAGGGCGGCGTTATCATGGACGTTGTCACCCCCGAGCAGGCAAAGATAGCCGAAGAAGCCGGCGCGGTTGCCGTAATGGCGCTGGAGCGGGTACCCTCGGACATTCGCGCGCAGGGCGGCGTGGCGCGCATGTCCGACCCCGAAATGATAAGCGGCATTCAGCAGGCGGTTACCATTCCCGTAATGGCAAAGGCGCGCATCGGGCACATTGTGGAGGCGCGCGTGCTGGAGGCGCTGGAAATCGATTTCATAGACGAAAGCGAAGTGCTAACGCCCGCCGACGAGGCGCACCACATCCTGAAGTCTGCCTTTAAGGTACCCTTTGTGTGCGGCGCCCGCAACCTGGGCGAAGCGCTCCGACGCATTGGCGAAGGCGCCGCCATGATACGCACCAAGGGCGAAGCCGGCACCGGCGACGTGGTAGAGGCCGTTCGGCACATACGCCAGGTGAATAGCGACATACAGCGCGTTGTGGGCGCCTCGCACATGGAGCTGATGGCCATTGCCAAGGAGCTGGGCGCACCCTACGAGCTGGTGGTGCAGGTAAAGGAGCTGGGGCGGCTGCCGGTGGTCAACTTTGCCGCCGGAGGCATAGCCACCCCCGCCGACGCCGCGCTGATGATGGTGCTGGGATGCGACGGCGTGTTCGTTGGCTCGGGCATCTTCAAGTCCGACAACCCCGCCAGGCGCGCCAAGGCCATCGTAGAGGCCGTTGCCCACTACCAGGACGCGGCGCTGATAGCCGAAGTTTCTAAGGGCTTGGGAGAGGCAATGCGCGGCCAGAGCGTTGCGCAAATGGAGGACAGGGACAAGATTGCCGACCGCGGCTGGTAGCATGAGCGAAAAACCAAGCGCTGCACGCTTACCGAACACCAGGCAATGAAAGTAGGAATTTTGGCGCTACAGGGCGCCGTGAGGGAGCACCGCAACATGCTGCACCGCTTAGGCGCGCAAACGGTCGACGTGCTCAACCCGCAAGATTTGCGCGGCGTTAGCGGTCTCATCCTGCCCGGAGGAGAAAGCACCACCGTGGGCAAGCTGATGCTGCGCTACGGGCTGCTAACGCCAATAGCGGAGGCCGGACGCGCGGGGCTGCCCATCTTTGGCACCTGCACGGGGCTGATACTCCTCGCCAAGCACATCAACAACAGCAGCCAGCACACCCTTGCCCTGATGGACGCCAGCGTTGAGCGCAACGCCTTTGGCCGCCAGCAGGCCAGCTTTGAGGCAGACATGCCCATCCCCGTGCTGGGCGGCAAGCCATTTCACGCCATTTTCATCCGCGCGCCCTACATCGAAAAGGTAGGCAGCGGAGTGACGGTTTTACTCCGCCACGACGAAAAAATCCTCTTTGCCCGTCAGGGCAACCTCCTCGCCGCCGCCTTCCACCCCGAGCTGACGGACGATACCCGTATCCACGAATACTTCCTCTCCTTTATAATTGAGAATTGAAAATTGAGAATTGAGAGTTGGGCTAATTCTTTCTTTGAGGCGCTATGAAAATTAAGCCCTCACCCATGTTGCGCAGCAAAAGCGTCTCAGCAACGAAATAGCGGCGAAATGGCGCTGTAGAGACGCACGGCGTGCGTCTCAGCGACAAAATGGCGCTGATGCGCAAGGCACAGTGAGACGCACGCCGTGCGTCTCTACAGCGCCATGCATTGCCCCTACGCGCCATCAATCATAATAAATCATTCAAATCCCAAAAATCACAGCTCAGACAGCATGAGTTAAGCTCATCCAATGCTTCTCATAGCACCACCAAAAAAAAGAATTAGCCATTTTTATTCGTCCGTGTGCAGTCTGACAATTTAATGCTAACTTTGCAGCTATAGAAATATTGCGCTATGGATTCTAAAATGTTGAACGATATTATTGCAGTATTAGGCAAGTTTCCTGTCGAAAAGGCTTGGCTATTTGGCTCTTTTGCCCGCAACGAAGAAGATAACTGGAGCGATATTGATGTGCTGGTGCGCTTCTGTCCGAGCGAAAAAATCACCCTTTTTCGCTACGGAGGCATTGTTTACAATTTAGAGCAAGCTACAGGAAGAAAAGTGGACTTGGTTGAAGAGGGAATGCTGCATCCATTTGCACTTAATTCAGCCGAAAAAGATAAAATATTGATTTATGAGAAGCCCTGAACAAGATCAAGAACGAATAAAGGGAGCCTCTTTTTTCGCTGTTGCAAGCCTGTCTCACTCAAATATCGTATTGTCCTTGCTGCATTCGGCATGGTTTTGTACAAAAATAGCACGCAGATGACGCGGGTTTTTATGATTTGCGCAGCCGAAGAACCGGAGCGTAGCGGAGCTCGGCGCAGCCAAAGGGCTAATATCTGCGTAAATCATAAAAAATCTGCGTCATCTGCGTGCTGCGTGCAAAAGCAGAACCTTCTTACCTTTCGAACTTCACAATAAACTCCACCCGACGGTTTTTGGCTCTTCCCTCTTCCGTAGCGTTGCTGGCCAGCGGTTTCGTGTCGCCAAAGCCTTTGGCAATTATCCTGTCCGGCGCTATGCCTTTATTTTCAATGTAGTCTTTCACGGCGTTTGCGCGCTTTTCGGACAGCAGCAGGTTGCTTTCAACAACACCGGTGCTATCCGTATGCCCGTAAACCAAGAGGATGTAGTCGGCGTTTTCCGTCATTACCGCAGCAATTTGGTCGAGCAGCTCGTACGATACCGGCTCAATAACTGCGGCGCCCAGCTGGAACTCAAGGCCGGCGAGCGCTTTCTCAAAAATTTGCTTCACGGCCTGCGCCACTTCCGGGCAGCCGTAGTTGCTTGCCACGCCTTCGATGGTCGGGCAGTTGTCTATGTAGTCGGCAATGCTGTCGCCGTCGGTATCCAGCAGGCAGCCGGCGGCATCCACCTTACCTTTGGCGGCGGAGGGCGTTCCGGCGCACCGGTCCAGATAGTCGGGCACCCCGTCGCCATCCGCATCGCGCGGACAGCCGGTAGCGTCGGTCGCTATAGCCGGAGGCGTATTGGGGCAGCTATCTATGTAGTCAAACACGCCATCGCCATCGGTATCCAGCGGACAGCCATCGCTGCCCACCTTACCCTGCGCAGCGGCGGGCGTTTGGGGACATTTATCCATGTAGTCGGGCACGCCGTCGGCGTCTGCGTCCGGCGGGCATCCGGTGGAGCTTACCGGCACGTTGGGAGGCGTGTTGAGGCAGCTATCCCGGTAGTCGGGTACGCCGTCGCGGTCGAGGTCAAGCGGGCAGCCTGTGGGATCTGTCGGCACGCCTGCGGGCGTGTCGAGGCAGCTGTCCCGGTAGTCGGGCACCTTGTCGCGGTCTAAGTCAAACGGGCAGCCTGCGGGGTCTGTCGGCACGCCTGCCGGGGTGTTGGGGCACTTGTCGTCGACGTTGGGTATGCCGTCGCCGTCGTCGTCGAGGGGGCAGCCGCTGCTGCCAACTTTCACGCCAAGGGGAGTTCCCGGGCACTCGTCCAGATGGTCGGCAATGCCGTCGTCATCGCTGTCCAGCACGCATCCGTACTTGTCAACTTTGTAGCCTCGCGGGGTGTCGGGGCATTTATCTCTTTTGTTTTTCACGCCGTCGCCGTCGTCATCGCCCACCTTTTTCGGGTCGCCTATCACCCACACCAAGCCGGCCTGCAGGTTTACGCCCTTGAGCTGGGTGGGCACAGGCAGGGATTTCGAGGCAAACGTCAGCGGGATGCGGTCTATGGCGAGGTACATGTTGAACGGCATCACCCGCAGCTGGGCGCCAAAGCCAAGGTTGCTAAGCCGTCCGTTGAGCAGCGAATAGGAGAACGAGGTGCTAAACCAGTTGCAGGGGCGCAGGTTGGCCGCAACCGTGAGGTCGGTGTAGAGGCTTTTGTTGGTGTAGAGCGTGGAGGAGAGCAGCCCGAAGCCGATTTTGTTGTTCACCACGCTGTACTCCGCGCCCACGTTCAGGCGCGTTGAGAGCGCGGTGGTGTAGCTGTTGTGGGTACCGGTGCTCACAAACGCATCCTCCAGCTTTTGGAGCAGCGTATCCAACTTATCCTCCACCTCGTCGCCCGGGCGGTAATCAATGCCCTCCGTCTCGAAGCCCACCTGCATGCCGGCGTTGGTAAGGTTGCTACGCCAGCGGATAAAGCCCAGGTCGGTGAGCGCCGCCGACAGCTGCAGCCGGGGCAGAATGTTGTAGGTTGCGCCCAAGTCTACGCCAAAGCCGGTGTTGGAGGAGAGCACCAGCTCGGTAATCTCTTTGATGTCGCTGAGCGATTCGGTGTTTACTTCGGGGTTTAAGTTGGCCAAGTCGAGCATGCCATCGGCCCCAAAGGGTATATCCACGAGCGGCAGCGAGGCGTTCAGCGTGCCGGCACCCGATATTGCCCACCTGTCGGCGCCCGCCGTCAGCTTAAAATCCTTTATATCCGTGTTGATGTTCGCCTGACCTATCAGGTACTTGATTTTGCCGCCAACGGTGAGCTTATCGTTAAGCTTGCGCGAGTAGCCAAGCCCAAATTCGGTGTAAACGGACGCCTGAACGCCCAGCCGGCTCAGGTCAAACTCGTCGGAGTAGCCGCCCGAGCCTTTGCCGGTGCCGTACAGCGCCAAACGAAAGAAGTCTCTGGGCATGTAAAAGCCGGAGGTTACCTTCTGGGAAACGTCCACCGTAAAGTAGTTGCGCTTTACCCTAAAGCCAAAGCCAATGAGGTTGAAGGTAAGGTCGCCGTATAGGCGGGTTGTTTTGCTGAGCTTGTTGTAAAA
Organism: Prevotellaceae bacterium; assembly: GCA_031257655.1. Lineage (GTDB taxonomy): Bacteria > Bacteroidota > Bacteroidia > Bacteroidales > UBA932 > JAITMY01. The sequence continues at coordinate 4,557 of JAIROF010000244.1, read as the reverse complement.
GTCATCTTTTTTCCCCTGCGCCTCCGGATGAAGAAAGGTGATGGTGCTGTCTACCCCGTTGATTTTTTTGCTAAAAACGAGGTCGCTAAAGGTCAGCGAGCTGTTGCCCACGTCGAAGCGGAAGTTGGGCATCAGCGGGAGGTCTATGTAAACGTTATGCACCGGCTGAAATGCGGGGTTGTAGGCGTTCCTTTCGGGAACGTTATTCATAAAGTAGAGCGTATTCACCTGCTGCCCAATAAGGCTGACGCTGCTGCATACCATTAGCGCCGTAATAATAAAATGCTTCATATTTTTAGGTACAATTTAAAATTTTCCTTCCACGGTTAGGCCTCCTTCCGTGCGGAGGCCTACCTTTACGCTTAGCTTGCCGTTGTCCGTAATCTTAATCTTCGAGTTTTGCGTAGCGCCGCTGGCCTTTACGCTAATTTTCAGGTACTTTGTCTTCTTCAAATCGTCGATGACGCTGCGGTCGTATTCGATGCTAAACTCTCCTGCTTCGGGGTTGCCGGGGTTCACATTGCCGTCATCATCAACAGGGGCGGCTTCTATTGCGTAGCTATACCGGTTGGGGTTTGCTACGCTAATCGCGCTCTTGTTTTTGTCCAGCAGGGTGATGGTAACGTCAAAGCCTAAGGGGAGGTAGCTCGTATAGGTAAAGAGGAGCACGGCGTTGGTAATGTAGTCGTAGTCTTCTATGTCAATGTCGTCAAATTCTAAGGTGTCGGCGTAGGCAATCACGCTACCCTTGTCGAGCCAAATGGGCAGCTGGGCGCTGGCGGTCATTTTCAACCAGCTGTCGGAGGCAATGAACTGCTCTGCCTCGGCAAGAGGGTCGCCGCTACCCGGCGTTCTGAACGCATAGGATGCGCCTATGGAGGTCAGCGCGGTGGTAAATATATCGGAGGCGGTCGATGATCCCGAGAATGAGGTGTTATCGAGCGTTATGGTGCTGGAGGCTGATTCGCCCAGCGCACCGGCACGAGCAATTACGGTGTCTTTGCGCATGTCTACTTTGGCGTAGCTTGGGGTTGACGCGCCGTAATAGGTAGAAGCTATGGTATCCATGTCAAAAATAAACGGAACACCCATGTTGCTGGTAACATTAAACTTGAAGGATGGCGCAAAAAACCGAAGACTGGTGCCCTCCGGTAGATAGCTGAACAAATCTACCTTATAGGGCTCCATTTTTATATTTTTACCTTCGTTGTAGTAAAAATGGCCGTAAACAATGTAGTCGGACTTGGTAAACTCAATAGAAACGCCAATTTTATCGTTTGTTGCTATTTGGGTGGAGCCGTCGCCGGTAATTTTGAACTTAACCGCATACGTTGCTTGCGTAGCGCTGTTCAGCTGGACTTCCAAGTTGGTTTTCGGCTGACTAATAGACTTGTTTGAAACGTCAATAACAATAGAATCTTTTGTACCGGGCAGGTGCACGGTAACCACCAAAAAACCCGGAGGATAATCTTTGTTGTGGGTATTTACCTTCACTTCTATCGTTGTCTGCTTAAAAAGAAGTCGGTTAATCTTCTGCACGGAGTGGTCACTATTCAGGCTATTAAAATCAAAGTCCTGTTCGGTCTCCTGCATTATGACCTCGCCAGCCTGCGGCGTAAGGCTCACATCAAACCCTACTACCTCCTTCAAGTGAAGCGGTTGGGTTTCGATGGAGTACTTCATCACATCATCTGTAAGGGCGCTAAACTTTTCGGACAAGTCCGGGGTTTTGTAGCTGACGAAATTTTCGACGTACAGCATCACCATGCCGTCGTCGTCAACGCCTATGCCGAAGAGGGAGTCCTGGTCGTAGCGTTCGAGCAGGTCTTTGACGGTGAACTCGCTTGAGCCTATCGGTGCAGCCAGCTTCCCGCCAAGCTGCATGTCCGTGGAGAGGTTGGTCATATCAACGTTGTCCATGCACGACGAAAGGTACAGGCCCGATGCTGCGGTGAGCACAAGCAGCGATTTGGAGTAACAACTTATTTTCATCTGTTTTATATTAATGTGGTCTGATGGTTTACAAGAATGAGGTTAACTAAGAGGGTACAAAGGTAGCATGAAATTTTGGGATTACGCGCAAGTGAATAAAATTTTTCGGCAAAAATTGGTGATGTCATAAATTGGCGGGGGGGTGATGTCATAAATTGGCGGGGTGAAAAACCTAATTTAAACCTAATTTAAATAACAAAATAACCTCAGTAGCAGAGAGATATAGTATGAACAACAACCTTACTATCTCATCAATCAAAGCAAATAGCTTATAATCAGCGTAATGCTTCCCACGCCATACAATTTATGACCTCATCTAATCATCTTAATCCCATAAATCCCATAAAATCCGAGTTCAGACAATAGCGGCGTAGCGTCCGCGCTACGCCGAGCAAGGTCATGCCGCCTTGCGCATCTTTTAGTTTTTAGTTTTTAGTTTTTAGTTTTTAGTTTTTAGTTTTTAGTTAACTTTGTGGCATCTGAATTTTTACATGTTATGCTCACTACCAATTCCATTGCGACCTTTTGTGTCGCCCTGTGCGCAGCTGCGCCAACCGTACTTTGGGCTGAAAAGCCGCGCCAAGTGGAGGCGCTCGACCGAGGCTTAGTCGCCGTTAAGGGCGATAGCGGCGTTTTCCTCAGCTGGCGGCTGCTGGGCAACGAAGACCCGCAAACGCTCTTCAACCTGTACCGAAATGGGGAGAAAATCAACGCCCACCCCCTGTCGGGCGCAACCTGCCGGACGGACGCCGCTGGTACGCTCGCCGACAGCTACACCGTGAAAACCCTCGCAAACGGCAAGGAAACCTCCGCCTCCAAGCCGGCTGCACCGTGGAGCAAGCCCTACCTGACGCTACAGCTCAGCCGCCCGCTGCCGGACACGGCGCCGGCGGGCACGGCGCAGCGCCAAGTGCGCCCGCTCGAACCCGAACGCGAACGCGCCCGCGAATACCTGCCAAACGATTGCAGCGTGGGCGACCTCGACGGCGACGGACAGTACGAGCTGATTGTGAAGTGGAACGCACGCGCTCACGACAACGCGCACGCGGGCACAACCGACCCCGTGCTGCTGGACGCCTACCGCCTCGACGGTACCCTCCTCTGGCGAATTGACCTGGGCATAAACATCCGGGCTGGAGCGCACTACACCCAGCTCATGGTCTACGACTTAGACGGCGACGGAAAGGCGGAGCTGGTCTGCAAAACGGCGCCGGGAACAAAAGACGGGCAGGGCAAAAATGTCATCCTCGGCTGCGACAACCCCAACGCCGACTACCGAAACGCTGCCGGATACATCCTATCCGGGCCGGAATACCTCACCGTGTTTAGCGGCGCCACGGGCGCTGAGGTGGCCACCATCCCCTACAACCCGCCGCGCGGCAGCGACATGCGCCGCGTTTGGGGCGACGAATGGGGAAACCGCGCCGACCGATTCCTGGCCTGCATCGCCTACTTAGACGGCGTGCACCCTTCGGTGGTGATGTGCCGGGGATACTACACCCGCGCCGTGCTGGCCGCATACGACTTTGACGGAAAAACGCTCAAAGAGCGATGGGTCTACGATTCCGGCTCGGCAGGAGACACAAAAAATACCGCCTACGGGCAGGGCAACCACAGCTTAGCCCCCGGCGACGTGGACGGCGACGGCCTCGACGAAATTACCTACGGCGGCGCCTGCATCGACCACGACGGCTCGCTGCTCTACTCCACCGGCCTGGGGCACGGCGACGCGCACCACCTCGCCGACCTCGACCCCGACCGCCCAGGCCTGGAATTGTTTGACGTGCACGAAACAAAGCCATGCCCCGCCGGCATAGAGCTGCGGGACGCCCGCACCGGAAAACTCCTCTTTGGCAGACCCACCAACGTGGACGTGGGCAGAGGCCTGGCTGCCGACATCGACCCCGCGCATCGCGGATTCGAATTTTGGAGCTCGGCCAGCGATAGCGTCTACAACATAAAGGGCGAGGTGATCGCTACCCAAAAGCCTTCGGTCAACTTCCGCATCTACTGGGACGGCGACCTGCAAGACGAGATCCTGGATGGCGCCTTGCTCGACAAGTGGGACGGAACCCAACCTGTCCGATTGGCAAACTTTGCCGAGGTCGGGGCAAAATCCATCAACGGAACTAAGCAAAATCCCTGCCTGAGCGCCGACCTGTTCGGCGATTGGCGAGAGGAGGTTGTACTCTACAACGGCAACGACCCGAGCCAGCTGATGATTTTTACCACCACCATCCCCACCTCGCACCGCATGCCTACCCTCATGCACGACCACATCTACCGCTTAGGCGTGGCCGCCCAAAACGTAGCCTACAACCAGCCGCCGCACCTGGGAAAATATGTGGGAAACTAAAAACTAAAAACTAAAAACTAAAAACAAACTAAAAACTAAAAACTAAAAACTAAAAACTAAAAACTAAAAACTAAAAACTAGTAGTCGCCTTCGCTCGGCGTAGCGTCCACGCTACGTCGGGTTAAAAGCAAGGCTCCAGCCTTGCAGCCCCCGCTCGGCGTAGCGTCCACGCTACGTCGGGTTAAAAGCAAGGCTCCAGCCTTGCAGCC
>JAIROF010000232.1 GCA_031257655.1 Prevotellaceae bacterium | reverse complement strand
GTTTTTGCACGAATGCAGTGCGATTTTTCGAAAAATCGCATTTTTTCCATGCAATTTTCAGCGTCGGCATCCCAAGTGGTTATTTTGTACGCTTTCCTATAGCGTTGAGCATCAGGAGCAGCGCAAACTTTACGCCGAAGCGAGGCTTAATAAGGTGTTCGCGAGTTCGCTTCGCTCCGGCTCCGGCAGGTCGGCGCGGTGGTGTAGCTTGGCGCTACTCGCTCATGTCCTCCATGCGGCGATACGCTTCACCGCGCATCGCGCCATTAACCATTAACCGTTAACCGTTAACCGTTAACCATTAACCATTAGCTTCACCTTTTCCAGCCCTTCGGCCAGCGCATCGACCTCGTTGAGGGTGTTGTAGAAAGCAAAAGATGCGCGCGCCATGCCGGTTAGCCCGTAGTGGTGCATTACCGGCTCGGCGCAGAGCGTGCCGCTGCGCACGGCAACGCCCAGCTTGTCGAGTATCTGCGCCACGTCGAGGTGGTGTACGCCGCTGAGGGTGAACGAAACGATGCTCCTCTTTTGCGGGGCGCTGCCGTAGATGGTGATGCCGCCAATGCGCTGCAGGCGCTCGGTGGCGTAGCGCAGCAGCCGCTGCTCGTGCGCCTGCAGCGCGGCGGCGTCGAGCGTTTCGAGGAACGCGATGGCGGCGCCAAGCCCAATGGCGCCAACGTAGTTGGCGGTGCCGGCTTCGAACTTGTAGGGGAGGTCGGCGTAGGTGGTTTTGGCAAAGGTTACCGTTTTTATCATGTCGCCGCCGCCTTGGTATGGCGGCATTTCGTCTAAGAACTTCTCCTTTGCGTAGAGCACCCCGATGCCGGTGGGGGCGTAGATTTTGTGCCCCGAAAAGGCGTAGAAGTCGCAGCCCAGCTGCTGCACGTCCGTGCGCCCGTGCTGCACGCCCTGTGCGCCGTCTACCAGCACGGGTACGCCTGCGGCGTGGGCTATGCGGATGATTTCCTGCAGCGGGTTGACGACGCCCAGCACGTTGGAGACCTGCGCCACCGCGAGGATTCTCGTTTTGGGCGTGAGCAGCGCGGGGAGCATGTCCACGCGCAGCTCGCCGCTGTGGTCAAAGGGCAGCACCCTGAGCGTGGCGCCCTTGCGCTCGCACAGCAGCTGCCACGGCACGATGTTGCTGTGGTGCTCCATTTCCGTTACCACCACTTCGTCGCCCGCGCGCACGTAGCGCTCGCCAAACGCAAACGCTACGAGGTTGACGCCTGCCGTGGCGCCCGCCGTGAAGATGATCTCGTGGGCTTTGGCGGCGTTGAGGTACGCGCGGATGCGCTCGCGGGCGGCTTCGTAGCGCGCGGTGCACTGCTCGGCCATGTAGTGGATGCCGCGGTGAATGTTTCCGTTGAGCGAGGCGTGGAGCTCGTTCACAGCGTCGATCACCGCCTGGGGCTTCTGCGCGGTGGCGGCGTTGTCTAAGTAGGCCAGCGGCTTGCCGTTGACGGCCTGCGACAGCAGGGGGAAGTATGGGCGAACGTCTGTCATGATTACCGGGGTGCGCTTGGCGCGGGCTGCTTAATCTTGCAGCGCTGCGCACAGAAATTCGCGGTTGAGGCGGGCAATGTGGGCAATGGAGATGCTCTTTGGGCATTCGGCTTCGCAGGCTTGCGTGTTGGTGCAGGCGCCAAATCCCAGCTCGTCCATCTTGGCCACCATTGCCTTTGCGCGGCGAGCGGCCTCTACCTTTCCCTGCGGCAGGAGGGCGAGCGAGCTCACGCGGGAGGCTACGAAGAGCATGGCCGAGCTGTTTTTGCACGTCGCCACGCAGGCGCCGCAGCCTACGCAGGCGGCGGCGTCCATGCTTTCGTCGGCTTGGGGCTTGGGGATGGGGATGGCGTTGCCGTCGGGCACGCCGCCCGTGTTGACGGAGACGAAGCCGCCGGCCTGCAGGATTTTGTCGAACGCGCCGCGGTCAACGACCAAGTCTTTGACCACCGGAAAGCCCCGGCTGCGCCACGGCTCAACGGTGATCACGTCGCCGTCCTTAAACTTGCGCATGTGCAGCTGGCACGTGGTGACGTCGTCGTCGGGGCCGTGCGCCCGGCCGTTGATGTAGAGCGAGCACATGCCGCAAATGCCCTCGCGGCAGTCGTGGTCAAAGGCTACGGGGCCGCGGCAGCCTTTGCTGTGGGCTACAGCCTCCTTACCTGCCCGTATGAGCTGCTCGTTGAGGATGTCCATCATTTCCAGAAATGAGGCGTCGGGCGAAATGTTGCTCACCCGGTACGCCTCAAAGCGACCCTTTGCTTTTGCGTTTTCTTGACGCCAAACTTTTAGTGTGAGATTCATAGCGATTTTTAATTGTGGATTACTGCGCACCGGGTGGAGAGCACCCGCTCTGCGTTGAGCTTCCCGTTTAAGGGCGCAAAATTAGATGAAAATCATGAGATTTCCAAAAAAGATTAGTGGGTAATGATTAGTGGTTAATGGTTAGTGGTTAATGGCGCGAAGCGCGGGGAGGGGCGCGGCAGCGCGCCAAAAAACACCCCGATACGGGGACGACTTTGCTCGAAATTTGGAGACAGGCTAAAAGGGTAGCCGGCGTAGCTGAAAGTCGCTATGCTCCGCGCGGTCGAAAGTTGCGATTTGGGTTTTGCTACGGATGTTTCGCAGTGATTATGATCCACAGATTGCACAGATTGCACGGATTATGCAGATTGCACGGATAAGAATTTCGGCGTTAGCAATATTGCTCACGGATGTTTCGCATCTGATTTTGTAGGCTTAAAAATAGAAAATTATGGCAACAGCCTGCGCTATATCCCTCAGGTAGATTTTAATATCGGGCATCTTATTGTTTTGCATAAATCAGCTGTTTGGAATCATCAATGCGCTCGCGCATCAAAGGATTTCGGATGGCCTTATCCTCCAGCAAATCCACCGGGCGCTGAAGTAAATCCTGCAAGGCAAATTTCAAGTTGAAATAGCTGTTGGCGTAAGCCAGCGGGTCGGATGCGTCAATGTCCACTACCAGGTCAACATCGCTGTTTTCGTTGAAACGGCTCGTCAAGACGGAGCCAAATGCGTACAATGACTTCACCCTGTTTTGCCGGCAATATTCCGCTACCCTGTTTTTATAGCTGTCTAAATACATTTCTACAGAAAATAAACCGTATTTTCCCACAAATATACGAAAAAAGTGGAGCGTTGACAGATTACACAGGTTGGGGTGCATTTCAACTTGTCGTTTTTTCATACCCCGTGTATCCGTCATTGCTATCTCCAGCGTGTCCGTCATTGCTTCACTTTGTTCGCAATGGCGAAGCGGCAAGTTGAAATGCACCCGCTTTCCCGCGCTTTCCCGGCTTTTTCACCGGATGCTGTTCATGGCGTCTATGATTCGCTGCGCCTGCTGGTGATTTCCGGCGTTGCTGTATATCTGCGCCATGAGCTGGTAGGCAGGCTTAAAGTTTCCGCGTACTTGCAGTATTCTGTTCAGGTTTCGCAGCGCGGCGTTTGGGTTATTCTCCCGCGCGTACACGTTGGCGGCGATCCACAGGCCGGAGATGTCGCCGGGGTTGAGCTTCGTGATAGCGTTTGCGGTAAGGAGCGCGCTCGACAGGTCTCCCCTGTCGAAGTACAGCGTTGCCAGGTGGTTGAGCGCCGTGGCGTTGCCCGGGTTAAACTTGACCCATTGCTGCGCCAGCTCCAGCGCAGCGTCCGTCATGCCGGTGCGCGAGTACAGGTTGATGAGGTCGTCGAGCGCCTGCTCGTTGTGCTCGTCGTACGCCAGCGCCTTGCGCAGGTGCGCCAGGGCTTCGTCGGTTTTTCCCTGCTGCATTGCCAGGTGCCCGTAGTAGTCCGACCTGTCTTCGCGCTTGAGCACGATGCAGATGGGCACGCCATCGACGGTAACGCGGTAGGCGGTATTTTTTGGCGGGAAGGCGCGGCGGCTTTTCAGCAGCTCGGGGCTCATGCCGGTCACGGTAAAGACGGCGTAGTCCCAGTCGCTGTACCCGCGCTCGTTCCATCGGCAAAAGCCAACGGAGAAGGTGGCGGTGTCGTGGCGGAGGGGGTAGCTCACGGAGGGGATGTGCCAGGTTGCCACCCGCACCTTGCGCGCGCTGTCGGGGGCGCCGTTCTTTGCCACGTCTGCGCGTACCCACTCCGCCGCCTCGCGCGACGAGTGGTAGTAGTAGTCCATTTCGTAGCGGCCAAAGGCGCCCTTTATGCCGCCCGCAAAGCCGTTGAAGTAAACGTATTCGTAGGGATGGTTGCGGAGCGTGAAGGCGATTGAGGGTATCAGCATCAGCAGGGGAAGGGCTGCGCAGGCCGCCTTCAGGAGCTTGTGCCTGGCGTTGGTCATCAGGGCGCAAAACCCGAGACCTGCCGCCACCGCCATGGGCGGATACGCAAACAGGGAGTGCCGCCAGCCGCCGTAAACGTTGGCGTTGGAGTAAACAATCCAGAACACCGGAAAAATGAAGGAAAAGTATACGATAAACGTGGTGAGCCGCTTCCCCCTCTTAAGCCCTCCCGCAAAAAGGTAGGCCACCGCTCCCACCGCTACGGCAACGGGCACGGATATGAGGATGAACTTGGGCGTATAGTACCACGGCAGCGCGCTCGACCACTGCATAGCCCCCTCAAAGTTTTGGCGGATGGATATCTGGAAGTGGGACATGTTTTGGAAAGCCGTCAGCACGTTCTTTAGCGGGCTAACCAGCGCGTATGGCCAGATGAGCACCGCCAGCGCGTAGCCTGCTGCGGAAATCGCGGCGCCGTAAGCCAGCAGCCTGACGAGCAGCCGGCCGGTTTGCCTTTGGGCGTGAGGCCGGGATTGGGTTTTTTTGCCGGATTTTCCGGGAGCTGCTTTTTCTTTTTCCCGGAAAAAAGAGAAGTGTCGGCTTGCGAACCACGCCAGCCCGAACAGCCCGAAGTAGGCAATCAGCAAAAATCCACCCACCCGCGTTCCGGTGGCCAGCCCGATGCTCACGGCGAGCATGGCGCACACCCTGAGCGGAGGCTTGGGGAACGCCTGCACAAACCGGACGATGTAGTAAACTCCCATCATCATCATGGCGGCAAAGGGGATGTCCTTAAGGTTGTTGAAGGAGTGCCCCAGGTATCGCGGCGAAAAGAAGAGCAGCAGGGCTGTTGCGGCGGCGGCAAACCACCGTCCGCTCACGCGGTAGGCAAGCAGCGCGGCAAACAGCACCCCCAGCCAGCCGAAGAGCGCGTTGAGCAGGTGCCGCACCGCCAAAATATCCTCCGCCCGAAAAGCGGCCGCCACCAGCGCGGAGAGGTTATCGGGCATTTGCCCGTACTCGCGTATGTTACCGTCTCTGCCGTACTGCGAAATGGCTACGGTATCTTTTCCGAGCGTTTGGTAAAACCGCAGCACGTGCTTTGCCTGCTCTATGTTAAACGCCTCGTCGCCGGACATGCCGGCGTCGCGGCTCATGAGCGGAAAGGCAAAGAGCAGCACCGCCATAAGCCCCAAAAATGCCCAAAACCAGGCGTTGCGCTTGTGGGTTAAATAAAATTGTTTCATGACTGGGGTTCCGGTATTTATCGTTGGTTTACTTTTAAGGATGATGTTAGCAAAGGTAGCCAAAATTTCTAATTTACAAAGGCGTGAAATGGAAAAAGATGCTTTGTCTTCTCCCGCCCGATTTCGTCATTTTTTTGCAGAAGAGACGAAAAGCCGCAGCCGCAGCCCTTGCCCGCGCATGCGCTATCCTGAAAACATTTTCTATCCCCAAAAATTTTTTGTACCTTTGCGCCACCGTTCTGCTGCATATCGGTTATACACTATTCGCTTTACTTGACTTGTTTTTTTGCATGGCCAAAAAAGACACATCGCGCTACATACGCAAGCTCCGGAGCAAGTACCGGCTCGTTATCTACAACGACATCACATACGCCGAGGTTTGGCACATGCGGCTTTCGCGCCTCAACGTGCTAACCTTTTTCAGCGTCATTGGGCTGGCGGTGGTGGCGGCGGTAACGTCCCTCATTGCGTTTACGCCGCTGCGGGAGTTTATCCCCGGCTACCCCGACAGCAAAACGCGGCGCAACATTGTGCAGAATGCGCAGCGGCTCGACTCGCTGGAGCAAAAGGTGCGGCGCTGGGTGCTCTACAACGACAACCTGAACCGCATCCTGTCGGGGCAGGAGCCTCTGGATATTGAGAACGCCGGCGATAGCAGCTTGCGGCAGCGCTACCGCACCATAACGCTTAACCAGTCCATCGACGATTCGCTGTTTCGCCGGCAGGTGGAGGAGGTGGAGCAGCAGAACCTTACCATGCTCAACGCCGACGAAAGCGCCTCGAGCGTGGGCAACCTGCGCCTGCTCCCGCCCGTGCAGGGTAAGGTGGCAGATGCCTTCAGCCCGCAGGAGCAGCAGTTTGGCGTGGGCATAGCCGCTACCCCCGGCAGCGCGGTGCTGGCGGCCCTCAGCGGAACCCTGGTAGCCGCCGCTTGGACTGTCGAAAACGGATACGTGGTAACCATTCAGCACGACCGAAACTTGGTCACCGTGTACAAAAACAACCGCCAGCTCCTTAAGCAGGTGGGCGTGCGCGTAACCGCCGGAGAAATCATCGCCGTTACCGGCGCCGGCAAGGACGGCAGCATGCCGGTGTTTGAAATTTGGAATAACGGCGCACCTGTCAACCCCGAACACTACATCGTTTTCTAAATGAAAAAGCGCATCGCCATCCTTGGCTCCACGGGCTCCATCGGGACGCAAGCCTTAGACGTGATAGGTCGGCACCCCGACCGGTACGAGGTGGAGGCGCTCACGGCGCACCGCAACGCGCCGCTGCTGGCGGAGCAGGCCGTCCGCTTTCAGCCCAACGCGGTGGCCATTGCCGACGCCGCAAAGTACGGCGAGCTGAAGGCGCTGCTTGCCGACCACCCCGTAAAGGTGTACGCGGGGAGCAAGGCGCTGGAGGAGCTGGTGCGGCTGCCGAGCGTAGACGTGGTCATATCGGCGCTGGTGGGGATTGCCGGGCTGACGCCTACCCTCAGCGCGGTGGCGGCAAAAAAGCAGGTGGCGCTCGCCAACAAGGAAACGCTGGTGGTGGCCGGCGACCTCATCCGCCGGCTGGCGGAAGCAAACGGCGCCCCCATCATTCCCGTGGACTCGGAGCACAGCGCCATATTCCAGTGCCTGACGGGCGAATGCAGCCCCATCGAAAAGATTTACCTCACCGCCTCGGGGGGGCCTTTCCTGCGCGCCACCGCCGCCGACCTCGAGCGCGCCACCCGCGAGCAGGCGCTCAAGCACCCGCAGTGGAGCATGGGCGCCAAGGTTACCATCGACTCGGCAAGCCTGATGAACAAGGGGTTTGAGGTGATAGAAGCCCGCTGGCTCTTTGACCTCAAGCCCGAGCAGATAGAGGTGCTGGTGCATCCGCAGAGCGTGGTGCACTCAATGGTGCAGTTTGCCGACGGCAGCATTAAGGCGCAGCTGGGCGCACCCGACATGCGCCTCCCCATCGGCTACGCGCTGAGCTTCCCCGAGCGCCTCCCCCTCAGCGTAAGCCGCTTCAGCTTTGCCCAAACGCCCTGCCTGACCTTCCAACCGCCCGATACGGAGAAATTCCGCTGCCTTGCGCTGGCCTACGAAGCGCTCCGCGCCGCAGGAAACGCCCCCTGCGCCCTCAACGCCGCCAACGAGGTGGCCGTCGACGCCTTTTTGCAGGGCAAAATAGGATTTCGGGATATTGCCAAGCTGGTGGAAAAGGGGCTGAGAAAAAACGACTTCATCGCGCAGCCATCGCTCGAAGATTACCTGGAAACCGACAGGAGAATAAGAGCGATTGTAAACTAAAAACTAAAAACTAAAAACTAAAAACTAAAAACTAAAAACTAAAAACTAAAAACTAAAAACTAAAA
>JAIROF010000002.1 GCA_031257655.1 Prevotellaceae bacterium | reverse complement strand
CATTTGTCAATGGGCTATCAGCCGTATCAAGCAAATAGTCGAAAGCCACAAAGTGGTTGGAGGTTTCGATAATGTCATCTACCGGCACGGCTTCTTCGTCTTTGAAACCGATTGTGCGCGTTTCAAAAATGTAGCGGGTTTGCTCTTCTGTCAAGCGGCTGCCCTCAATACGGTTTGAGTTGTACGCCAAGCTGACCTGCGTTTTGTGATACAAACCGCCTTTGCGTTTTGCCTGCTTTTCGTCGGTAAAATATGCTGTTAATTTATTCATTGCTATAATTTTTATCTGTCAATTCGCTAACCGCCCTGTCGAAATCGCTTTCGTACTTTAACATTTCTTTAGCGTCCGATTTGACGTTTTACGGAGCGGGTGCCTTCGGTTTGAACGTGTAAGAATTTCTTACGGGGTTCGATTTTCGTCCAATTCATCCCCTGCAATTATGTTTGGCCGCTGCAATAGCCTGTTTGCGCTTGGCGCGGCGTTCGCTACGCTCAATTTTACTGTACATCGGCGTATCAATTTCCAATGCTGCGGCAAGTTGCCGTTGCAGCATTTGCCGTTTCTTCTCTTACCTGCCTAATGCTGTTACCGAACAACATAGCGGCATGATTTCATATTTACTTAAAAATCAAGCCGTTGCGTTTATTCTGACGTTTGTCTTTTAGAATTGTCGGAAAAACGGCACAAAGTTAGCATGAAATTTTAGGATTACGCGCAAACAGATAAAAATTCTCTCAAAACATTGGTTATGCCGTTATTTTCAGCACGCAGATGGCGCAGATTTTCGTACAAAGCCATGCCGAGCGCAGCACAGCTGCGCTGAGCCGGATTGCCTGCGCTGCCGACCGGATGCCTCTCTGCGCTAAAAAGAGAACATGGCTTTTACCGGTTTCTGAACTTTGCTTTTCCTGTATTCTTTCATCATGGGAGGCTCCCGGTCTTCGATGGTATGGAAGTCCACCACGCCCGTTTCTTTGGCCCACTCGAAATACAGCGTAGAAAGCCGGCTGACCACGTCGTGGTGCTGCGCGGCGACGTTGTTTGTTTCGCCGCGGTCGGCGTCTATGTCATACAGCTCCCATGCGTAGCTTGGGTAGTGCGACTCCAGCTTCCACTTGCCCAAGCGGACGGCACGGTTGCCGGCTCGCTCCCAAAACAAAGGCTTGCCCCGATCAACGGCATCCTGCTCCCCGAGCAATACCGGCAGCAGGCTTTTTCCCGGCAGCGCAAACGTCTCCGTATCCCCGTATTTTTCGGGGTATGCCGCGCCTGCAAGCTCATACAGGGTAGGCGCAATGTCGATGACATGCCCAACGCCTCGCGCGATGCCGCCGGCCCCGATTTTTCCGGGAAACCACGCAATAAACGGCGAGCTGACGCCGCCTTCGTACAGGTAATCCTTAAAGTCACGGAAAGGCGTGTTGGAGGCATACGCCCAGCTTTTGCCCTGCGATTCGTAGGAGCCGATGGTTCCCAGCGGCCCTGTATTGCGCGTCGCCCCGTGAAACCATTGCACAAGGTCTTCTGCCGGAGCGCCGTTGTCCGAAAGGAAGACGATCAGCGTGTTGTCGTCCAAGCGCTGCTCTTTCAGCGACGCCAGCAGGCGTCCTACGCCCTGGTCAAGGCGATCGACCATTGCCGCAAAGACCTCCATTTTCTTGCTCCACTCCTGCTTTTGGTCGTACGACAACCGCTTCCATTCCGGTATGTCATTGTTTTTTTCGGAAGGAGCAAGCTGTTTTGGCGCTATGCCCAGCGTTTTCTGCTTTGCCAGCCGCTGCCGGCGGAGCTCGTCCCACCCAATATCGTATTTTCCCCTGTACTTGGCGATATCCTCCGGCAGCGCGTGCAGCGGCCAGTGCGGCGCGGTGTAGGAGAGGTAAAGAAAAAACGGGCGCTCCTTGCCGCCTTCCTCCTCGATCAGCCGTATGGCCTGATCGGTGATGACGTCCGTGAGGTAGTAGGAGCCTGCTTCGAGCGGCCAAGCATTTCCGTCGAGATGGTAGGGGCGTTTTTTGCCGCCGTTGTAGTCGCCCTGGTCAAAGTAGCTGCCGTTGTCGGCGTGGAAGCTGCGCGCAAAGCCCCGCTGCTGCGGGAGGCTTGTGTCGTTCCCGCCAACGTGCCACTTGCCGGACAGGAGGGTTGTGTAGCCTGCCATTTGCAGCACCTCCGCCAGCGTCAGCGATTCGCGGTTGATGTAGCCCTGATAGGCGGGCAGCCCGAGGTTGTTGGAAAAATAGCCTACGCCTGCCTTGTGCTGGTACTGCCCCGTGAGGAGCGACGCCCGCGTGGGCGCGCTGATAGAGTTGTTGTAAAACTCGCGCAGGCGCACACCTTCCGAGGCCAAACGGTCTAAATGGGGCGTATGTATTTCAGAGCCGTACGCTCCCAAATCGGAGTAGCCCAAGTCGTCGGCAAGGATGAGGACGATGTTGGGCTGACGGCGGTCGGGATTTTTACGCTCTGCTGTGCCGCATGAGGCGGAGGCTATGGCCAGCGTACCGAGTAGCAGGCTATGGTTGGATATTTTCATGATTTTTTATTTTTTTTGAAAATTATTTTGTTCGTCTGGCGCCGGAAGATGGCCGTGAGAAGGGATCGCCGCCTGTCAGCAGGGAGAAATCTACCACATCGTTTTTCGTTGCCCACTGAGCGTATTCGCTTTTGAGGCGCTCCACGACGTGGGGATGCAGCGCCGCCACGTTGCGGGTTTCGCCCCTGTCGCTTTCGATGTCGTACAGCTCGTAGCGGTTTTCGGGGTAGAGAGACACGAGCTTCCATTTTCCGGAGCGCACCGCCTTGTTGCCGGCGCGCTCCCAAAACAGGGGTTCGCTGCGCGCTACCCTGTCCGCTGTGCCGGTCAGCACGGGGAGGAGGCTTTTTCCGGGCAAAGGATGCACGGGCTGCCCACCCGAGCTGTCGGGATACTGAGCGCCGGCAAGCTCGTAAAATGTAGGCGCCAGGTCGATGATGTGCCCTGCGCCGTCCACCACGCGGCCGGCCTTTAGCCTTTTTGGAAACCATGCGATAAACGGGCTGCTGATTCCCCCTTCGTAGGGTTTGCCCTTGTAGTCGCGCAGCGGCGAATTGCCCGTTTGCGACCAGCAGCTGTTCTGCAGCTCGTACGATCCCGCCGATCCCACGGGGCCGGATGCGCGGCGCGTGTAGGCGTAGAGGCCGTCGCCGCCCTGCGCTCCGTTGTCGGAAATGAATACGACCAGCGTGTTGCCGTCTTTCTTCAGCGCCTTCAGCTTGTCCAGCACGCGGCCTATCTCGCGGTCTGTGCGGTCAACCATGGCGGCATATACCTCCTGCCGGCGCTGCCAGAGCTGCTGCTCGTCGTAGGTCAGGCGGCTCCAGAGCGGGATGGAGGCGTCCCGGGCGGCTATCTGCTGTCCGGGCAGGGTAACGCCTTTTTCGATGCTGCTGCGGTACCTCACGCTGCGGAGGGAATCCCACCCGAGGGCGTAGGCTCCGCAGTAGCGAGCAATGTCGTCCGGGCGGGCTTGCAGCGGCCAGTGCGGCGCGTTGAATGCCAGATACAGGAAAAACGGCTTTTGCTCGCTGCTCTGCTCGTCGAGGAACTTTATCGCATGGTCGGCAATGGCTTCTGTGAGGTACTCTCCCTGCGCCAGCGTTAGCGGCTCATTGTTTTCGACCAGCGCAACGGGGTCGTCGTCCGGCGATACCGGAAGGTAGTAGCTGCTGGCGCCGCCAATGAATCCGAAAAACTTGTCGAACCCGCGCTGGTTTGGCCACTGGTCTTTGTCGTCGCCCACGTGCCATTTGCCGGACATGAGCGTGCTGTAGCCCGCCTGCCGCAGCACTTCGGCAAAGGTCGGCGATTGCCTGTTGAGAAATCCCTGATAGGCGGGCAGCCCGAGGTTGACGTTGAAAAACCCGACGCCCGCCTTGTGCTGGTACTGCCCGGTGATGAGCGAGGCCCTCGTGGGCGCGCTGATGGCGTTGTTGTAGAACTGCCGGAAGCGGACGCCTTCCTGCGCGAGGCGGTCGAGATGGGGCGTTTGTATTTCGCTTGCCCCATAGGCGCCGATGTCCGAAAATCCAAGGTCGTCCACCATGATGAGGATAATATTGGGGCGCTCGTCTTTTGCCGGCTGGGCGGCGGCGTTCTGCACGCCGCAGCTGAGCAAAGTACCTGCCGCGCCCAAGGCCAATTTACGGTTGGTAAGCATTTGTTTCATTTTATGTAGATTATGTAGAATTTTATTATTTGTCACTGACCATTGCCATACGATTCGCTATTTCCTCCACTCCGGGTTTTGCTTGAGGCTGGGGTTGAGGTCTAGCTCCCGCTGCGGTATAGGGAATTTGACGTGGCGCGGCGCGGCGGCGGTTTTGCCTGCCGCGTGCAGCGTGGCTACGTAGTAGCCTGCGCCGCGCCGTGAGAGGTCAAACCAGCGCTGGTACTCAAACACCAGCTCCTTGCGGCGCTCCTGAAATACCGAATCGCGAAATTGGTCGGCGGAGAGGTTTTGCTCCAGCTTCGGTATCCCCGCACGGGTGCGCACCGTGTCGATGGCGTCGTAGGCCTCCTGCGTGGGGCCGTTGTGCTCTTCGTTCAGCGCTTCGGCGTAAATCAGCAGCAGCTCGGCGTAGCGGATTACCGGCAGGTTTTTGGAGGAGCTGTTGTACTGGTCGCCCACCGCCGCCGGATCGTAGTACTTGTGGATGTGGGGGATGAAAGTGTAGCGCTGGCCGTCGGCAGGGCTGACCATTTCGGTAACGAAGGTGACCGCCTTGCGCCTGTCGCGGTCGCCGAAGCTGCTGTACAGCCCGCCTTCCGCGTGCAGGGCGTCGGCATAGTCGCCGTTTACGCCCGGCACCTCGTCGGAGGTGGGCGCCGACCGTCCCGCCATGCAGTTGCCCACGAAGTTGGCGTACCCCTTGAATTGTACCGAAAAGATATGCTCCTTTCCGTTCTTGGTCGCCACGTTGAACACGTCGGCAAAGTCCTCGAACAGCCCGTACCACTGCAGGTCTATCACCTCCCGGCTCTTTTTGCGGGCGTTTTCCCAGTCCTTTTGGGTGAGGTACACCTTGGCGAGGAGGCTTTTTGCCGCGCCCGCCGTAGCCCTTCCGGCATCCTGTTCGCCGTACTCTGCGGGGGCAGGCAGGAGAGATTCGGCGTCGGAAAGGTCGGCGATGATTTGTGCGTACACCTCCGCCTCCGTGGCGTTCGCCACGTAGAGGGCTTCGGGCGTTTCGTGGAGCGCCAGCGGCACTCCGCCAAACCAGCGCGCGAGGTTGAAATAGGCCAGCGCCCTCAGAAACTTCGCCTCGCCGGTGGTGCGGCGGCGCAAGGCGTCGGAGATGTTGTCGGGGCCGATCAGCGCAATGCGGTCTATGGCGACGTTGGCGCGGTTGACGATGCCGTAGCTCTGCCGCCACAGCTCCTGCATCCTGTCGTTCGATGCGTCGTGCGTCAGCCCCGATATAGCCCTTACATGCGGGTTGCGCGCCCGCGGCCCGGCTTCGTAGTCGTCGGTGGCCATCTCCGTGCCGATTTGCATCAGGCTGTTGTAGAGCGACTGCCCCGTCCCTTCGTTCAGGCCGCGATAAATGGCGTTGACCGCCGAGATGGCATCCTCCCCGTTCTGATAAAAATTGTCTGCCGACTGCTTCGATTCCGGCGCCTCCTCCAGATCAACGCAGGAGGAGAGCGAAATAGCAGCCCCCAAAATGATGCTATACAGTGTTGACTTTTTCATTTTATTCTATCTTTATATGACTTTTATTTAACATTAAAATGTGATGCTGACGCCGGCATTGACGTTTCTTGCTATGGGGTAAACGCCGGCGTCGGCGCCGCGCTGCACGGTAGCGTTGCTGCCCGACGTTACCTCGGGGTCAAAGCCGCTGTAGCGGGTAAAGGTCAGCAGGTTTTGCCCGGACAGGTAGATTTTGGCGTTTCCCAGCCCGATGCTTTTCACCGCGCGGCGGGGCAAGGTATAGCTCAGGCTTGCCGTTTTTAGCCGGATAAACGATCCATCCTCCACAAAGCGGTCGGAAAACACGGGCGCAGGGTCTAGCTTAGCCCTGGGTATGGTAGCGCTCGGGCGGTCGGGCGTCCACCTGTCCTGCGCCGACGCCGCTGCGTTTTGCTGCCCGTTGAACAGCTCCAGCGACTGCCGGTTGGCGTTGATGATTTCGTTGCCCGCCGATCCTTGCCACAGGAACGACAGCAAAAATCCTTTATACTCCAGCGTATTGGTGATGCCGAAGATGAAGTCGGGCTGCGCGCTGCCGATGATAGCGCGGTCTTCGGCGGTGGTGAACGATCCGTTACCGCTGACGTCCCGGTAAAGGCGATCGCCGGCTTTGGGCGTGGCGTTGCCGGTAAAGACGCCCTTGACGGCCTCCTCGCCGCTCTGCAGGATGCCGTCGGTGACGCAGCCGTAGAACGTACCGAGCGGCTCGCCCACCTTCACCAGGTAGCTGCCGCTAATGTACGCATCGGCGGAGTTGCCGATTTCCAGCACCTTGTTGCGGTTGAGCGACAGGTTGACGCCGGTGTGCCAGCTGACAACGCCCTTAATGTTATGCGAATTGACCGTAACCTCCAGCCCCCTGTTCTCCACCGATCCGTAGTTTTGCAGCGACGACGAATAGCCGGTAGTCCACGGAATCTGCACGTCCAGCAGCAGATCGACGGTTCGCTTATAGTAGGCGTCCACCGTCAGCGAAAGGCGGTTTTTGAAAAAACCTGCATCAAACCCGAGGTCTGCCTGATAGGTGGTTTCCCAGCCCAAATCCTTGTTGGGTAGCCGCTCGGGCAGGAAGCCGGTTACCAGGCTGTTGCCAAACAGGTAGCTCACCGGCGCAAGCGTAGACAGCGACTGATAGCTGCCGATTTCCTGATTTCCGGTTTTCCCGTAGCTCAAGCGTACCTTTAAGTCGTCGACGGCCGCCTTTGCCGGCGCAAAAAAATCTTCGTTGCTCACCGCCCACGACACGCCCGCCGAAGGGAAGGTACCCCACTTGCGGTCTTTGCCAAAGCGCGAGGAGCCGTCGCCGCGCAGGCTGACCGAAAAATAGTACCTGTTGCCGTAGTGATAGCTCATCCGCCCCAGCCACGACAGCAGCGCCGAGGTTTCCGCATCCGAAGAAGGCGTTAAAATCACCGCGCCGCTTTGCAGGTTGTTGTAGGCGAGGTAGTCGTTTACGAAGTTGGACGCGCCGGCGCTCAGCGATTCGCTTTTCAGCTGCTGCTGGGTAAATCCTGCAAGGAAGTTGAAAAAATGCTTCTCCCCAATGCCGGTCTCATAGGTCAGCGTATTTTCGTTCAGCCACGAATACGGATCGGCCACCCCTACGCTTGCCTTCCCGTCGGAGAAGCTGCCCTCGTAAATATACCCCGGTACGTAGCTGTACTCCTTGTTGCTGTTGACGGTAGCGCCTGCCAGCACCTTTACCGTCAAACCTTTGGCAAGGGCATATTCGGCAAACGCGCTTCCGAGCGCCAAGTAGCTGCGCGTCCGGTTGTCCTGCTCGAGGAGCGAGGCGATGGGGTTGGCAAATATGTTTTCAAAGGGGTTTTGCAGGGTGTATCCACCGTCGGCGTCGTACACGGTGGCGGTAGGCGGCATGATCAGCAGCGAGGAGATGAAAGAATTTCCCCAAGCCGAGGTAGCGGTTCCAACGCCGGGCGCTACGCGCGCCTCGCTGCGCGAAACGGCAAGATTCAAGCCTACCTTCAAGCGGTCGTACACCTGCGCGTCAACGTTGGCGCGGAGGCTGAGGCGCTTGAAATCGGTATTGCGCACAATGCCGTCCTGCCCGAAGTAGCTGCCCGATATGGCGTACCGCGCTTTAGCGCTGCCTCCGGCAACGGTAAGCTGGTGGTTCTGCACCAGCGCCGTGCGGAAAGCCTCGTCCTGCCAGTCGGTGCCGTCGCCCAGCCGGTCGATTTCGCTTTGCGGCAGGTACTGGTATTTTCCCCTGTCGGGATAGGCGTCGTACAGGGCGTCGTTGCGAAGGATGGCAAAGTCGTGGGCGTTGAGCAGGTCAATCTTTTTAGCCAGGCGCTGCAATCCGACGCTAACGTCGTAGGTCACCTGCGCGCGCTCCCCGCTTTTACCCTTTTTGGTAGTGATGATGATCACCCCGTTGGCGCCGCGCGAGCCGTATATGGCAGTAGCCGCCGCGTCTTTAAGGATGTCTATGGATTCAATGTCGGCAGGATTGATGGATGCCAGCGGGTTGACGCTGCTCCCGCTCACCACGCCAGCCGAATATACGTTATTGTAAAAGGGAAACCCGTCCACAACGTACAGGGGCTCGTTGCCACCCTGTATCGAGCTGCCGCCGCGAATACGGATGCTCACCCTGCCGCCCGGTTGCCCCGACTCCTGCGACACCTGCACCCCTGCGGTATTGCCCTGCAACGCATTGTCAACAGACGAGGCCGGTATTTGCCGGAGGCTTTCGGTAGAAATCGAAGAGATGGAGCCCGTCAGCTCTTTTCGCTTTTGCGTGCCGTATCCTACCACCACCACCTCATTCAAAAAATTCAAGTCTTCCGAAAGGTAGATAGCCAGCGGCTGGGCGGGCGCCTCGTAAACGTCCAGCTCCTGCGTTCGGTACCCGAGCAGGCTGGCCTCGATGCTCACCGGCAGCGCCGCAACGATGAACGTAAAGCTGCCGTCTGCGCCAACCACCGCGCCCTGCGCGCTGCCGGCCACCTTTACCGAGGCGCCAATGAGCGCCTCGCCCGTTCTGCTGTCCAGCACCCGGCCGGTAACGGATACCTGCCCGAAGGCAGCTGCGCCGCAGAGCAGCGCAAAAAAAAGCGAAAGAATTGCCGGAGCGCTCTTGCCTATTCCGGCAAAATGAAGTAAATTTGCCATGCGATAAAAGAAATTTTAGCGTGATGAGCGCCTCTTTACGCCTATTGGTAGTGGGATGAAAAGAGGCGCTCTGTTTTTTTTGTTTGCTATAAATACGGTGCTCGCCGTGCGGCGTTACGCAGCCGCCCGCTGTGCTGCGGCGCGGCGCGGCGCAGCGCAGCGCAACATCGGGTTGCCTTCGACAGGCGGACAATGGCCGCCTCCTTTTTATGCTGCTGCGGGGTAAAACTTGCCATTTTTATTTTATGGAGTTGGTTAGAAAATTTAGGGGAATAGAAAAAAAACATCCCCGCGCATCCCAGCTTGGCCATAAAATTACCTAAATTGGAATACGCAAAGTGTTGGGTAATCGAAAAATAAATCTTATATTTGCGGGTGGTGTGTGTGTGTGTGTGTGTGTGTGTGTGTGTGTGTGTGTGTGTGTGTGTGTGTGTGTGTGTGTGTGTGTGTGTGTGGCCATGCCTTGCGCGTGCCCCGCTACGTGGGGCGGCAGGCGCAGGCCATTTGCTGCAGGCGTAAGAATATGTTGGTGCAAAGCGTACATGCCGGTAAAAAAAGGTCAAGCTTTAGGATTTATTCATCATGAGCGAACGAAATACGGGTGCAAAGATAAGGGGGTACTATTGCTAAAACAATACCACAAACATGGTATTTTTTTGTGCGGGATATTTCCCGATTACGGCTTTTTGGAACCTCTAAAAACCCAAAAATCAAGGCTTTCAGCTAAAGGCAAAAGCGGAGCTTACTAAAGTAAATAAGCATTTTGGCGAAGGATCATAACGCAGAGTTTGGGGGTTTTTAGAGGTTCCCAAAAGTTCATTTTATTCTTATTTCCGGCATATACTCCTTGAATTCTTCATCAATCTTATGGCACTGTTCTTTGATGATGCCGCGCCTGCGGATTGCAGGGTTAAGGCAATAGAGTTTGAATTCGTCTTTATTTAATTCTTCCACGCTTGTAATATGCGGGCAAAGTAATTTGAAATATGCTGTAGCAATTCTTTGAACGGCTTTCAAATCTCTCAAATCGCTCTTTTCTTCCGAATGTACAACTTCATTGACAAGCATTGAGTATTCGGGGGCTGTACGCAACAAATGCAGTACCTCCGAAAAATATTCAACATTCAAAGTCCAGTCTTTTAGGATCATACTTTTGTTCATTCGCGGCAAATACCAGCCCTCAATAAATCCGTGAAAACGGTCTAACAAAGCCGATTCACGGAAAGTTTCGGGCAGTTGAACAAAATATTTGCTGTGTCGGGGCATATTGGCGCTTGTGAGTTCAATATTGCCCATCAGCATTGTGCTGCATTCCGAAAGAAACTTGTAATTATCAACCGTGGCATTTCCTGCTTCCAGATACGATTTCAAGATTGCCTGCATTTCGGGCGGGTCTTGAAAGATGATGGTTTGAATTTCGTCAAAAGTAACGAAATCATAGTTTTTCATTATGCCCGGTTGCTGACGGCTTTTATCGTAAAAAAGTTTCGCCCGCGACACTTTCCCGCCACTAATCAACCAGCCATATTTACTTAAATTGCCGAAGACATAACTTTTACCTGTTCCTTTGGGCGCAAGCTCAATCATATTCAATCGCGGCTCAACAAAAATCAACAACCGCGTCAGGAACTCCAATTTTTGCGTTATTCCGTTGAAACTGTCAGGATTGTACTCCATTGCAGAAAGCAAAACATCCATCCATTCTTCTGTTGTAAACTGTTTTCTACAGTCACGAAAATACTGTAAATTCACTTTGTAGGGGCGGAATGGCTTGTAGTCGGCAAGTTCAATATATCCCTTTTCTTTGCCGGCGGGTGGAATGTAAATCAGTTTGATTACTCCCCACCTTTCTCCGTCAATCAGGTCGTCTCTGTGCTGGCTGACAACATAATCGGGAATTATTGCTTCGTTGAATTTTATGCCTGCATCAGGAACTGCAAAACGCACTTTTCCACCCTTAATATCTGTAGTGATAATAAAGCGGGTAAGAAGCTGCACCTGCTCCTGCCTGTACAGACGGTTTTTTACAACGTTGTTATCATCAGGAATATGTTTGTCGAGAAAGTCGAGAATAGCATCCCTGTCCAAGTTCCCTTCACTGTCAATATGCTTTCTGATAAGAAAATCCTTGACAAACGAAGGCAAATTTCTGCCGTCAAAGACGCTGTAATTATCCTGGTCTTTAAGTATTGCTATGTCAGGGAACACTTGCTTTATTTTTTGTCCTATCGTACTCATATTTTATTGATATTAAAACAATTCTTCTTCTTCAAGTCCTACTTTCTTTTGTATATCTGCAACAAGATTTTCAGTTGGTAGTTTTGTTTCGGAGATTTTTTCAATCGTTCTTGCTGATTTTTTATTGGAGATTACAATAAACGGCGTTAAAATCTCTTCGGGTGTGCA
>JAIROF010000239.1 GCA_031257655.1 Prevotellaceae bacterium | reverse complement strand
CTTTGTTCCTTTGTGGTTGGAAAAATACCACGAAGACACAAAGAACACAAGGTTTTCACAAGGAGAATTTTTATTACTTTTGTGATTTGCAATGAAATATGCTACCTGAGTAGTTACATAAATTTTTCTGTGGCGACGGCGCAAATGCAGGTAAACGGCATTCTCAAACAGAAAGCCGACATTTTCGCTGAGCTTAAAAGCAAGCGCGCTACTCAAGCCTGTATCAACAGCATATACTTTTTTCGGATTGCGCGTTTGCGTTTTGAGCGAATAGCTAAACTGCGGCACAAAATCAAAAAGATAGCAATCCTGCAAATACGAAAAATATTCGAGCAGCGTAGACGCCGTTTTTATGCCAAACAAGTTGGTAAGCTTGTTTGCCGAAACAGGACGTCCGATGTTTGTATTCAGATAAAGCGTCAGCTGGCGCAGCGAATCTGTGTCTTTCAGCGAATGGCGCACGGCAATATCTTTTATTAAAATATCGTCTGTAAGCGATGTAAGCACAATTTGCCGTTCGGTTTTCACAAATTCAGGCATACCGCCTATTTTTAGGTAAAGGTCAAAAGTCTCGGCGTTTGCCTGCAAATTTTTCATCTTCAGAAATTCGGAGTACGAAAACGGAAAAAGTTCGATAGAAACCTGCCGTCCGGTGAGGTGAGTAGCCATTTCGGTGCTGAGCAGCGAAGCATTCGAGCCGCTGATAAAAACTTTGAAGCCTTCGCGAAGTATCTGATATATAAAAATTTCCCAACCTGCAGCTGCCTGAATTTCGTCAAAAAAAAGCACGTTGATGTTTCGCCGCCTGATTTCGTTCAACAGGCGCGTAAAATCGGCCGTTTCAAATGCCGAAAGGCGAATATCCTCAAAATTCAGAAAAAGCGCGTTGTCGAAATTTTGGTGATGTCATAAATTGTATGATACGACAAGTATTATGCTGATTATAAATCATTTACATTAATGAGGTTAATGAAGTTGTTATTTCTATTATATCACTCTGCTACTGAGGTCGTTTTGTTATTAAAATTAGGTATAAATTAGGTTTTTCACTCCCTACAATTTATGACACTACCCGTTAGGCATCAATCCATTATTTATTGTTCCCCTACGGGGAATCGGAGCGAACCGGAGCGGAGCTCGGCGTAGCCAATGCACAAAATATACCCGCGTACAGCATATATAGTAAAACATAAAATAAATTTTAAGCGCTTATCAATTACAATTAACCAACTCAAAAACACCAAAGCAATGAAACGCTTATCCACACTTCTATCCCTGCTTATCTGGGCGGCGAGCCTTTTTGGGCAGGAGCAGTTTGTCTTCGCCGAGGGAGACAGCAGCTGGTTTCCGCTGGCAACCCACGGCCAGCCCGCATCTGTTCTCGCAGACGAGGCCGACCACAAGGGCGTGCTTCGCGCGGTGCGCGACCTTAAGGACGACCTCCGCCGCGTGACGGGGAGCGCGCCCGCCGTTGGCAGCCCCTACGCCGTCATTGTCGGCACGGCGGGAAAATCGGCCGCCATCGACCGCCTGATACGGGAGGGAAAGGTTGACGGCGGCGAGCTGAGCGGCAAGCGCGAAAAGTACCTCATCAGCGTGGTGCAAAACCCTGCGGAGGGCCTTGCCGCTGCGCTCGTCGTTGCCGGAAGCGACAAGCGCGGGACGATTTTTGGCGTTTACGAGCTCTCGCGGCAAATGGGCGTCTCGCCCTGGTACTGGTGGGCAGACGTGCCCGCAGCACGGCGCGAAACCCTGCTCGTAAAGCCCGGCCTGTACACCGACGGCGAGCCGGCCGTGCGCTACCGCGGAATATTTATCAACGACGAAGCCCCCGCTTTTCAGGGCTGGTGCGAGGAGAAGTTCGGCGGCGTCAACGCGAAAATGTACGAGCACATGTTCGAGCTGATCCTGCGGCTAAAGGGCAACTTCCTCTGGCCTGCCATGTGGGGCAACGCCTTTTACGACGACGACGCGCTCAGCGGCGCGCTGGCCGACGAAATGGGCGTCGTTGTCGGCACTTCGCACCACGAGCCCATGGGGCGCGCGCACGACGAGTGGCGGCGCTACGGCAAAGGCGCGTGGGACTACGAAAAAAATCCAAAGGAGCTCCAAGCATTTTGGCGCGGCGGCATGGCGCGGATGAAAGATTTTGAAACCGTCGTAACCGTCGGCATGCGCGGCGACGGCGACGAGCCGATGAGCGAAAGCGCCAACATCGCCCTGCTGCAGCGCATCGTCGAGGCGCAGCGCGGCATTATCGCAAGGGTTACGGGAAAAAAGGCCGAGGAGAAGCCGCAGGCCTGGGCGCTCTACAAGGAGGTGCAGGACTACTACGACAAGGGGATGCGCGTCCCCGACGACGTTACGCTGCTGCTCTGCGACGATAACTGGGGAAACGTCCGCAAGCTGCCCCTCCCGGACGCCCCAAAGCGCAAGGGCGGGTACGGAATCTACTACCACTTTGACTACGTAGGCGGCCCGCGAAACTACAAGTGGCTCAACGTAACGCAAAACGAGCGCACCTACGAGCAAATGAGCCTGGCCTACCGCCACGGCGTGGATAGAATTTGGGTGGTGAACGTAGGCGACCTCAAGCCGATGGAATTTCCCATCAGCTTCTTCCTCGATTTGGCCTGGAACCCCGACCGATTTAACCCGCAAAACCTTGCCCGCTGGACGGAGGCATGGGCGCGGCAGCAGTTTGGCGAACAGCACGCCAAAGAAATTGCGCGAATGCTGGACCTATACACCAAGTACAACAGCCGCGTTACGCCGGAGCTGCTCGACGACAAAACGTTCAGCCTCGACAGCTACGACGAATACGCCTCCGTGCTCGGCAGCTACAAGGACCTGGCGCTCGACGCGCTGCGGATGTACAACCTGCTGCCCCCCGCGCACCGCGACGCCTTCGACCAGCTCGTGCTGTTTCCCATCAACGCCGTGTGCAACCTCTACGAAATGTACTACGCGCTTGCGCTGAACAAAAAGTACGCCGCTGCCTACGACATGCGGGCAAACGCATACGCCGACAAGGTAAAGGAGTGCTTTGCCCGCGATTCCATCCTCACCCTCCACTACAACCGGGATATTGCCGGCGGCAAGTGGGCGCACCAGATGGACCAGCAGCGCATTGGCTACACCTCGTGGAGCAACCCGCCGGTAAACATCCCCCCAAAGGTGGAGTACGTATACCGCAGGGAGCCGCCCGAAAAGCGGTTTATCGAAAGCGACGGGTACATTTCCATTGAGGCGCACCACTTTGCCCGCGCAACGTCCGGCGGGGGCATTCGCTGGGAAGTCATCCCGAACTTGGGCCGCACGGGGTCGGCGGTAACGACCTTCCCGCAGGCGGCTTACCCGCAGCCAAGCGCGCCCGTTTACCTCGAATACGACCTGCAAACGACCTTTGCCGGCGGCGAAGCCGAGGTGCAGATCCTCCTCGCCCCCACGCTCAACTTCAACGCCAACAGGGGGCTGCGGTACGCCCTTTCGGTAGACGGCGGCGAGGAGGTAGCGGTCAACTTCAACGGACACTACCGGGGCGAGCTCGGAAAGTGGCAGGGCGAGCGGATTATCAAGTCGGCCACCAAAGTAAAAATCGGCGGCGCGGGCGCCCACACCCTGCGCATCCGGGCGCTGGAGCCGGGCATTGTGATCGAAAAAATCCTCCTCAACTTTGGCGGGCTAAAGCCAAGCTACCTCGGCGCACCCGAAAGCCGCTACGTAAACAACAGCTCGCCCTTTCCCGACGCTCCGCCCGGCAGCGGCGTCACCGCGCGCTTAGACCACGACCAGATGATGGAGCAGCTGGGGCAAGCGTACCCCGGCCTGCCGCCGAGCAGCGGTGCGCCGCGCCGGTCGCCCTACAGCACGGCGCGGTCGGCCTTTGGCCTGTGGACAAGCTACGTGAACGCATGGGAGCCAGACGGCGACTACTACACCGGCGCAAAGTTTTACAAGCCGCTGCCGCTGCACGACCTCAGCGGCCTCACGGCGGCCGACTGGCCTGCCCGCCGCGCGGAGATTTTTGAGGAGGTGCAAAAAATTTACGGCTACATCCCCCGGCAGGCGTCGCAGCTCAAGGTGGAGTGGACGATTGGCGACCCCGTGGAGGTAAAAGAGGTGTTGAACCGCGGCAAGCGGGTGGCCACAGCGCCCTTCCGGCGCTACCGGATTACGGGAAAGATAGACGCCTCCGCCTGCCCCGCCCTTCGCAGCGCGCCCGTCCTGAGCGGCGAGCTGCGCATTCCGGCGGGCGTGCCGGCCAGCGCAAAGGCGCCGGTGGTCATCAGCTACGCCTTTAGCTTTGGCGGGCAATGGGTGATAGCCGACGAAGACTTGTGGAGCGCGATGGCCCCGGCCGGGGTAGGCGTGCTCTACTTCAACGCCGGAGCGCTACAGCCCGA
The DNA here is from genome assembly GCA_031257655.1 of Prevotellaceae bacterium. Lineage (GTDB taxonomy): Bacteria > Bacteroidota > Bacteroidia > Bacteroidales > UBA932 > JAITMY01. Next base: position 4,016 of record JAIROF010000239.1, on the reverse strand, counting down.
CAACGGCGAGGCCCTTACGAGCCACCTCATCGGGCTGGCAAACGGCGGCGGCTGGCGAAAGCCAACCGACTGGGGCGCGCTCGTGGCGTGGTCGTGGGGCGTGAGCCGCTTCATCGACTTCTTTGAGCAGGCCGGCTCGCCGGTGGACGCAGCAAAGGTAGCCCTCACCGGCCACTCGCGCTACGGAAAGGCTACGCTGGTGGCTATGGCCTACGACGAGCGCATCGCTGTGGCCTTCACCAGCTCATCGGGCGCAATGGGCGCGGCGCAGAGCCGAAGGCACTGGGGCGAAGACCTCGAAAATTGCGTCTGGGATTCGGAGTACCACTGGCTGGCCGGCAACGCCATGCGCTACGCCGGCGTGGACAGCAGCAGCACGGATGGCTACCTGCCGCGCAAGGTCATCGGCATGACCGTAGATGCAGAATCGCTGGTGGCGCTCTGCGCCCCGCGACCAATCTTTATCGGCAGCGGCAGCAGCGACCAGGGCGACGCCTGGACAGACCCCTACGGGCAGTACCTCACTGCGGTGGCGGCAAGCCCCGTTTACGAGCTGCTGGGCAAAAAGGGTATCGTGATGAACGACGCGATGGACTACAACGGACAAAAAATCCCCTACCCCATGGCGGACAAAGCCTACCTGCAGGGCGACATTGGCTACCGTCGCCACCGAGGCGGGCACGAGGCGGCGGCAAGCTATCCGGCCTTTAAGGAATTTATTTTTAAGTATTGGAAATAGCGTAACGATTGTAAACACAAGCAAAAAACCTCTATGAACACAAGCAAACCCTCTACGAGCGCAGGCAACCTTGCGGAAGCCAAAGGCTTCTACAAGCTATCGTGGCTTGAGCGCATTGCATTCGGCTCGGGCGACATGGCGCAAAACTTCATTTACCAGACGGTAACGACCTACCTGCTGTTTTTCTACACCAACGTTTACGGGCTGAACCCGGCCATTGCCGCCGCCATGTTTCTTGGCGTGCGCATCATCGACGCCATTTGGGACCCGGTGGTAGGCGCCATTATCGACATGAACACCACCCGCTTTGGCAAGTACCGCGGCTGGCTGCTCATCATGGCGCTGCCGCTCACGGCGCTCATGGTGGCCTGCTTCATTGTGCCCAGCTTTGGCGAAACGGGCAAGGTGATTTACGCCTGCGCAACCTACGTCGCCCTTTCGGTGGTCTATACCACGGTCAACGTGCCCTTTGGCGCCCTCAACGCCGCCCTTACCCGCGACCAGCACGAGGTAACCATCCTCACCACCACGCGCATGTGGCTGGTAAACGTGGCGCAGGTGGCCATCACCTACGGCGTGCCCACCATCGTGATTGCCCTTGCCGGCACCATGAACTCGCCCGAAGCCCGCAGCGGCTGGCTCATCACCGTGGGCATCTACGGCGTGGTGGGGCTGGGCGCCCTCCTCTTTTCGTTTGCCGGCACAAAGGAGCGGGTAGTCATATCGAAAGAAGACCAGGCGAAGGTAAAGTTTAGCGACTTGTTCACCGAAGTGGTGCGCAACAGGCCGCTGCGCATCCTATCGTTCATGTTCATCACGGCCTTTGCCATCATGGCCATCACCAACTCGGCGGCCACCTACTTTGTAAAGTACAACCTCGGCAGCGAAAATCTGGTGGGGTACTACAACGTCATCTCCGCGCTGCCCGCCCTGTTCATTTTGCCCTTCATGCCGCTGCTGCGCCGCAAGCTCGGCAAAAAGGGGCTGCTCTACCTTTCGCTGGCCGTGTCGTTTGCCGGCTTTGTGGGGCTGTTTGCCATCCCGGCGCACCACGTAGCCATGATTTTCGTTGCCCAGCTGGTGCGCTCCATTGGGTTTGGCGTAGTAGGCGCGTTCATCTGGTCGCTCATTCCCGAGGCCATCACCTACGGCGAATGGCAAACCGGCAGGCGCATTTCGGGCATTGCCAACGCGCTGATAGGATTTTTCTTTAAGTTTGGCTTAGCGCTTGGCGGATTCGTGCCGGGCATTGTGCTTTCGCTCACCGGGTTCGACTCCGGGCTTGAGGCGCAGCGCCCCGCCGCCCTCCTCGGCATCAGGGCGCTCCTTGCCGCCCTGCCCGCCCTCCTCGTCATCCTCCTCGCCTTTATCGTGTCGCGATACAACCTCACCGACGACCAGCTGGTAAAGTACGGAAAGGAAATTGAGGGAGTTGAGAATTGAGAATTGAGAATTGAGAATTGAGAGTTGAGAGTTGAGAATTGAGAATTGAGAATTGAGAGTTGAGAGTTGAGAGTTGAGAATTGAGAGTTGAGAATTGAGAGTTGAGAGTTTGAAAGCGTACCCTTTGGCGCACGGCATTTACAAGCCCTGAAGGGGCGACCAGCATTCCAGCGTGGGGTAAAACCCCACGTGACTTGATTAAACCATTTTTTAAATTTTATAAATTAGCAAAATCGTATGAAAACCATTTTTTATTCGGGCATGTTAGCCCTTTCGGTAGCCGGCGGGTGCGGGAATCCGCAGGGCGGAGCAGGCGTTGCGCTGCGGGATGCGCTCAAGGACAAATTCTACCTCGGCACGGCGCTGAGCGTTGCCCAGCTCACGGGCGGCGACACGCTGTCGGAGCGCGTGGCGCGCGAAAACTTTTCGGCGGTAGTCCCCGAAAACTGCATGAAGAGCATGTTTTTGCAGCCCCGCGAAGGCGAATTTTTCTTCGACGAAGCCGACAAGTTTGTCGCCTGGGGCGAAGCAAACGGCATGTGGATCACGGGGCACTGCCTCGTGTGGCATTCGCAGGCCCCCCGGTGGCTCTGCACAGACGAAAGCGGCGGCAACGTCTCGCCCGAAACGCTCACCGAGCGGCTCCGAAGCCACATCACCACCGTAGTATCGCGCTACAGGGGGCGCATCAAGGGCTGGGACGTGGTCAACGAGGCCATCCTGGAGGACGGATCGTGGCGAAAGAGCAAGCTCTACGAAATCCTTGGCGAAGAGTTCATCCCCCTGGCCTTCCGCTTTGCCCACGAGGCCGACCCCGACGCAGAGCTCTACTACAACGACTACTCCATGGCCTTTGAGGGAAAGCGCAATGCCGTTGTGCAGCTGGTGAAAACGCTCAAAGAGCGCGGGCTGCGCATCGACGCCGTGGGCATGCAGGGGCACATCGGGATGGACTACCCGCCGCTGGAGGAGTTTGAGAAAAGCATGCTTGCCTTTGCCGAGGCGGGCGTAAAGGTCATGGTTACCGAGCTCGACCTCACGGTGCTGCCCTCCCCGCAGCCCAACGTTGGCGCCGCAGTAGAGGCCTCCTTCGCCTACCGGCAAGCGCTCAACCCCTACGCCGGCGGGCTGCCCGACAGCGTCGCAGCGGCCTGGACAAGCCGCATGGCCGACTTCTTCCGCCTCTTCCTCAAGCACCACGACAAGCTAACCCGCGTAACCCTCTGGGGCGTATGCGACGACGACTCGTGGCGCAACGGCTGGCCGGTGCCCGGACGCACCGACTACGCCCTGCTCTTCGACCGAAACGGAAACCCCAAGCCCGTGGTGCCCCTCCTGGTAGGCGAGCTGTGCGCCAATCGGCATGGCGATGCGCGAAAATAGCGCGTGGTATTGCTGATGCCGAAATGCTTAGCTGCGTAATTCAACTTTCGCATTTGGTTAATTTGTTAAATATGGACATTTTACAACAAAGCCTTTTTTGTAAAGCAATAAAAATCAGCGATTTTGTTCGCAGGCCGCACAAATTTTCTTTTTTACAGTTAGACCTCACCCTGCCCCTCTCCAAAGGAGGCTGCGGTGCGGGGCGAATGCTTTCAAATTCTCAATTCTCATTAAGCCCTCCGCGCCCCGCTGTGCAACCTCCGTGCCCCTCCGTGCTACTATTGCGCAGAGGAGCGCAGAGGTTTCACAGAGGGGCACAGCGCAAGCACCGGTATTGTCCACGTGCAAAGCAGCTTACCGTTTAGCGCCCGCTCCTGCCGCCGCCGGCAAAAATCCCTACAAATAGGGATTGCGGCAATCGTTTTTTATGGAGAACTTTGCGCCTGGAAAA
>JAIROF010000034.1 GCA_031257655.1 Prevotellaceae bacterium | reverse complement strand
TCATATATGACTATATATCAACAACAAAATGCACATCAGGTCAGGAGTTCTGAGTTTTCGACCGAGCGGAGTATACCATAGAGGTGCACAGAGAAAGGCCTTTTACAATATAAAATATTTGCACTCAGCAAATTAATAAACCGTTTAAGGTGACGTCATAAATTGCATGATGCGGCAAGTATTATGCTGATTATAAATCATTTACATTAATGAGGTTAATGAGGTTATCATTTCTATTATATCTCTCTGCTACTGAGGTTGTTTTGTTGTTAAAATTAGGTATAAATTAGGTTTTTCACCCCCTACAATTTATGACACTACCGTCTTTGGGTAGTGTCATAAGTTGAGAGAGGCGCGATGCGCAGTGAGGCGCACGCCGTGCGTCTCTACGACGAAAAGGGCGCTGTGGGGCGATGCAGCGCGAGACGCGCGTCGTACGTCTCGCGCTGCATCGCCGCGCACAGCGCCCTCAACCATAGTAATCATTCAAATCAAAAAAATCCGAGTTCAGACAGCTGAGGTAATCATTCAAGAAAACGAGCGGCATAAGCGCAGGCAAGGATAGCAGGAGCCGCTGCTGTTTTGTTGAAATTTTTGGCTGCGGCAGGGCGCAGCGCAACCGGTCAGGCAGCGTAGCCGCCGCGCCGCTAATTCACAACCGCCGAAACCCTGACCGCTACGCTCGGCTGCTTGGGGGCGTTGGTGATAATGGTTACGTTTTTGTTTATCCTGCCCTTTAGCTTTCCTGCGTTGAGCGTAGCCTTCAGCTCTGCGGACTGCCCCGGCTTGATGCGCTTTGGGTTATCGTCGGCGAGCGTGATGCAGTCGCAGCTGGAGGCGATTTTGCGCAGCAGCAGGTCGCTCTTCCCGTCGTTGGCAAGGGTAATGGCGAACTCCCGGCTTGCGCCGCCGGCAACGCTCCCCAAGTCCACCTGACGCTGGGCAAATTTTGCCACCGGAGCGCCGGCAAGCGCCTCGCCCTGCAAGGCCGAAAAATCTTCGTCGATGCTGGCGCTAACAACGAGCTCGCCGCCCTCGCCGGCGGCGCCGTTGAGCGTAAGGCTCACGCGGTCGGTCACGTAGCCCCAGTCGTTCTTTTTTGCCGCATGGTAGGTGCACACGATGCTGCCCTTCTCGCCCGCGCCGAGCGTTTGCGGGCGGGCGCTCACGGAGAGGTGCGCCGGAACGTTCGCAAAGGCGATGCTCACCGCCGCGCTGCCGGTGTTGATAACGGGGAGCGAATCGGTTACCGTTGCGGTGTGGTAGATGTTGGCCAGCGGAATGTTGAGCGACTTGAGGCGCAGCGCGCCGATTGCGCGGGGGTAGAGGTCGGCAACGCCTTTCGCTTTGGGCAGCACTTCGCCCGAAATTTTCAGCTTCACCTGCTCCGCTTTGGTCGTCACGGTGATTTCCTTCTCAAAAACGCCCGGGCGGTCTTTGGGGTCGAAGATGGCTTTTACGAAACCCGCCTTGCCGGGCAGCACAGGCCCCTTGCTCCACTCCGGCGTGGTGCAGCCGCACGACGATTCTACGTTGGTGATGAGAATGGGGGCCTTGCCCGCGTTGGTAAATTCAAACTGGTAGGTAATGCTGCCGCCCGTTTCGGAAACTTGGCCAAAGTCGTGCGCCGTTTTTGCAAACTGCAGCTGCGCCGCCGCGCCCGTGACCACAAGGCACGAGGCGGCAGCGATAAAAATTCTTTTCATCATAAAATTTTTCACGTTAATTTAGAAGCGGAATCCCAAGGTCAGCATGATGTTATTTTGGAGAATATCGTACGATATTTCGTCGGATGCGAGTCCATACGCGCTGTACATGTCGCTTTTGTCCTCCTGCATGGCGAGCGAATAGGCAAAATCAGCAAAAAACACGCTTGAGCGGTAGCCCACGCCCAAGGAGTAAAAGTTGACGGAGCCGCTCTTTTTGACGTCGCTCTCGTAGGGATTGCCGTAGGTTGCAAAGCCGGCGCGCACGGCCAGGTTATCGTAGCCAAGCTCTGCGCCAAAGCGAAAGTTTACCGTACTCCGGTAGGAATTTTCAATGTCTTGATTTTCGTTAAAAAAATCATATCCATCGCTGCCGTTCCGCATTTTCATTGCGGTGTAGTTCACGTATTCGCAGTCGGCGCTGACGATGCCCCGCCACTTTGATTCATGGTGGCCAAAGGTATACGCAACGCCGCCCATGAACTTGAACGGAGTTTCAATGTTGTACTCGTAAAGATCATTCGAAAATCTTCTGGAAAGATTTCCATTCCCTAAGAACGAAGAGCTGATAGAGGCGTCATACCTGTCGGACAGGGCGAGGAAGGTAGGGGTGTGAATGGCGGCGCCCAAGCGCAAGCCCTCCAGAAAATCAGCGTTGGCAAACGGGCGTGCAATGACGCCCGCCTTAAAGTTGTAGCCCATGCCCGACATGCGATACTCTCTCTTGTACGTAAAACCTTCAAATGCCGAGGTGTTGCTTTCTATTCCCTCGTCAATATCCGACACAGTTCGAGAGTAAGATATGTTTTGCACCCCTATGGTTAGACCAAAGTAAAGCGAGTGCTCAATATTTCCGCCAATGCTTATGTCAAATTCGCCAATGCTGCCCCACGCTTCGGAGGAGCGACGACCTTCGGTTTTGTCATTGTCGTCGAGGTTAGGATAGCAGCGGTCATTGATGGTGTCGAATGTGATGAGGTCTGTATAGAACGCCATTTCTGCTTCTATATCGCTTCTGCCGACATCGTTATTTGCCACCAAAGCAAAGTAGTCCAGGTAGGTACTACCTGCCGATATGGGATTTCCGCGCACCAGAAGCCGCTCCGAAAAGTTGCTGAGCTTGTTGTAGGCCGCCCCCAAGCTGATGCTCACGATTCCGCCGTCTCCGGTATTGATAACGCCCACCCCCCCGATGTTGGAGCAGCCCAGCAGATAGCGATTGTCGGCGAGCTTGTTGCCCATGTACGATGAGGTTACGCCGGTAAGGTTCAGGTTGGGGGTAACGGAAAATTCGCCCGTGCGGTATACGCCAATGCCTGCCGGATTGTACGCCAGCGTAGTGAGATCGCCCCCCAGGGCAGTAAACGCACCGCCCATAGCGCTAAATCGGGCGGTGCCCAAGGGGTAGCTGCGCGAAAAGCGTAAGGCTTCTTCATCATTCTGAGCGTGGCTGGAAAGCGCAAGGCAGGCGCTTGTAGCCAGCAAAAAAGCATATTTTTTCATGAAATATTTACTGAATTAAGGGTTATATTTCGTTTTCCTCTACATCGGTTGCTTTCCTTTACCTGCCGGAGCTTCTGCGTCCGCTGCTTCCGCCGCTGCTTCCGCCGCCGCTATAGCTTCCGCCGCTGCTCCTGGAGCTGCTGGAGCTGGAGCCACCGGAGTAGCTGCTTCTGGAGCTGGAGCTGGAGCTGCCGGAGCTGGAGCTGCCGGAATAGCTGCTCTTTGTGCTCGTGCTGGGGCTGGGGCTGGAAGGAGTGCTGCTGCTGCTTTGAGAAGAAGCTGATGAGGGCAAGGACTGGTATGAGCGTCCGCTGTTGGAGTAGGTGGTGCGGCTTCCCGTGCTGCTTCTACCTTGCTGCGTTGCCAACGGGCGCGTATAGCTGCCCTGGGTACGCTGCGTGTAGGTTCCCGCGGGAACGCTCAGGCGTCGCCCGCTGTAGGTACCGTTGCTGTTGCGGCTGTTGCTGTAGCCTGTTCCCCGTCCTGTTCCCGACATATGGCTGCCCCGGTGCACTCCCCGCGCCTCTGCCATGTGACCTCCTCTCCAGTATCCCCAGCCGTAGTACGGGTATCCCCAGCCGTAGTGCGGGTATCCCCAGCCGTAGTATGGGTATCCCCAGCCGTATCCGTAGTATGGGTATCCCCAGCTCAGCCCCCATCCCCAGCGTCCGCCCCATGTTCCGTATAGGCCGGCGTATGGGTAGCTCCACCAGGGGTCGTACCAGTAGGGGTCGCGCAAGTACACAACGTAGGTGGGGTCGTCGTAGCGCAGGCGCTCGGCGTAGCTGTCTTCGTCGCGCTGGTCGTCGCCGTAGCTGTTGTTGCGCTCTATTTCGTAGATTTTGCTGTTGGGGCGGCTTTCCAGCGAATCCAGGTCGCCCCAGCTTTCGGTGTAGCCTTCCTCCGCTTGCTGCGGCTGCGGCTGCTCGTTGCCGCGCTTGATTCCCAAAACGCTCACCTCGTTGGCCCGGCGCTCAGCCTGCTGCCGGTCTAACTCTTTTTGTCGCTTGGGGCTGAAGTACAAGTCGTCGTAAGCGCTTGCGCCGTAAAAAGACAGGCTACATACGGCAAGGCTGAAAAAAACTTTACGTAATCTATGTGCCATGGCTAAATCGTTTTAAATTGATAATATTAGTTATTCTAAATAAATCGGCGGCGGATGGGCCGCTATCAATTCTTTTTTTGCAGTATTCGTTTAAATTGTTACCTTTGCGGGCTGTAGAGCCGCTGTCAACCGAATACTATAGCGGCAGCTAACTTGCAAATATACTAAAAAAACGGCTCGCAAAGCGACAAAAAATATTAAAAAACAAGAATGGCAAAAGAAGTTACCAACAGAGTTGACAACTACGCGCAGTGGTACAACGATTTAGTAGTAAAGGCCGGCCTGGCCGAAAGCTCGGCGGTGCGGGGCTGCATGGTCATTAAACCGTACGGGTATGCCATTTGGGAAAAGATTCAGGCGGCGCTCGACAAGATGTTTAAGGACACGGGGCACGTAAACGCCTACTTTCCGCTGTTCATCCCCAAGTCTTTCCTGAGCAGGGAGGCCGAGCACGTTGAGGGCTTTGCCAAAGAGTGCGCCGTGGTAACGCACCACCGCCTGATGAATTCGCCCGACGGCAAGGGCCTGGTGGTTGACCCCGAGGCCAAGCTGGAGGAGGAGCTCGTGGTGCGCCCCACCTCCGAAACCATTATCTGGAACACGTACAAGGGCTGGATACAGTCGTACCGCGATTTGCCCGTGCTGGTCAACCAGTGGGCCAACGTGGTGCGGTGGGAGATGCGCACGCGCCTGTTTCTGCGCACGGCCGAGTTCCTATGGCAGGAGGGGCACACGGCGCACGCCACGCGCGAGGAGGCGGTGGCGGAGGCCGAAAAAATGGTGAACGTGTACGCCGATTTTGCCGAAACGTTTTTGGCGCTGCCCGTGCTGGTGGGCAAAAAAACGGCGAGCGAGCGCTTTGCCGGCGCCGAAGACACCTACTGCATCGAAGCGCTGATGCAGGACGGGAAAGCGCTACAGGCGGGCACGTCGCACTTTTTGGGGCAAAATTTCGCCAAGGCGTTCGACGTGCAGTACGTCAGCCGGGAGGGCAAGCAGGAGTACGTGTGGGCAACCTCGTGGGGCGTTTCCACCCGCCTGATGGGGGCGCTCATCATGGCGCACAGCGACAACTGCGGGCTGGTGCTGCCGCCCAAGCTGGCGCCGCTGCAGGCGGTCATCGTCCCCATCTACAAGGGCGACCACGAGCTGGAGGCTATCTCCGCCAAGGCCAACGAAATGAAGCGGCAGCTCGAAGCGCTCGGCGTGACGGTAAAGTACGACGACCGCGACAACGTGCGCTCCGGGTTTAAGTTTGCCGAATACGAGCTAAAGGGCGTGCCGGTGCGCCTCGCCATTGGGCCGCGCGACATGCAAAACGGCACGGTGGAGGTGGCGCGCCGCGACACGCTCCAAAAGCAGCTGCTGCCGCAGGAAAATATTGCCGCCCACGTTACCGCCCTGCTGGACGAAATTCAGGCGAACATCTACGCAAAGGCAAAGGCATTCCGCGCCGAAAACACCGCTGAGGTGAGCTCCTACGACGACTTTAAGGCGCAAATAGAAAAAGGCGGCTTCATCCTTGCGCACTGGGACGGCACGCCCGAAACCGAAGCAAAGATAAAGGACGAAACGAAAGCCACCATTCGCTGCATCCCGCGCGACGGAAAGCGGGAGCCCGGCTGCTGCATGGTGACCGGAAAACCCTCGGCGCAGCGCGTGGTATTCGCAAGAGCATACTAAGGATTAGCATAAAAAATCTTATATTTGTAATCACTATAGTACACAAGCGATAAAAAAATATGTTTGCTCAACTTTTAGCGGTAAAACCACTAAGCAGCTATGCTATCTTTGTTGCATATAAAGACGGGGTTCAGGGAGTTGTTGATTTGCAACATTTAGCGAAGAAGGGAGTTTTCAGGCAGTGGGATGAAAACGGCTTATTCCAAAAGGTGCACATCAGCGATTATGGCGCTATTGCGTGGAATGACGAGCTTGATATTTGCCCCGACAGCATTTACTTACGGCTGTGCGGTTTGACTTTTGAAGAATGGCAATCTCAACATCAGTAAAATTATGCCACAAATCAGCAGCTTTTTCGGCGTCATTATTCGCATGTTTTTTGATGAGCATAATCCACCGCATTTTCATGCACAAATATGGCGCATATCGTTGTTGAATTGGTATACGGACGTTTGGCGTCATTGAAGGGAGTATGCCTGCACGAGCGTTAGGGCTTGCAGTAGCGCGGGCAATTTTGCACAAGCCCGAATTGTTCGATAGCTGGAAACGAACTGAAAATCGACAATCAGTAAATAAAATAGAACCGTTAAGTTAACTATCTTAGGGCTTCCGGATTGCTTTGCTGCGCTCGCAATGGCGGCTGGCACAAGCGAATCTGAAATCTAAAAACCTTTTGAATTTGAAAGCAACCATAGCCGTGTGCAGCGTGTTTGCGCTTATGGCGCTGACGCAGTGCGCCACATTTCGCCAAAACGAGCTGCAAAGCTGGAAAAAATCTAAGGACGGCTGGAACACCTCGTACAGCGGTCAGGTGCGGCAAGACGCCGACGCGGATGCAGGCGCAGGCGCAGGCCGCGCCGCAGCGCGCGCGGGCAAGCCGTCCTCCCCCTCCGCCAAGCAGCCTGCCGGACGGCAGCCAACGCCCAAAGCCTCGGCGGCTACCGCGCAAAAGCAGCGCCCCGAAGCGCCGCTGGGCGGGATAATCTCCGAGGAGATGTGGGACGAGCTGTTCCCCAACCGGCTGGGGCGCAAGGCCGGCAGCGGCAGGGGCGACTTCTACGCCTTTGCGGCGCTGGTGGAGGCCGCCAAGCGCTTTCCGCGCTTCCTGCACGAGGGCGACGAAGCGCAGCGCCGCCGCGAGCTGGCCGCATTTTTGGCGCACCTCTCGCAGGAAACGGGGGGATTTCGCTACTTGGAGCAGCTCACCGTTACGCGCAGCTACTCGGTCGCCAGCAAGGAGTACCCGCCCGTAGACGGTAAGGAGTACTACGGCCGCGGCCCCATACAGCTGAGCTACAGCTACAACTACGGGCAGTTTAGCAGCGCCTACTTTGGCGACAAGCGCGTGCTGCTCAACAACCCGGAGCTGCTGGCCACCGACAGCGTGGTTTCGTTTGGCTCGGCCATCTGGTTTTGGATGACCGGACAATCGCCCAAGCCCTCGTGCCACGACGTGATGACCGGCGGCTGGGAGCCGGGCGACATGGATACGGATGCCAACCGGCTGCCCGGATTTGGGCTTACGCTCAACATTATCAACGCCTCGCAGTGCGGAAAAGCTTCGGAGCACGCGCAAAGACGCTACGACCTGTACGACAAGTACTGCTCCTACTTCGGCGTCACAAAAGGCGACAACTGCGAATGCACCAACCAGCTGCCTTACGGCAAAAAATCGCTGTAAGCTGTTCTGCAAGTGAGCAATTTGTCTAACTTAATTATAATACACATGGAAAATGAGCGTGAGAACGACCCGCTGCGGGACAACATTTTGCAGGCCCTGCGGGGGAAGGCGCTGGAGAAACAGCGCATTTACGACAATACGTTTGAGATTTTTCAGCTGGTGAAGGAGGTGCTGCACGAGCTTGCCAACGAAATGAACGAAGAGCTGCAGGGCGTGGACAAGCGCGTGAAGCTGGAGTACCGCGACCGCGGCCACTACGAAGCCGAAATCCGGGTTGCCGGCGACATTCTGGTGTTCAGCATGCACTCCAACGTCTTTCAGTTCGACCGCAGCCACATTATCTGGAAAACACCCTACGCCCGGCAAAACGAAATGAACACCTACTGCGGCATGATAAACATCTACAACTTCCTTACCGATTCCTTCCGCCTCAACCGCCTTGACGACCTGGGCTACCTCGTAGGGCGCATTTTCGTAAACAGAGATAGCCGCTACTTTGTGGAGGGCAAGCGGCAAATGAGCTTCACCTGCCACAGCTTCGGGAGCAAAGCAATCGACAAAAACAGCGTGCGGCAAATTGCCGAAACCGCCATACAGTATTCGCTCAGCTTCGACCTGCTGGTGCCGCCCTACGACGCGGCAAAGATTGTGAGCGTGGGGCAAATCAACAACAAAATCGAGGATTCCAAAATACAGACGGGAAAGCGGCTGGGATTTCAGTTTAACTCCGACGACGTTGTAAGCAAGGCCACGCCCTTGTAGCGCTTGTAGCCATGCGGATGAAAGCGGCACAGGCAGCGGCACAGGCAAGGCTCCTCTACCAGCAGGGGCTTGAAAAGCGCAGGCAGGGCGACTTGGGCGGCGCACGCAACGATTTTCGCAAGGCCGCCGAGCTGGACAGCGCCCTGCGCGAGGCCAAAGTCGCCGTCGACATGCTCGACAACATCCTGCGGTTTGGCAACACAGCGCAGCACAACGTGTAGCGGCACAGTTCCTTTTCGAGCAACCAGCTATCTACTGCGCGCGGCATTTCGCTGCGGCGCCAATCGGCTTGCCTACTCCATTATCATCATGGCGTCGCCGTAGCTGCCAAAGCGGTATTTTTCCCTAATGGCCTTGTGGTAGGTTGCCATGATAAGGTCGTAGCCCGCAAAGGCCGAAACCATCATCAGCAGCGTGGAGTATGGGAGGTGAAAGTTGGTGATAAGCCTGTTGGGGATAGAGGGTTCGTAGGGCGGGAAGAGGAACTTGTTCGTCCAGCCGCTGTAGGGGTTGATGGTGTTGAGGGTGGTAACGTTGGTTTCGAGTGCACGGAAGGAGGTTACGCCCACGGCGCAGACGTTTTTTTTGGCGCCCTTGGCCGCATTTACAATATTTGCGGCTTGCTCGCTGATTTCGAGCTGCTCCGAATCCATTTTGTGCTTGGTCAAATCCTCCACGTCGATGTTTCGGAAGCTGCCCATTCCCAGGTGCAGCGTTATTTCGGCAAAGTTAACCCCCCTTATTTCGAGGCGCTTCATCAGCTCCCGGCTAAAGTGGAGGCCGGCAAATGGGGCGGCTACGGCTCCTTCGTGCTTGGCAAAAATGGTTTGGTAGCGCTCCACGTCTTCGGGCACCACTTCGCGGCGCACCCAGCGCGGAATGGGAGTTTCGCCCAGCTTATGGAGTATTTTTCTGAATTTTTCGTGGTCGCCGTCAAAGAGGAAGCGGAGGGTTCGCCCGCGCGAGGTGGTGTTGTCGATAACTTCGGCCACGAGGTCGTCGTTGCCAAAGTAGAGCTTGTTGCCGATGCGAATTTTGCGCGCCGGGTCAACCAGCACGTCCCACAGGCGCTGCTCGCGGTTGAGCTCGCGCAGCAGGAATATTTCAATCTGGGCGCCTGTTTTTTCTTTGTTGCCGTACAGCCTTGCCGGAAAAACCTTAGTGTTGTTGAGCACCATTACATCGCCATCGTTGAAGTAGTTCAGAATATCCTTAAAAATCTTATGCTCAACTTTTCCTGTCTTTTTATGGAGCACCAGCAGGCGGGATTCGTCGCGATGAGTGGCCGGATGCTTGGCTATTAAATCCGGGGAAAGGGCAAACTTATATTGTGAGAGTTTCATTTCCAAAAACTTAAAATAGAGAATATAGGGAGAACTATGAGAATTTCGTTGGTTATATAGTGTAGTGGCTAATAGTAGTCAATAGTAGTCAATAGTAGTCAATAGCGGCCAATAGTGACCAATAGCTCAGCATAAAATACATTTCTTTTACGTGCAAAACAAGGTATTGTTTCACGCCTTAGCACAGCTATCGACAATTTAACTATTTATAACATAGAAAAGTAATCCGGGGGGAGCTGGTCGAGCTGCTCAACGCTCAGGCTGTCTTGGATGTCGAAGCGTCCGCTGGCGGTTCGGCGCAGCCCGCAGAGGTAGGCCCCGCAGCCCAGCGCATGGCCAAGGTCTCGGGCAAAGGAGCGGATGTAGGTTCCCTTGCTGCAGCGAACGAAAACGGAGAGGTAGGGCAAGTCAAAATCGTGCACCTCCAAGCTGCGGATGCTCACCAAGCAGGGCTTAACGTCCACGTCCACGCCCTTTCGGGCTAAGGCGTAGGCGCGCTGTCCGCCCACCTGCTTGGCGGAGAACTGCGGCGGCATTTGCAGCTGCTCGCCCAGCATGTCCTGCAGCTGCCGCTCCACGCGCTCCCGCGTGACGCGCCGAAAATCGCCGGCCTGCGAAACTTCCGTTTCCAAATCGCAGGATGGCGTGACCGCGCCAAGGCAAATGTGCGCCAGGTACTCCTTTTCTTCGGCCTGCAGCAGCTCTGCCCTGCGGGTAGCCTTGCCGACGCAGATGACCAGCAGGCCGGTTGCCAGCGGGTCGAGCGTGCCCGCATGGCCAATCTTAAACTTTTTTTCGCCCGTTTTGCGCTGTATCGCCCGCTGGATGTAGCGAATCGCATCAAACGACGACCAGCCGTAGGGTTTGTCAAACGGCAGGATGAGGTCTTTTACCATTTTTTTGCCTCCATAAACTTTTCGAGGCCGCAAAAGTACATGAAAATCTCAGATTTTCAAGCGCGCGAAATGAAAAAAAAAGGCTAATTCCTTTTTTGAGGTGCTATGAAAAGTTTTGTACAGCAGAGGAACCGTAGCGAAGCGTATCTCGGCGCAGCCAATCTCCCTCCCACACCACCGGCGTATGGGAGAAGTGGTGGAAGATTGGCTACGCCGATCGGGGTAACCTCATTTACTCACTCGTGAAAAATAAGCACGAGTGAGTAAATTAGGTTTTTCGCCCCTTTTCGCCCCCACAATTTATACCACAACTAATCATCCTAAATCATTCCAATCAAAAAAATCCGAGTTCAGACAGCTATACGCGCAACATGAGCTAATAATCCTCAAAGTAGCCTGCGAAAGCGGAGTAATTTGTGGGGAGATTTACTTTTGGCGAGCATCCGTAAAAAAAGTTATCGAATTTTTTGCAATTCAAAAATAAGAGCTATCTTTGCAACCCCTAAAAGTGGAGGCGTTAGCCATTGCAAAGCGCCGTTTTTTTATTTGTAAGTATAACGCATAGAATATTTTGAGAGGCTTACCATGGATACATTGAGCTACAAAACCGTGTCGCAGAATGCGTCGACGGTGCAAAAAAATTGGGTGCTGGTTGACGCTACCAACGAGGTTGTAGGGCGCTTGGCTGCAACGGTAGCCTACGCGCTACGCGGAAAAAACAAGCCCGGATTTACGCCGCACGTAGATTGCGGCGATAACGTGATTATTATCAACGCCGAAAAAATCCGCTTTACCGGCGATAAGATGAGCGACAAGCAGTACGTTCACCACACGGGCTACCCTGGTGGACAGCGGTTTACAACGCCCGTTGCGCTGCTGAGAAAAAAGCCTTGCGCAGTAGTAGAAAAAGCCGTTAAGGGCATGCTCCCCAAAACGCGCCTGGGGGCGGAGCAGTTTCGCAACCTCCACGTTTACGAGGGCGCCAGCCACCCGCACGAGGCGCAAAAGCCGTTGGTAGTAAAGTTAAGTGAAATCAGGTAAATAATATTTATTTATAATGGCAACAGCAGCTATAAACGCTATCGGAAGGAGAAAATCCGCAATTGCCCGCGCCTACCTAAGCGTAGGGAGCGGAAAAATTACCATCAACAACCGCGAGCTGGCAGAGTACTTCCCGTCGGGAATTTTGCAGTACGTGGTTACGCAGCCTTTGGCGCTCACGGGCAACGAAGGCAAGTACGACATTAAGGTCAACCTCGATGGCGGCGGCGTCACGGGGCAAGCCGGAGCGCTGAGCCTTGCGATAGCGCGCGCGCTGTGCGAGGTGGACAAGGAGGCTTTTCGTCCGGTGCTCAAGTCAAGCGGGCTGCTCACCCGCGATTCGCGCAAGGTGGAGCGTAAAAAACCGGGGCGCCCGGGCGCGCGAAAGCGCTTCCAGTTCAGCAAGCGTTAGCGGCATCGGCCCTTTGGGGCCGGCTATCCCGCTAAAAAAGCGAGCGCCGCAAAGCACGGAAGAATAAAAACAGCGCAGACCAACCGTCGGCACGCTCCCCCCGGGTTGCTACCGCGCTGCTGTTCGACCGCGAAAAAACTTGCCGGATCAAATCCCTATTTGCTACCGGCAAGCTGACGATTGAGGTTTAAAACCAAATTTTTTTCTTAAACAAAAACAAAAAATGCCACGTACCAACTTTGAACAGCTTCTCGAAGCCGGCGTCCACTTTGGACACCTAAAGCGCAAGTGGAATCCGAAAATGGCTCCGTATATTTTTATGGAGAAAAACGGGATTCACATCATAGACTTGCACAAAACCATTATCAAGATAGATGAGGCGGCCTCCGTGCTCAAGCAAATCGTCAAATCCGGCAGAAAGGTGCTCTTTGTGGCCACCAAGAAGCAGGCAAAAGACATTGTAGCCGAAAAAGTATCCCAAATAGGCATGCCCTACGTTACGGAGCGGTGGCCCGGCGGCATGCTCACCAACTTCCCCACCATTCGCAAGGCGGTGAAAAAAATGTCGCAAATCGACAGGATGAGCACCGACGGCACGTTTAACAACCTCTCCAAGCGCGAGCGCCTGCAAATTACGCGCCAGCGGGCAAAGCTCGAAAAGAACTTAGGCAGCATAGCCGACCTGTCGCGCCTGCCTGCCGCCATTTTTGTCGTAGACATTCAGAAGGAAGCCAACGCCGTGCGCGAGGCAAACCGCCTGAATATTCCCGTAATTGCCATGGTGGACACCTGCTGCGACCCCACGCTCGTAGACTTCGTTATCCCCGCCAACGACGACGCCACCAAATCTATTGCCTACATCATCGAAGTCGTATGCAGCGCTATTCAGGAGGGGACGGAAGAGCGCAAGCTGGAAAAAGACAAGGAGGAGCGAGACGCCGTAAGGCCCGAAGCAGAAGGAGGACGCGAAAAAAACACCAGGCTGAGGTCGCGTAAGTCAAGGTCCGGAAAAACGACGGTAGCCGCAAAAGAGGGAGAGGCAAAAGAGCCGGAAGCAGAGGCAGAAGCAGACACGGACACGGACACGGATACAGACGCACAAGCAGAAGAGTAAGGCCGTAAAATTAAACAAACAAGGAGGAACAACTCATGGAAATTAAAGCATCGGATGTTGCAAAGCTGCGCCAAATGACGGGCAGCGGCATGATGGACTGTAAAAATGCGCTGGTAGAAGCCAACGGCGATTTTAACCGTGCGCAAGAAATAATACGCGAAAAGGGCAAGCTGGTTGCCAGCAAGCGCGCCGACCGCGAGACCAAAGAAGGCGCCGCCATTGCAAAAATTTCGGAAGACGCCACAAAGGGTATTCTGATATGCCTTGGCTGCGAAACCGATTTTGTGTCGAAAACCGAAGAATTTCAGGCGCTGGCAAAGAAAATAGCGGAGGCCGCCTTAGCCCACCTTCCCGCCGATGCCGAGGCGCTGCTCAACCTCGCCGTAGACGGCACAGCCATTGCCGAGCTCATTGCCCAGCAAACGGGCAAAACCGGCGAAAAGCATCAGGTGGCGTACTACGACAAGCTGGCGGGGGCGCAGCTAACGCCCTACAACCACATGAACGGCAAAGTATCGTCGCTGGTGGCGTTTAGCAAGGTCTTGCCGCCGGAGGCCGCTAAGGACGTTGCCATGCAGGTGGCCGCCATGAGCCCCGTGTCGGTCAGCAAGGACGATTGCCCGAAAGAAGTGCAGGAAAAAGAGCTGCAAATAGGCCGCGAGCAGGCTCGGCTCGACGGTAAGCCCGAAGCCATGATAGAGAGAATTGCGCTGGGTAAGCTCAACCGCTTTTTCAAAGACAGCACGCTGCTGGCGCAGGACTTCATAAAAGACGGCAAAATAAGCGTAGAGGCCTACATCAAGAGCGTGGACAAAGAGGCCACCGTAACGGCCTTCAGGCGCTTTTCGCTGAACGATTAGGCGCCGCCGCCCAGCGCACCGCACCGCTCGTTTGGCGCTCGCCCGGCGATTGACTGCCGCTCGTTCGGCGCACCTGCGGAGGCAAACGAAAAACCGGAAGAGGTAAAAACCTTTTCCGGTTTTTGGTTTGCTTCGGGTAAAAGCCGCGAGCCGGCGCGCGCAGCGACTTTTCAGTACACGGGGATATTCTGCTTAAACATGTTGGAAATAATTCCCTCCATAGAGTAAAACCCCGGCGGCTTGTCGCACAGCCATTTTGCGGCAAAAAGCGCCCCCTGGCCAAAGGCGCCCCGGCTGATGCTTTCGTGCACTAAGCGGATGGTTTGGTTTGGCAAGCCGAAAATCACCTCGTGCTTTCCCACAATCCCGCCCACGCGGACGGAGTTCACGTGGCGCGTATTTTCGAGGCCGAGGATGCCGGCAATCTTGAGCGCCGTTCCCGACACGCCTTTTTTATCGCGAAAATGCTCCTCAATGATCTCAATGTCGGCATGGGGTGCGATGCTCTGTAGCACCTGCGAAGCCACGAGCAGGAAGTTGACGCCAAGCGTAATGTTTGGCGAGTAGAGCACCGCGCTGTGCTCCGAGTACGCCTTTAGCGTTTCAATAGCAGGCGCATCCAGCTTGGATATGGCCGAAATAATTTTGATGCCGAGCCGGGTGGCAGGCGCATAGCTTTTGTAGCCCGATACGCCCGAAAAGTCGATGATAATGTCAACGGGGTGCACCCTGAAAAATTCTTCGTCTACCCGGTCTACCGAAAAGATGGGGGTAGCGTCGTACTCATACCCCAGCAGCCGGCTGGCATACTTGTGGTTGTACGTTTTTGTCCGGCGAACAATCCACACCAACTCCACCAGCGCATCTTGCATGATTTCCTGCGCCACAATTTTCCCTGTTTTACCAAAGCCAAACAGCCCTATTTTTATTTTATCCATAATATTCTTTATTCATACACCATATTCTTCGTTCTTCTTCTATAAAGTTGTCACCCTACAAATATAGCAGAAATTATGGGATTTTCTCCGGCTTGTAGGATTTACACCACTTCGTCAGCCCGCATTCCTTGCAGGCTGGTCGACGCGCGGTGCAGATGTAGCGTCCGTGCAGGATGAGCCAGTGGTGCGCAATGGGGCGGAGCTCCGGCGGGATGTTTGCGGTGAGCTGCTGCTCCACGTCGAGGGGCGTTTTGCTGCCGGATGAGGCCAGGCCGAGCCGCTTGGCTACGCGAAAGACGTGGGTATCGACGGCAATAGCCGGCTTGTTGTACACCACGCTGGCAATCACGTTGGCCGTTTTGCGCCCCACGCCGGGCAGGCGCTGCAGCTCGTCCACATCGTCGGATACAACGCTGCCAAACCGCTGCACGAGCACTTCTGCCATGCCTTTCAGGTTTTTTGCCTTACTGTTGGGGTAGGATATGGATTTGATGTACTCGTAAATTTCGCTCACCTCGGCCTGCGCCAGCTTTTCGGGCGTAGGAAATGCCGCGAAGAGCGCCGGGGTAACCATGTTCACGCGCTTGTCGGTGCACTGCGCCGACAGGATTACCGCCACCAGCAGCTCGTAGGGGCTGCGGTAGCGCAATTCGCTCTCGGCAACAGGAACGTTGGCCTTAAACCATTCAATAATGCGCCGGTAGCGCTCGGAGGTAGTCATAGCTTCTTGAATTTTTGTTCGGGTTGTAAAGATACGAATTAGAAAATAAAAATGGGGGCGCCGGTGTGAAATAAAAAAGCTGCGGCACAACGTGACGGGTTGCATGCGTTAGCAAGCCCCAAAAAAAGGTAACACAGCCTGTTTTTCGTTGTCCGCGCTTGGAAATCTCATCCTTTTCATCTAACTTTGCCAAGCGTTTAGCGATTTTACCAACGAAAATGTTTAATGTAATTTAATAATAACGAAAATGCAAAGAATCATACACCTGTTTGCTTGCACGGCGGTAGCGCTGTGCCTCACTATATGCACCTCTACCTCCGACAAGCTGGTTATTAAGGGAAATTTGACCGGGCTGCAGCCCGGCGATACGATAGTAGTATTCATTTACGACTTTGAGCAGAAGCGGATGTCGGGCGATACGGTAGGCGTAACCCAAAAAGGTCGTTTTTACCTTGAGCGCAAGCTCGATAAGGCCCCCTACACCGCCTACCTGTACTATTTTCCGGCGGACACGACGCTCCGCCCGCTCTCCAAGACGCTCGATTTTTTGTCGGCGTCCGACAAGCTGACGCTATGGGGCGCGGCGGCCGACTTCCCCACCGCGCAGGCAGACGGCGGCTTTTACAGCGACAAAGCCGTGAAAGCCTACGCGCACAGGGTGGATAGCATCAACAACATCCTCAACTTAGTATCGGATTCGCTGAGCGACGCCGAGCAGCGGCAGGATGCGCCGGAGGCAGCCAGAATCGACGCAGCGCTGCTGCAGCTGGCTACCCTGCTGGATGATGAAAAAACCGCCTTCATCCGCAACAACCCCAGCGTGATGTACTCCGCCTACCTGTACACCTCCACTTCGCGGTGGGCAACGCTGAAAAAGGTGCAGGAGCAGTACGAGGCGTTTAGCCCCGAATTGCAGCAGTCGCTGTTTGGCGAAATGATAAAGAAAAACATCGACCGCCGCGCAGCGGTGGCCGCCGGAGCGCAGCTGCCCGACTTTACCGTAACGGACGTCAACGGGAAATCCATCTCCGCAGCCGACTTCAAAGGGCGCTACCTGCTGCTGGACTTCTGGGGGTCGTGGTGCAGCTGGTGCAGAAAGGCAAGCCCAACGCTCGTGAAGCTTTACGACGAGTACAAAAGTAAAAACTTTTGCATAGTAGGCCTTGCGTGGGACTCCAACCACGAGAGCTGGAAAAAAGCCATCGCGCTCGACGGGCTGGCCTGGGAGCACGCCAACCTGTACGACCACCAGGCGGTGAAAGATTTGTTTTGCATTTCGGCCTTCCCCACCTACATTTTTGTGTCGCCGGAGGGCGCCATCCTTGCCAACTCAAGCGACTTTGACGCGGAGATTGAGCCAATCATAAGGGAAACGCTGAAGTAGCGACCGCCAACAACCGCCAATTAACAACCTAAAAAAATCAGAATAATGGGTATCGTAGCCATCGTTGGCCGCCCCAACGTGGGGAAAAGTACGCTGTTCAACCGGCTGGTTGGCGGCAGGCAAGCAATTGTTGATGAGCAATCGGGCGTGACGCGCGACCGGCACTACGGCAAAAGCGACTGGAACGGAAAAACATTCTCCGTAATCGATACGGGCGGCTACGCCGTGAACTCCGACGACGCCTTTGAGGAGGAAATTCGCAGGCAGGTGGTTGCCGCCGTTGGCGAAGCCGACGTAATCCTGTTCGTGGTGGACGTTACGGGCGGCATTACCGCGTACGACGACGAGGTGGCCGCCCTCCTCCGCCGGTCGAACAAAAAGGTGCTGCTGGTGGCCAACAAGGTGGACAACAACAGCCGCATTTACGACGCGCACGAGTTCCACCGGCTGGGGCTTGGCAACCCGTACTGCGTGTGCGCCATAAGCGGCAGCGGCACGGGCGAAATTCTGGACGAAGCGGTGAAGCACCTCGCCGACGGCGCCGCCGAAGACGAAGCGGAGCTACCGCGCATAGCCATTGTGGGCAAGCCCAACGTTGGCAAATCGTCCATTGCCAACGCGCTGCTGGGCGAAGAGCGCAACATTGTGACGCCCATTGCCGGCACCACGCGCGACGCCGTGCTGTCGCGCTACAGCAAGTTTGGGCACGACCTCTACCTCGTAGATACGGCGGGGCTGCGCAAAAAAGGCAAGGTGCGCGAAGACCTCGAATTTTACTCCGTCATGCGCACCATTCGCGCCATAGAGCGCTCCGACGTGTGCGTGCTCATGGTGGACGCCACGCAGGGCGTAGAGGCGCAAGACCTCAGCATTTTCGGCCTCATCGTGCGCAACAATAAGGGCTGCGTGGTGGCGGTAAACAAGTGGGATTTGGTAGAAAAAGACAGCAACACCATGAAAAGCTACCGCGAATCCATCCAAAATCGGCTGGCGCCCTTCAGCAACGTGCCCATCATCTTCACCTCCGCTACCGAAAAGCAGCGCCTCCTGGACGTGGTAAACGCCGCATCGGAGGTGTACGAAAACAGGCGGCGGCGCATCGCTACCGCCAAGCTCAACGAAACCCTCCTGCCCCTCATAGAGGCGTACCCGCCCCCTGCGGTAAAGGGAAAGCACATCAAGATAAAGTACGTAACGCAGCTCTCGTCGCCCTCGCCGGCCTTTGCCTTTTTCTGCAACCTGCCGCAGTACGTACGGGAGCCCTACAAGCGGTTTCTGGAGAATAAGCTGCGCGAAAAGTACAACTTCTGCGGCGTTCCCATACACGTCTTCCTCCGGCAAAAGTAGCCCACTCCGAATTGGGGAATTGCCCCCCGCCGGCGCAGGCTTGCAGCTCGTGCCGCGCCCGCGTCCGCTCGGCGTAGCGCGGACGCTACACGCCGCCATTGTCTGAGCTGGGATTTTATTGAGAATTGAGAATTGAGAATTGAGAATTGAGAATTGAGAATTTGAAAACGGAATGTCCACGTCCCGTCCCGTCCCGTTAGGGACGGGGCGATAGCGTGGACATTCCGTTTTCTACCGACATTCCGTCCCCACGGGACGGGGCGCCATCAATCATAATCATCATCCAAATCCCAAAAATCCGAGTTCAGACAATGACGGCGTAGCCAATCTCCAACCACCTCTCCCATACGCCGGTGGTTACAGCTCGCTGGTGAAGTAGAACTTGAGGTCGGGAAACTTGTCCTGCGCCATTTGCAGGGCGTAAGGAGATTCGGCAAGGAATACGTTTCGCCCGTGCTTGTCCCTGGCCATGTTGGCGTGCTTTCGCAGCATGAAATCGTCGAGCTGGTCTTTGCTGTCGCTCTCAATCCAGCAGGCCTTGTGGAGCGCAATTGGCTCCCAGCGGCATTTTGCGCCGTACTCGTGCTCCAGCCTGTACTCAATGACCTCAAACTGCAAGGCGCCTACCGTGCCCACGATTTTGCGCCCGTTGAGGGCGCTGGTGAAGAGCTGCGCCACGCCTTCGTCCATGAGCTGGTCTACTCCCTTGGCGAGCTGCTTTGCCTTTAGGGGGTCGGCGTTGTCGATGTAGCGAAACAGCTCGGGCGAAAAGCTGGGAATGCCCTTAAAGGTCATTTTTTCGCCTTCGGTGAGCGTATCGCCTATTTTGAAGTTGCCGGTATCGTGCAGGCCGACAATATCGCCCGGATAGGCCGCTTCTACCACCGTTTTCTTCTCCGCCATGAACGCGCTGGGGCTCGAAAAGCGCAGCTGCTTGCCCAGCCGCACGTGCAGGTAGGGCTTGTTGCGCTCAAACGTCCCCGAGCAGATTTTCAGGAACGCCAGCCGGTCGCGGTGGTTGGGGTCCATGTTGGCGTGAATTTTGAAGACAAATCCCGTGAGCTTTTCCTCAAAGGGGTCTACCGTTCGCGCGTCGGTTCGCGTGGGGCGCGGGTGGGGGGCAATTTCGCAGAAGGCGTCGAGGAGCTCCTGCACGCCGAAGTTGTTGAGCGCAGAGCCAAAAAAAACGGGCGCTGTGCTGCCTGCAAGGTAGCCGTTTACGTCGAAGGAGGGGTAAACGCCCTGCAGGAGGTCAACGTCTTCGCGCAGCTTGTCGGCAAACCGGTCGATGTGCGCCTCCAGCTCCGGCGAGGCAATGTCGCTAAACTCGACCACATGGTCGTCCACGCGCTGCTTGTCCTGCGAGGTGAACAGGCTCAGCTTTTTCCGGTAGAGGCTGTACACGCCCTTGAACGTTGCGCCCATGCCCACCGGCCAGGTGAGGGGAACGGTTTTTACGCGCAGCTCTTTTTCGAGCTCGTTGAGGAGGTCAAACGGGTCTTTTCCCTCGCGGTCGCACTTGTTCACAAACGCCATCACGGGGGTGTTGCGCATTCGGCAAACGTTCATCAGCTTTCGCGTTTGCGATTCCACGCCCTTGGCGGCGTCTATCACCACAATGGCGCTGTCTACGGCGGTGAGGGTGCGGTAGGTATCCTCGGCAAAATCTTCGTGTCCGGGCGTGTCGAGGATGTTTATTTGCAATCCTCGGTACTCAAAGCCCATTACGGAGGTTGCGACCGAGATGCCGCGCTGCCGCTCAATTTCCATGAAATCGGAGGTGGCTCCCCGCTTTATTTTGTTCGACTTTACGGCGCCGGCCACGTGGATGGCGCCGCCAAAGAGGAGCAGCTTTTCGGTGAGGGTCGTTTTGCCGCCGTCGGGGTGCGCAATGACCGCAAACGTGCGCCGCTGCCTGATTTTGTTCGATAAATCCATGTACAGTAGCTATTCAACTTTCGCAAGTTGTTTAATTTGTTGAATGCGAATACTTTACAACAAATTCGTTTTTTTGTAAGATAGTAAAAATCAGCGATTTTGTGTTATGTCGCGCTGTGAGACCTCACCCTGCTCCCCTCTCCAAAGGAGAGGGGAGCAGGGACTCGACATTCGGCGCAAGCCTCCCCCTCTCCTTTGGAGAGGGGCCGGGGTGAGGTCTATTGAGCATATCAGCAGGATAGAGAGCTTGCGAAAGCGGAGCTGCCTCATAGCGCTTTACATCGAATTGCGCGAATTAAAAAATTCGTGCAATTCGCGCAATTCGTGGAGAAAATTCATAGTAAAGGCGCAGCCTGCGGGCGAATTTTCGCGCGCCCGGGCAGCGTTAGCAGAGGTCTTCACCCTTTTTGTTGTAAAAGAAAAATTCCAGGTATCCGCACTCCTGCGAGGCTTCCACCTTAAGGCTACAGCGGTATTTTCGCTGCCAGAGCTTTCGCTTGGAGGAGAATATGCCTGCGCAGAGGTATGCTGCCACGAAGGGGTGGACGCGCAGGGTGAGGCTGCGCTCGCGCTCTTCGGAGGTGAGGTAGGCGATTCGGCTTTCGAGCTGCTCGTCGAACAGGATGGTAGGGCCAACCTTTCCTGTGCCGTTGCAGGTGGGGCAGGCTTCCTGGGTTTGAATTTTCATTTCGGGGCGCACCCGCTGGCGCGTCAGCTGCATGAGGCCAAACTTGGAGAGGGGCAGGATGTTGTGCTTGGCGCGGTCGTTTTCCATAAACTTGACCATGCGCTCGTAGAGGGTTTTTCGATTTTCGGGCTGGTACATGTCGATAAAATCTACGACAATGATCCCCCCCATGTCGCGCAGGCGCAGCTGCCGGGCAATTTCCTGGGCGGCGTTGAGGTTAACCTCGAGGGCGTTGTTTTCCTGGCTGTCGTTGCTTTTGTTGGAGCGAATGCCGCTGTTTACGTCCACCACGTGCAGCGCTTCGGTGTGGTCTATCACGAGGTAGGCGCCACCCTTGAGCGATACGACGCGCCCAAATCCCGATTTCACTTGCTTTGTAAGCCCGAAGTGCTCAAAGATGGGCTTTTTTCCTTCGTACAGCGTTACGATTTTTTCTTTTTCGGGCGCAATGGAGCTGATGTACTCCTTGACCTCGTTGTATAGCGCTTCGTTGTTGACGTATATGTTGTTGAACGAAACGTTTAGGAGGTCTCGCAGCATGGCGGTGGTTCGGTTTACCTCTGTGGCGATGAGCGCCGGCGGGGGGCTGGTGCGTATTTTTTCGCAGCATACTTCCCACTGGTGTATGGTAGCGCGCAGCTCGCTGTCGAGGGTAGCCACTTTTCTGTTTTCGCAGGCGGTGCGCATAATCACGCCGTAGTTTCGCGGAACGATGCTGTCCATTAGGCGCTTTAGGCGCTTGCGCTCTTCATTTGAGGCAATTTTTTGCGAGATGGAGACCTTATCGGTAAACGGGAGCAGCACCATGTTTCGGTTGGCAATGGATATTTCTGCTGTGAGGCGCGGGCCTTTGGTCGAAATGGGTTCTTTGGCGATTTGCACGAGGAGGGGTTGGCCCACCGTGAGCACGTCGCCGATTTTGCCATCTTTGGAGAGGTTTTTTTCCATTTTAAACTTCGATATGTCGGGTGCGCGCTCTTTTTTGAGCAGGGCGGCGACATACTTTGCCATGGAAAGGAACTGTACCCCCAAGTCGAGGTAGTGTAAAAAAGCATCTTTGTGGTAGCCAACGTCAATAAAAGCAGCGTTGAGGCCGGGCATAACTTTTTTCACGCGCCCCAGGTATATATCGCCCACCGAAAAGTTTGCGTTGCTTTGCTCCTTGTGCAGCTCTACCAGCTGCTTGTCTTCAATCAAAGCGATGGTAATTTCGGAGGTGGCTACATCTACCACTAATTCATTATTCATAATTTCTCATATATTGTGCAGCACGGAGTTGGGAACAGGGTTATGCCGAGGCCGCTCCGTTATGGGGTTAAAAAAGACAACAAACCTAAAGCGCGTAAGCCCTTTAGGTTTGTTAATCGCATAAAGCTACAAGCCAAATTATTTCTTTTTGTGCCTGTTTTTGCGCAGGCGTTTTTTCCGCTTATGGGTAGCCATTTTATGTCTTTTTCTTTTTTTTCCGCAAGGCATAGCGATAAAATTTATAGGGTTCAACAAATTATTTCTTCACGCTGGTTTTCACCTTATTGCCAAAGCTTTTTGCGGGTTTGAATGATGGAATATAGTGTTCCGGGATAACGATGGTCGTGTTCTTGGAGATGTTCCTTGCTGTTTTTTGCGCCCTCTTCTTTACGATGAAGGAACCAAAGCCGCGCAAGTACACATTCCGGTCTTTTACCAATGCATCTTTTACCACTTCCATAAAACATTCCACTGTTTTCTGCACGGCTACCTTTTCAACTCCGGTAACCTTTGCGATTTCGTTTACGATGTCTGCCTTTGTCATTACATTTTCTTTTAATGGGTTAGAAATCCTTTTAGTTGTAAATTGGACTGCAAATATAGGCAAGATTTTCGGAATTGATACTCTCTTAGCATCTTTTTTTTTTCATGTCAACTCAAAATTAGCTTTTAGGAACTTTTTTTGAGAGAAAAAATGCGAATCTCTTTGCGAATCCCAATTTATTGCTTACTTTTGCCGTCCGTTTTGGTGACCTCTTACCCGGTAACGAATACTCGAGTGTAATGTTGCGCTTATAAAAATATATTTACAATCATGAAAGCGGATTTGATAAAGACGGCGGAGGCAGCGTTCTACGCCAACAACAAGGTTTACCCTGCATTTAAAAGCGGGGATACGATTACGGTTACGTACCGCATTGTGGAAGAAACGAAGGAGCGCCTGCAGAAGTTTAAGGGCGTAGTCATTCAACGCAGAGGCCAGGGCAACACGCAAACGTTTACCGTTCGCAAGATATCGGAGGGCATTGGCGTGGAGCGTATTTTTCCTGTCAACTCGCCTTTTATCGATAAGATTGAGCTCACAAAGGCAGGCAAGGTGCGCCGCGCGCGCATATTCTACCTGCGCAAGCTCACCGGTAAAAAGGCCCGCATTAAGGAAAAAAAGATTGCGACGGCAACCACGGCGCCAGCCATGGCGGTGGCTACGGCTGCTACAGAGTAGCGGGCAATCCGCCTGCTGCTCCGGCAGCGGCAGCGCACAGGCTAAGGCTTCGCTGCCCAAAAGCTGAAATGGCCGCGTAGCCCGGCAAAGGTATGGCGTAAACAAAATGGCGAGGTAGCTCAGCTGGTTAGAGCGCATGATTCATAATCATGAGGTCCCGAGTTCAATCCTCGGTCTCGCTACTTGGAAATGAGAGGTTTGCTGTAAAAAGCAGGCCTCTTTTCTTTTTTATGTACATACTATGTACATACTACTACTGCCGATAGCAAAGGGGAAAATCAGGGGAAGCGCTACCTCCTCTCCCCAGCGCTGCGCTACGCACCCTCGGCAAAATGCGCATTCACCACCGTAAGCTCCGCTTTTGCCTCAGCCGCAAGCCTTGTCTTCAGGTTTCTATAGGCTCCTCATGCCATATTTCGCAAATGGTTTTGTGCGCACAACCCGGCGCCCAGCTGCTTCGCTAAGCAAGCGCTAGCACTCGTGCCCTGCCCACAGGACAGCTTTTGCATGGAAAATTTAGCCGAAATCAGGAGAAAAGGGGGCTAAGAATAGCTTCATGCCGAAGGGGGAGGACAAGGCGCTTAAATCGCAAATTTTGGCCTAAAAATCCAAGCCTCATGATTAAGAGTCATAAATTACGTCTTTTCTCTTGTTTGATATTTCTTTCTTATATTTGATAAAATGCTGTTATTCTGCTAATAGCGAAGAATAAAACGTTTTCTAATGTTGTTTGTACTTGCCGTTTTTTCGTATATTTGCAGTGGTAGTATGTACATAGTATGTACATAGTATGGCTAATTCTTTTTTTGAGGTGCTATGAAAAATTTGTATCGCATTGGAAGAGATTGGCTGCGCCGAGTTCCCACCATACCACCGTCTCGTGCGGTAGAAGTGGAGGAAACCGTAGCGAAGCGGATATAGGCGTAGCCAATCTCCTACTATACCACCGCCATGCGGGAGAAGCGGTAGGAGATCGGCTATGCAATCTTTTCATAGCACCTCAAAAAAAGAATTAGCCAAAAAATGCCCGTGAAAAGAAAAAAAAATGCTACCCTTGTAGGCATGAAACTAAACCAAAAAGCATACGACAACATTGGTAAGCTTTGCCTCGACTTAGGTAAGCTTACTTTCGCGAGCCTTGTATTAGGGAGCGTCATCAAGGGCGACCATTGAT
Source organism: Prevotellaceae bacterium (assembly GCA_031257655.1). GTDB lineage: Bacteria > Bacteroidota > Bacteroidia > Bacteroidales > UBA932 > JAITMY01. The sequence goes on along the minus strand of JAIROF010000034.1, from coordinate 13,494 downwards.
AGAGCGCATGTTATCATTGTAGGCTCTGCGGTTGCATTGGTATTGGTTGTATTCGGGATTGTTTTAACTTCAAAATAGGCTAAAAAATGAACACGTTGATAGTAATTGGCATTGTTGGCGGTGGCGCTCTTATAATGGCTGTTATAGCCCTCTTTGCACAGCGTCAGCAGCAGCAGCCATAGCAACAACAGCGATGTGTTGTTGGCTAATTCTTTTTTTGAGGCGTCCATGAAAAGATTGTATAGCCAATCTCCCACACTTCTCCCGTATGGCAGCGGCATGGTGGGAGATTGGCTGCGCTACGCCGCCCCGCCGCCCCGCCGAGCAGGGTAACCTTACTTTACTTTCACCTAATTTCCCTAACAAAACAACCTCAGTAGCCAAACGAGCAACAATATATAACGACCTCATTACCTTATTATTAACGAAGACTTGCGGACGGATGTCGAAAATTGGGAGACGAGCAAACGGAAAATGAGGTAATGAGGTTGGATTGTGGTTTGTCAACTCATTGCTACTGAGGTTGTTTTGTTAGAAAAATTAGGTAAAACCGAGCGCAACGAGCTCACGAACACCAAAAATAAGCACGAGTGAGTAAATAAGGTTACCTCGCTCGGCGGGGCGGGGCGGGGCGGCCAATCTCTTCCAATGCTATACAAATTTTTCATAGCACCTCAAAAAAAGAATTAGCCGGCAGGTGGCTTTTTCCGCAAAACACCTTCAAGTCCTCTCCTCTCCTCTCCTCTCCTCTCCTCTCCTCTCCTCTCCTCTCCTGCTCGGCTATTCGTCGTCGGTTAGCACTTCCTCTGAGGGGTCGTCCCGGTTAAAGCAGGTTTCGATAAAGTTCGGCTCGGCGTAAACAAATTTCCCCGTTTCGTGGAAGTAGGCGGACATTTGGAGGGCGTTGCCTTTGGATGTTTTGTCGGCGCTTAGGACGTATACGTCGGGCATAAGCGCATTTTGTCCCTTTATCTTCGTGTTGGTTTCCTGGGCAAGGGCATGTAAATCCGAGAGGTCGTTTTCGTCCTTTACCTTTACCGTAAACTCATCGGTACATATCATTACGTCGGAGCAGTCGTCGCCAATGCAGAATGTCCCCTTAAAGGCCAGGTTTGAAAAGGCAACGTCGGGGATGCTCTCCAGCTGCCGGATAATTTCTTTCAGCTGGGTGCAGGTTTTTGGCGTTATGGTCTGAATAAGCATCAGGCCATGCTCGTGCCCTTCGCTGCCGCGAAGAATATCCCGCTTGCCGGCAACGTGAAACATGCCGGTTTCGTTGACCAGCGACAGCATTTTTTCGCTCCTGACGTGGTTGCCAAAGCCGATAAGCAGGTAGTCGTTCAAAAAAAGGGAGTCCAAAAATATTTTTTCGTCGCCGTAGCTGTAAAACAGCTCCTCCCGGCAATCGCATCCCAGCGCATCACCCTCCGCATCGTAATCCGGTACGCAGGATAGCAGGGAAAGGGCGAATAAAATTCCAAAGATTAAAAAATGTTTCATAGCAATTCTTTTTTATAGCTTACAGGTTATTTTTAGGTTACAGGCTGCTTTTATCGCTAAGCTTCCCGAAAATTCAGCCGCCACAGGCACACAAATGCTTCGGTAAACTCCTTGTAGCCAGATGCCTGGCTACGCTTCGCGGGCGTTGCTTCGGAGTAGAAGGTTGACCGGAAGGCTATAAGGACTTTTAATAACAGCACAAAGATAGCTATTTTTTTATTCTTACAAGATTCAGTAAAGAATATTTTTTACCGTTGTCTGGCAAAATCGGGAATTTTCCGCAGGAGCGCTGCGAATTGAAGGCAAAAAAAATTCGGCGCGCTATCGCTGCGGCGCGAACGGTAAGCGCAAAAATTTACGTAGCGGAAAAATATTTGTCCACGATTTTTTTTTGTCCACGAATTACGCTAATTAGGCCAATTTTTTTGTCCACAGGCTACAGCGATTTACACAGATTTACGTAGATTATTGACAATTAGATATTTTAATTTCAACAAGCATCATTATCTGCGTGCCGCAAAGCAGCCAATAGCGATGCCTGGGCTAATTTTCGGGCGGCGTTTCCTCCTTTTCATACTTTTGGTTTCGCAGCCAAGGCTCGTATCCGGCTTCGCGTATGGCGGCGGTGATGCTGTGCCTGTCGAAAGCGTGGCTTGCCCCGGCCGACGAAACCACGTTTTCCTCAATCATGATGGAGCCAAAATCGTTGGCGCCAGCCCAGAGGCAGAGCTGCGCCACGGCCTTGCCTACCGTGAGCCACGAGGCCTGAATGTTGGCGACGTTGTTCAGCACAATTCGGCTGATGGCCACCGTTCGGATGTACTCTTCCGCCGAAACTTTTTCCAGGCCTCTCAGCATGGTCGACGCAACGTTGTCGAGCTGGGCAGGCCAGCAGATGAAGGCCAGAAATCCCGGTGCGCCCTGTGGCTTTTCGCGCTGCAAATCGCGGATAAGGCGGAGGTGCTTTATCCGCTCGGCGCGCGTTTCAATATGGCCAAACATCATGGTGGCGGAGGTAGCCAGCCCCATCCGGTGCGCCTCTCGCATGACGTCGAGCCAGGCCTGCGCGCCGGGCTTTGCCGGCGAAATGCGCCTGCGCACGCGGTCGTCGAGAATTTCTGCGCCGGCGCCGGGCAAGCTGTCCAAGCCTGCCGCTACGAGGCGTTCCAGCGTTTGCCGGTACGAAAGGTTGCCCAGCCGCGCAATGTGCGCCACCTCCGGCGGCCCGAGCGCGTGCAGCAGGAGCGAAGGATGCTTCCGCTTGAGCATGCGAAAAAGCGCCTCGTAAAAATCAATGCCGTACTTGGGGTGCAGGCCGCCTTGCAGCAGGAGCTGGCGACCACCCTTGGCAAAAAGCTCCTCGACCTTTTGCGCGTACTCTTCGGGCGTGGTGGTGTAGGCTTGCGGGCTGTGCAGGCCGCAGTGAAAGGTGCAGAACTTGCAGCCCGATATGCAGACGTTGGTGATGTTGACGTTTCGGTCTACTTGCCAGCTCACGCCGCCGCCCGGCACGTGGCGCTGCCGCAGCTCGTTGGCAACGTGCATCAGCGCGGGCAGCGGCGCCTGCTCGTAGAGCATCAGCGCCTCCTCGTCGCTAAGCGGGGCGAGGTCGAGCGATTTTTTGTATAAATCGGAAAGTATCAAGGTAAAAAAATTTTTTAAGCTTACTCCGCAGCGCCTGATGCGCCACCGCTACCTCTGCCGCGCCACCGCGCCGCCGCTGCCCGACAGCAGGCGCCGGTAGCGCAGCGATGGCGATTCGACAAAGCGTCCCAGGCCCAGCTTTTCCCACTTTTGGTCAACTGCGGCAATGGTTTCGGGCGAGGCGCAGACCACCTCCGGCCAGCTGCGGGCGGCGCGCTTCCGCTTGTGGCTGCCGCGGGCGTCGATTACCAGGCAGCCGTTTTTTACGCAGCAATCGCGGGCGGGGTCAACGTTGCAGCCCATGAGCCAGGCGCAGGTGGCCAGGTCGGCCAGGTCGACATTATCGTCAAAAACGACCTGCACTAAGCAGTCTGCCGGCATTCCCTCCCGGTGCGTAAATTCGTAGCTTCGTTTTTTTCTGCGATGCGGCGCATCGGGGGCTTCTTCGGGGAGCTTTCGCGTGGCGTCAATGCAGAGCTTTCCGCCGTAGCCGCAGGCTTGGGCAGCATGGTCGAGGACGTCGAGCGGGCCGCGGCCAAAGTATACGTCGGTATCCGGCCGGAAATGCTGCTGCAGGCAGGCGCACACTTCGCCGTAGCGGTGCACATCTACGCTGCCGTCTACCACCACCAGCATTTTGTTGAACATCATTTGCCCGGCGCCCCAAAGCGCGTTGGCTGTTTTTTCCGCCTGTCCCGGGTAGGTTTTGTTGATTTTTACAATGGCGATGTTGTGCGTCACGCCCTCAAAGGGCATGTGCATATCGGCTATTTCCGGGAGGATGGCAAGGCGGATGGGGGCGAGGAAGATGCGCTCGGTGGCCATGGCGATGTATGCGTCCTCCTGCGGGGGGATGCCGACCAGGGTTGCGGGGTATATGGCGTCTCTGCGGTGGGTAAGGGCGGTGACGTGAAAGCGGGGGTAGGCGTCGGGCAGGGAGTAGAACCCGGTGTGGTCGCCAAAGGGGCCCTCCACGGCGAGCGGCTCTGCGGGGTCAACGTAGCCCTCGATGACAAAATCGGCGTCGGCGGGCACCTCGAGCGGCTGGGTGAGGCAGGGGGTGAGGCGCACGGGCTTGCCGCGCAAGAATCCGGCAAGCAGGTACTCGTCGAGGTTGTCGGGCATGGGCGCTACGGCGCAGTAGGTGTAGATGGGGTCTCCGCCCAGCGTTACCGCGACGGGCATTTTTTTTCCGGCGGCTTTGTGCTGCTCAAAGTGCCGCGCGCCCGTTTTATGGCGGTGCCAGTGCATGCCGGTTGTTTTTCCGTCAAAAAGCTGCATTCGGTACATGCCCACGTTGCGCGCGCCGCTGTGGAGGTCGCGCGTGTGCACCATCGGGAGGGTGACGAATCGCCCGCCGTCGTGCGGCCAGCATTGCAAGATGGGGAGGAGGGTGAGGTCTGGGTTTGCTGGCGCCACCTGCCGGCACTCCCCCGCCGTTTTCACGAGGCGCGGGAACCAGCTTGCGGCCTGCCGGAGCGTGGGCAGGAGCCGGAGCTTTTCCCACAGGCTCTTGGGCTGCTGCGTGAGCAGGGAAAAGAAGTCGCCGATTTTGCGCTCCACCTCGCCGGGGTTTTCTGCGCCCAGCGCGTAGCTCATGCGGCGGTGGCTGCCCATCATGTTCATCAGCACGGGAAAGGGGGTTCCGCTGTTTTCGAACAGGAGGGCTTTTCCGCCGCCGGGCTGCTTGCTCATGCGGTCGGCCACTTCGGCCATTTCGAGGTGGGGGTTTACGAACTCCCGCACGCGCAGCAGCTCGCCGCGCGCTTCGAGAAAGGTTACGTATTGTTTGAGATTTTTGTACATGCTGCTAAGCGGCTATCGGCACACCTCCAAAATCCATGCGTCGTTTACAAACTTTGCGGCTTCTGCCAGCCCCTGCTTTGCGGCTTCATAGGTTGGGTAGCAGCCCAGCATCACGCGGTAGCGGTTGTTTTCGCTGTCTACCACCCGCGCGCTGTAGCCCAGGTCTTTGTAGCGCTGCGCCTTTATCCTTGCGCCTTCTCGGGTGTTGAAGCTGGCCACCACCGTGCAAAATTCGCAGCGCGGGGAGGCTTTCGGCTGGGGTTTTTCGGCCTCGGGGGGCGGAGCGCTCTGCTGCGCCGGTACAGGGTGCTGCGCCGGTACAGGGTGCTGCGCCGGAGGGTTTTCTGGGGTCGACAGGCTTGCCTCATCCGAATCAGGCTCGTCGGCGTTCTGCTCGTCCGAATCGGCGAGGCGCTCTGCGGGCTGCTCCTCAAACATGGTGAGCAGCTCAAAGCTGTCGGGGCTGCGGATGCGGCTAAGCAAAAAGAACAGGGAGAGGGCAGCAATGACGGAGAGGATGACGCAAAACAGAACGAACAGGGGGAAGTTGTAGATTTTACCGGCGTGAGGCATTTTTTTGCCGTACTTTTCCTCCACCTTAGGGGCAATCTTCACCTCATCCAAGCCGAAGGAGTCTTTGTGGAGGTTTAGGTTTTTCGCCAGGCCAAAGGAGACGTCGCGCGAGGGCATTTGCCGGAGCGTCCCCAATCCGGGCAGGATTACCTTTCCGTTGGCGTCGAGCTCAAAGCGGAGGTCTGCAATAATGCGGTGCAGCCTTTCGCGGGCTTTCTCCGCGTCGTCTCCGTAGCGTTCGGCGTACAGCTGCTCCAGCAATCCGTCGTTCCACACTTCCGACTTGCGGAAGATAACCTTCTTGCTGGGCGGTATGATTTTTCCTTTTTCGATAACGGCAGCCTGCGGGCTGGCCACGAACGCCCCCATGCCGGGCAGCGAAACGCGGTTGTGCTTTTTGAGCAGCTCTACAAGTAGCTGGGCAATTTCCTCCATTGCTCTCATGATTCTTCTAAACTTTATAGCTGCAAACTTACATGAAAAGCATGAAACTTACAAATACGCAAGCAAAAATTGAGAATTGAAAATTGAAAATTGAAAATTTGATAGACGGCGCATGGTGCGATGCATAGCGCTGTAGAGACGCACGGCGTGCGTCTCGCTGCGCATCGCGCCTCAGCGCTCTTTCGTCGTAGAGACAATTCTCAATTCTCAATTCTCAATTCTCAATTCTCAATTCTTATTGCGCTTCGTGCCAGACGAGTGCAGCGGCTCCGAGCACGGCTCCGTTTTTGTTGCAGAGGTGCGAGAGGAGGATGGACGTGTTTGCTTCCTGCACGATTTGGCCGCTATCGTTGCGCTTGCAGTAGTTTTTCAGCATATTTTTGTTCATCGCCTTTCGGGTAGGGTTCAGGAGGAGGTCTCCGGAGTTTGCCAGGCCGCCGTATAGAAAGATAGCCTCCGGGCTGGTAAATACCACGGCGTTGGCCAGGGCAAGGCCCAGCATTTCGCCGGTTCTTTCAAAGACCTCGAGGGCCATGCTGTCGCCCTGGTGCGCTGCGTCGGCGATGTACTTGGGGGTAATTTCGTTGAATGGGATGGCCTTTAGGAGGCTTTTTTCGCTAAAGTACCTGTGCGACATCACCTCAAAAGCGGTTTGCTTGAGGCCTGTAGCCGACACGTAAGTCTCTAAGCATCCGTATCTTCCGCAGCCGCAGAGTCTTCCGTTTGGTATCATGATGATGTGCCCCATTTCGCCGGCAAATCCGTCGCAGCCGTACACCAGGTTTCCCCCGACGACAATTCCGCTGCCGAAACCGGTGCCCAGGGTAATCACCACAAAGTCGCTCATGTTTTTTGCGCCTCCGTACACCTTTTCGCCGATGGCGGCGGCGTTTGCGTCGTTGGTCACCTTTACGGGGAGGTTGGGGAAGTAGGCCTGTATGAGGTCTGCAAAGGGTACAACTTCGTTCGACCACGGCAGGTTTGCGGCAAATTCGATGGTGCCCTTGCTGTAGTTGGCGTTTGGGGCTCCGGCGCCAACTCCTACCATCTCAAACGTTTCGCTTGGCTGGTGCTGCAATACAAAGGCCGCTTCGCAGAGCTGCTTCACAAAATCGGCTGCGCTTGCGCCGGAGGTGTTGGCGGGGGTAGAGATGCTACTTTCGGCTAAAATGTTACCGGCGCTATCCACAAGCCCCAGCTTGGTGTTGGTGGCGCCAACGTCAACGCCTAATACGACTTTCTTTTTCATTTGTTTAAATTATATTTTTGTGTTTAAATTATATTTTTGCAAACCTACATAAAAATTCTCAAACTTACAAGCGTAGCGGATAAAAATATATATCCACCGATTACGCAGGCGCGCTCCGCCCCCGCGAGCCTACTTTCTTCTCAGGCTCGCCACTTTCCGCCGCTCAGGAACTTCACCTGGTCTTCGTCGCTTACGTACTGCTTGGGGTAGATGATCAGAATGCTGTTGGCGGTAAAATACTTGCCCAGCAGGGCGTGGAGCTTTTCCATTGCGGGGTTGTAGGACACTGCGGCTTTGCGGGCGGCAATCACCACCAGCAGGTCGTCGGGCTTGAGCGCGTCGGCCAGCGTATGGAAGTGGGGCCACTGGTTGAACTCAACGCACTGTATTTTGAAGGCGTTTTCGTTGTAGCGGTTGAGCTGGTTTATTTTTTCCAGGGTGAGGGCATTTCCGTAGAATATCAGCTTTGCGTTGGTTTGCTTGTGCAGGTTTCCCAGCCTGTAGAGCCAGTGGGCAAATCCGGCTTCATACTCCACGTGAGGCGGGATGATGGCCACAATGCGCTGAATGGTGTTGGCGTGGTGGAGGAGCTTTGCCACAAACAGCGTTTGGCTTGTTCCCTTCAGGAGGGTGCTGAGCCTCATGCGGAACAGGGCGTCGCCGAAGCTGGAGGACTGGTGCAGGCCCAGCACGACGTCGGTAATGGAGTTTTCCTTAACGGCTTTGATGATACCCCGCGCGGCGTTGTTGTCGGCGTCATGTATCATTTCGAGCGCCACGTCGCTGGCGGCAGCGCTAAAGGCGGCTTTTTCGAGGATTCGTTCGCCGTGCTCCCACTGCGATTTGTTGACCTGCTGCTTGTCCGAAATGTATATGGCGTAGAGCGATTCGTTGCTGCTATCGCTTCGGATCATGATGGCAAACTCCACCAGGCGCTCAATGGTGTCGGGGTTGCTCACGGGGATGAGGACACGTCCGTTTTTGCGCTCCACGTCCACGCTGAGCTTGGTTGCGGCGGCAATGTGCTGCGCCGCCTTTTCGGTGGCAAACGAGCTGACGATGCAGGTAGCCAATATCATGACAATGGTACCGTTGAGCACGTTATCGTCGAAGAGGCCTATTTGCCGTCCTACGATCACCACGGCCAGCGTAGCGGCGGCGTGGGCGTTGCTAAGCCCAAAAATCATGGTGCGCTCCACGAGCTTGAGCTTAAAGGTTTTTTGGGTCAGGTAGGCCGGGATGTACTTTCCGGCAATGGCAGCGCCGGTCATCACCAGGGCTACGCCAACGGCGTTAAGCGACGTAAAGAGCACCCGCAGGTCGACCAGCATGCCCACGCTGATGAGGAAGATAGGTATAAAGAGGGCGTTGCCCACAAAGTCGATACGGTTCATGAGGGCCGAGGTGCTTGGTATGAGCCTGTTGAGGGCAATGCCCGAGAGGAACGCTCCGATAATCCCCTCCATCCCGATGAGCTGCGCAAAAAAGGCAGAGAGAAACATCATGGCCAGCACAAAAATATACTGGGCAATGCTATCGGTATTGCGCTTGAAAAAGTAGCGCGCCGCCATCGGCAAGCCAAACATCACCGCCACGCCAAAGGCCAGAATGAGGAAGGCAAAGCGCACCCAGTGGAGCAGGGTCAGGTCGCCCTTGTGGTTTCCCACCACCACGGCCAGGGTGAGCAGCGAGAGGGTGTCGATAATGACGGTGGCCACAACGGTCATGCTCACCGAGCGGATTTTGCTGACGCCGTATCGGCTCACAATGGGGTAGGCCAGCAGGGTATGCGAGGCAAACATACAGGCGAGCAGCACCGAAGTCGCCACGCCGTACCCGAACAGGAAAATGCCCACCACTACGCCCAGCGCCATGGGGATAGTGAAGGAGTAGAGGCTGAAAACGATGCTTTTGACCTTATTTCGCTTAAACCCGTTGATGTCCACCTCCACGCCGGCAATGAACATAATGTAGAGCAGCCCCACCGTGCTAAAGAGCTCGATGCTGCTGTTGCGCGAAATAATATCCAGCCCGTTGGGGCCGGCAATGATACCCGCCGCAATAAGCCCCACAATGTAGGGAATGCGCAGCTTGGTAAAAATGATAGGCGCAAACAGAATGATGAGCAGCAGCACCGCAAACAGCAGCACCGGATTGCTCAACGGAAGCGTAAATATATTTTCAAAAATAGACAACATCTTTTTTTTTTTAGTTGAAAGTTGAAAGTTGAAAGTTGAAAGTTCTTTCAACCTCAAAATTCCAACCGCCTAACTTTATAACTTCTTTAACTTCAACAACTACCTTAACTACTTACCACTTACCACTTACCACTTTCAACTTTCAACTTACCACTTAACTACTTACCACTTAATCGCTCACCCGTATTTCAAACAGCCTTTTCCAGTATTTTCCGGTAACAAGGATATTTCCGTTTTTTTCGTTGCGGGCAATTCCATTCAGGACGTCAGTATTGCTGTCTCTCAGGTTGTTTGGGAGCAGGTTTTGCAGGTTTATCACGCCGGTTACCGCACCGGTCGCGGTGTCGATGCAGACGATGTTGTCGCTACCGTATACATTTGCCCAAATTTCGCCGTCAATCAGCTCCAGCTCGTTGAGGTGCTCCACAGCGCCGCGGTCGGAGTAGACCTCCAAATGCTTTTGCAGCATGAGGTTGTCAGGCGAAAGGAAGGAAATCACGTTAGTTCCGTTGCTCATCAACAAGCGTTCGCCGTCGGTCGTCAGGCCCCATCCTTCGCCGGGGTATGGGATGGCGGCGATTGGCTCCAGCGATTCGCCGCTGTAGACGAGGCAGGTTTGCTCGCGCCACGTGAGCTGGTAGAGCAACCCGTTGAGGAGGCATAGGCCTTCGCCGAAATATTTTCTGTCCAGCTCTTTTTGCTGCAACACCCGTCCGCTTTTCAGGTCGAGCTTTCGCACAGCCGATCGTCCGTAAATGCCGGTGCTTTCGTACAGCGCATCGTTGTAGAGCAGCAATCCTTGCGTGTAGGCGCGCTCGTCGTGGGGGTATGCGTTTAGCACCGTGTAGCGGAGCTGCTTAGGCGCGCTTGGCGCGAGTATGGTAAGGGTTACCGTAGCCGCCGCGACCTCCTTACCCTCAGCGAATGCCGCTACCCTTAGCCGCTTTGCGCCGAGCGTTTTTGCCTTCACGGGGATGCCGGCGGCGGTATCCGCCATGCGGGCAATCCGCTTACCGTCGAGGCTGGCAACGACGGAATCGTACTTGGCGTCGCTGCGGCGGTAGGCTATCGTGAGGCGGTCGCCATTTTTTATGCTCGCGCGGTTTTGAGGGCTTGTCAGCGGCAGCGTTGGGATTGGAGCAGCCGCAAGCGGCGCGCGCCGGCGCTGCGCTTCGCCGCCGCACGAAACCAGAAGAAGCGCCAACGCAAAACCCCAAATGCGCAATTCGCAATACATAATTTAGTTGAAAGTTGAAAGTTGAAAGTTGAAAGTTGAAACACGCTTCGCGCAATTCTTAATTCTTAATTCCTAATTCTTAATTCCTAATTCCTAATTCCTCAAAATCCGTAGCTTACTGAGAAAATGTTCGAGTAAGCAGCGACGCCCACCGAGCCGATGTTTGTGAGGGCATAGTCGAGCGCAAATCCCATGAAGCTAAGTCCGATGCCCATGTTTGGCTGCACGGTAAGGCGGCTTTTGTTGTCGAAGTCCGAGATACGCTGCGCGTTGTTGATTCCGGCTCTCAGGTACACCATATTTTTGTAGCTACCCTCCAGGCCCAGCTTTGGGTCTGCGTTCAGCCATCCGGTTGAGATGAGTACGTTTCGCTGTCCGTCTGTGGTGATGTCAACGCCCAGCTCGGCGAGCAGGGAAAATTCGCGGCCCAGGCGGGCGCTGTAGGCGGCGGCGAGCGTAGCCTTTGGCAGGGTAACCTCCGTTCGCGCGGCGGGCGCGCTGTTTGCAATGGTATCGCCGGAGGGCATTACGTAGGGCGGGATTTCCAGCGCGCCGGCGTTGTACGTCCAGACGTTCACGGTGGTGGTAATATCGCGCAGCATCACGCCAAAGCTCCAGCTCCCCGCGCGGCAGCTGGCCCCCACATCCACCCCGAAACCGTAGGCGGCGGCAAATTTGCCCACGTTGCGGTACACGATTTTGGCGTTAGCGCCTACGTTGAGCGCTCGTCCGGCTATTTTTGTGCTTTTGGCGAGCGAAAATGTAAAAGCGTAGTCGGCGGTGGAGAAGTAGCTGAGCCTGTCGTAGCTAAAGTTTCCATCCTTATCGATGAGGTCGGTCGTTTGGAGGATATCGTCCACGCCAAATCGCGTCAGCGTTGCGGCGGCGGCGGTGGCGGAGTCCAAGCGGCAGGCAAAGGCGGCGAAATCGAACTTTGCCACGCCGGCAAAATACGCTGCGTGCATAAGGGCGGCGCTCCTTTCGGGCTGGAGGGAGAGCAGCAGCGCAGGGTTCCAGTAGGCGGCGCTAGCGTCGGCAGCGGCAGCGGCGGCAACCGCGCCGCCCATACCCAGCGCGCGCGCCCCCACGCCTACCGACAGAAATTCGTTGCTATACTTAGGTGCGGCAGCGCGGGCAAGGCTGAGCGAAGATAAGGTTGCCAATGACAGCATAACGTATGTATATTTTTTTGACAAACTATAAACAGCCAAAGTGTAGAATTATCGGTAATACTCAACGCCTTACATTAAAACATAGTAATTTCGGCGTGTAAAGATACGAAAAACAGGCGAAATTTGGGAACAACGGTACAAAAAAGTAACTACCTTTGTTGTATTAAGTTTGATTGACAATGCGCAAGCTTGTCAACGCTTATCTTTGCAGCTCAAAAGATTCAACATTATTTCGATGGCAAACAAACTAAAGCTATTTACAGTACCCAACGTCATTACCTGCTTCAACCTGCTATGCGGGTGTGTGGGGGTTGTTTTTGCGCTGGAGGGTTTTACGCTTGGGGCAATGGCGTGCGTGCTTGCGGCAGCGGTGTTCGATTTTCTGGACGGCTTTGCGGCGCGGCTGCTTAAGGCCTACTCCCCGGTAGGGATGCAGCTCGATTCGCTCGCCGATATGGTAAGCTTCGGCACGCTTCCGGCGGCCATGCTATACGGCGCCATGCGCGGCATGATGCCCGCCGCAGAGGGCGCGTGGATGCTCCTGCTCTTTTCGCCGTTTTTGCTCACCGCCTTCTCAGCGCTGCGCCTGGCAAAGTTTAACGTCGACGACCGGCAAACCTCCGCTTTCGTCGGCTTGCCAACGCCTGCCAATGCGATATTCTTTGCCTCCATCTCGGCCACCTGCGCGGATAAGCCGCTGGGGGTATGGACGCTGCTGGCGCTGACCCTGCTGTTTTCCGGCTTGCTGGTATGCGAAATTCCCATGTTTTCGTTCAAAGTAAAGGATGTGTTCCCGGAGAAGTATTCGGTGCAGCTGGTGTTTTTGCTGCTGTCGGCAGCGATGCTGCTGCTCTGCCCGCTCTACTCCGTGCCGATATTTGCGGCTTTTGCGCCTATCGTTTTGCTATACATCCTGCTAAACGTGATAAAATGGATATGGAAATTAAACAGCAACAGAAGCAACAGCAACAGCAACAACAACAGCAACAGCAACAGCAACAACAACAACAACAACAACAACAACAACAACAACAACAACAACAACAACAACAACAACAGCAACAGCAACAGCAACAGCAACAGCAACAGCAACAGCAACAGCAACAACAACAACAACAACAACAACAACAACAACAACAACAACAACAACTGTCATGAAGAAGGAATACAGATGTACATGTATATTCTGGATGGAAAATCAGTGACCAGGACAAGAGCTGGGCCTGTTGCATTTGTTGCTCAGTATGTGCTGTGAATATCAGGGCATGGTTTAATGGAAAGGTCCATTTATGCCCTTTGCTGCAGTCAAGGTTTGAAGAGAACCAAAAGATTGTATTTTCTATTTCTGTTGCATAGTGTTGTACTAAAAAAATTCGAGCAACTTCGTATTGGTTTGTTTTACTTTCATACACAGTATGCCCAGGATCTGTTAGGACTAATTTTTTTTTTGCCCTACAATACCATTTGTTGGCAAGTTGTGGCATTAAGATTCTTGAAGTTTCAGCTGTGGCTGTCTTATAATTTCAAAGTGCAAGCATCGCTGCATCATGTGTTCTGACCTTGAATGTAACAGTACTCTTCTGATGCTTGTCGGAAAATGGTGGTTGAATAGAGAGCCAATATCAAATTTTGTTTGAAGTCCTTGATCATCCTAGATCGGAAGAGCGTCGT
>JAIROF010000117.1 GCA_031257655.1 Prevotellaceae bacterium | reverse complement strand
GTTTAGAGTTTAGAGTTTAGAGTTTAGAGTTTAGAGTTTAGAGTTTAGAGTTTAGAGTTTAGAGTTTAGAGTTTAGAGTTTAGAGTTTAGAGTTTAGAGTTTAGAGTTTAGAGTTTAGTTCTTTTAGTTTTTAGTTTTTAGTTTTTAGTTTTTAGTTTTTAGTTTTTAGTTTTTAGTTTATTGTCGATCCCATTTTTATTTCGTTTCCGTATTCGTCGCGCAGGGCGTAGCCGTTCTTCTCCCTGAACTCGTTGAGGTATCGGTTCATGGTTTGAATCCAGCTGAGCGAGTAGAGGTTAATGCGCGCGGTAAAGAGTTCTTCCGGATTTCCTTCGGTGTATGAGAAGTAGCTTCTGTCAAACCCCAGCAAGCTGCACATGAGCTCAAACTTCGTGTTGCTGAACTCTCCGAATATGGCGTTACACTTCTCCAGGTTTTCAAACCACAGCCGGGGGATAATATTGGCGTTGTCGAATCGCACGCGGTATTCTGTGCTGACGATTTTCCCCTCCGAGTTGACGTTTGAGAATCGGGTTTTGGTGTAGTCTGCGCGGAATGATTCATTTTCTACCAAGCGTATTCCGATGGCCAGCACGGTATCCCGGAGTGCGGCGGTATTTTTCAGCTTAAGGGCAATGAGGCCCAGCTCTTTTCCAGCCGGCACAAGGGATAGCTCGGGCAGCAGCTCGACGTCGCGCCCCGGCGTTGCCGTAGAAAGCGAATCCACGAGGACGAAGCTCACGGGGCGGTCAACGTCGGCAATGCTGCCCATCACCTTTACGCCTACGTAGAGGGTTGTTTCCGGCTTCATTGGCTCGTCGTAGCCAAAGTGCACAAAGAGCTCGTCCACCATCGAGAGCACGTCGTCGGCGTAGGCAAAGTATATCTGGTCTTGCCCGCTGTAGGTGGGCAGCTTTTCGTATTCGCACGAGCAGGCGAGCGTTGCGGCCAGAAGCGCCAGCTTGGTAAGGTATGGTTTCATATTCGGGTGCTGTTTTGTTTTACGATTTACAAGTTTGTTTCGCTTTCGGGAATAGGGATAAGGTAAATGCTCCCCGTAGGCGGGCTGTACTTCGCCGCCTCCACTTTTCCCTGCCGGTTGGCGTCGAAAATTTGGCTGCTCTTGCGGCGCTTGAGGTAGAAGTACACCTGCCCCTCTGCGTAGAACTCTTTGTAGTACTCCGCCTCGAGGATGTCGAAGGCTTGCTGGGCGGTGGTAGCGGCGGGGTCGGGCAGCGATTCCAGCTGCGAGTTGCGCTGCATACGCAGCACGTTGAGCAGCTGCACGGCTGCGGGTACCTCCTCGCTAAGGAGCAAATTTTCTGCTACGATGTAGAACATTTCGCTCATCCTTATCAGGGGTTGGAAGTATCGTATGGGGTCGTTGTCGTTGGTGCGCACAAAGTTTGCAAACTTGTACGACACGTACAGCCCCTGCCCTGCCGCGCTCGATAGCCAGGGTCTAATCCGGAGGTCTTCCCAGAGCGAGACATCGCTGCCCGTATTGTCGAACCGGAAGATGTTGTTGTGCAGGTTTTCTACGCTCACCGCGTAGGTTTGCCCCTGGCGGGTTCCGTTGGTGTACTTCTCCCAGGTGGTGTAGAGGTCGAGGTTGTAGACGCCGAATATCACCTCCGAGTAGAAGATGAAGTTGCGGTCGCTCACAATTTTTGCCTTATCCGCCCAGCGGAAAGGCTTTCCGGCGAACGCCTCATCGATGAGCTTTTGCGCAACGGCGGCGGCCTCGCGCGTATCGCCCTTAAACATGAGCGCCCTGGCCTGAAGCGCCTGCACGGCGTAGTAGTTCATGCGGTAGTTGCGCAGGTACTTGTCAAAGATTTCTTTTTCCGTAAGGTTGGCGGTAGGCTCAACGTTCGTCAGGTCCAGCACGCCGTTGGCAATGATGGGGTCGTTTTTGAGCAGCTCCTTTGCCTGCTCAACGTCCTGCAGCAGCAGGGTAAAAAAATCGTCGGGCGTTCTTGTTTCGTGGGGCACCACCTCTGCGGAGGTGTTGTAGGGTATATGCTGGGTTTCTGCGCCAAAGAGGCGGAAGAGGTCGAGGTGGAGGAAAGCCCTCAGGCCGTAGGCTTCGCCGAGCGCCACGTTTTTCTTCTCTTCGGAGAGGATGTTGGATACGGCAACCCGGTCGATAAAGTTGTTGAGCTGAAATATGAGGTTGTACGAGGCCTTCCAAACGCCGGAGAAGGGGCTTTTCACCACGGCGTCGTCATACATGTAATTCGACATGAAGTTGAAGTAGGTAAAATCGCCGTTATTCAGCAGGTCTTCCTCGTAGTAGTAGTAGTGGGCGAGCAGCTCAACGGCGGTCATGGTCATTACGCTGCCGTAGAGGGTTTCGGAGGATAGGGTGCGGTAGAATCCGTTGAGCACCGAGTTGACGCCCATTTCGGTAGCGTACTGGTAGTCGTCCAGATTTTGGTCTTTTGGCTGCGCTCCGTCCAGCCACTTGTTGCAGCTGCCGGCGGTGAGGGCTGCCGACAGCAAGAGCGCGTATCGCGTTATGCTTTTCATCATCGTAGGGTTGGTTGCTAAAATCGTGCAGATAAATTCATGACTAATGCCCGCTGAAACGGGTAATCTATACCTCGCTCAATCTTGATGGATTCGAGGTTAAAGAAATCGCTCATCGAGAGGCTAAAGCTCAGGTCTTGGAGGAGGAGGGCTTTGAGCCAGCGGTCGCCGGTAAAGTTCCACGTCAGCTTCACCGATTCCCCGCGCAGGTAGCTTTGCTTTTGAATAAAGCGGGAGGAAACGGGGGTAGGGTCTTGCAGGCCGATTTTTTTGAACTCCACCACATCGCCCACGTTCTGCCACCTGTCGTAGAGCGCCCGCTTGTCCTGGTTGTAGATAATGTTTCCCAGGGAAATATTCTCCACCTTGTTGAACAGCGCCGAGTTGTAGGCGTACGCCCCCATGCGGTAGCGCAGGTTGAGGTAGAGGGCGAACTTTTTGTACCTCACCGTTGCGCCCAGCACGCCATCGAGCAGGGGGCGGGAGTTGGCCATCACCACGCGGTCGTTGGCGTTGTAGAGGTAGGATTGCTCGCCGCTTTTGGTCAAAAAGATTTCGCGCCCCGTGGCCGGGTCTATTCCCAGCGATGGCACCGCCCAGATGTCGGAGGGGCTTCTGCCGTCTTCGTAGCGCTGCAGGGAGCTCAGGGAGAGCTGCGAATTGTCCTCCCTTCGGTAGGCTTCGTTCAGGTCGTCCAAGGCGTCGTTAAATCCTCCGTAGGTGCTGCGGTTGTAGGCTCCGGTAACCTTAATGTTCACCAGCGTGCCGCTCTCCACGTTGTTTACGAGGTTGTAGTAGAGCTTAAATTCGTAGCCTCTGGTTCTAAAGAATCCCATGTTGACGGGGTAGCTGTCCACCCCCGTAGAGGGGCGCTGGTCGAGCACCACTATCAGGGGGGAGGTAAAGCTCTGGTAAACGTCAAGGTTTACCTTCAGGCGGTTGCTCAGCACGCTGACGTCCAGCCCCGCCGCAATTTTTTCTACCACCTGCCACTCCAAATCGGGGTTGCCCACGCGCGAAAGGTAGGCCGATTGCCCAAAAACGTTGCTGCCCACGTAGTAGCTGTAGATGGAGTTGGTCACCACGTTTACGTTCTGGTTTCCGTTGGTGCCGTAGGTCGACCTCAGCTTGAGCTCGTCGAGCCACTTCCACGCTGCGGCAAAAGGCTCGCGCTGAAGATTCCAGCCCACGCCAACAGAGCCAAAGGGCTGAAACTTCTTGTTTTTGCCAAAGTTGGTAGAGCCTTCCAGGTTGTAGCTCAAATCCAAGAGGTAGCGGTAGCCGTAGTTGTAGTTAAACGCGCCAAGAAAGCTCACGTTTCTGTTTATCCGCTCGTAGTACGTTGGTCGCTGGTAAGGCTCGTAGGAGAAAGCGTTGGTGGGCGAGCCGACCGATCCGGCCGGAAATCCCACGGCGACCAGCGTTTCGCTTTCGCTCGTGGATTCGTCGATGGCCGTTCGGCCCTGCATGGTGATGTTGTGCTCGCCGATGGACTTGAGGTAGCTGGCCGACAGGTTGGCCCGGTAAGACCAGAAGTCAATCGTTCCGCTCGTGTACTTGCCTTTTTTGTCGTAGGTCGTATTGTCGAACGAGGAGTGCTGCGGGTCGATGAAGCTTACGTTGCTGGTGATAATGCTGCTCAGGCTCACGCTGCCTTTCACGTGCCAGCGGTTGTTAATCTTCCAGTCCAGCGAAGTATTGTTGGTCAGGTTAAGAGCTTTGCCGTCGTTTCTTGAGTTGAGCGAAGCGTTGTAGAGGGGGTTTACGGCCGCCGACGAGCCTTCGGAGTCGAGAAACTTTGGGATTTCGCCGTCTACAGGCGCTTTGCTGTAGTAGGGGTTTGCGTTGACAAAGCTGGAGAACGATCCCCAAGCCCCGTCCTCGGCAATGGTACCCGAAAAGGTGGCGCTGTTTTGGATGTTGAGCGATTTAACGCCCCGGTACACCAGCTTGATGTTTCCGCCGTAGGTGTTGCGCGCCGAGCCTTTCATCACGCCCTGGTTATTTTTATAGTTCACCCCCACGGTGAAGAGCAGCGCCTTGTCGCCGCCCGAAACGTGGACGGAGTGGCCGTTGGTAACAGCCAGGCGCACCGGCTCGCTCAGCCAGTAGGTGTCAACCCCCGACTGCACCAGCGCCAGCCGCTCGTAGTAGCGCTTTTGCGACGCCCCGTCGGCCAAGCTGCCAAGCATGGGGACAGAGGGGTCTTCGCTGTCGTTGTTGACGTTGTAGTTGTACCGGCCGGCTATGCGCTCAAATTCGAGCTTTTCGGCGGCGTTCATCATGTTGTAAACGCTAAGGTCGGGCACGGCGAGCTGAAAATCGCCGTTGTAGGTAACGAACATTCGCCCCTCCTTTGGCTTAATGGTTTCTATCACAATAACCCCGTTGGCGCCCTTTGCGCCAAAGATGGCGGTCGAGCCGGCGTCCTTCAGGATGGTAATGGATTCCACCCGGTTTACGTCCAAGTCGTTAATCTCCTGAAGCGTCGATTCAAACCCGTCGAGGATAAAGAGGGGCTGGTTGCTGGTGGATGCGGCCTCATCCTGCAGGGTGGTTATGCTCATGGAGGTTTGCCCCCGCACCTCTATCGTAGCCAGGGCGTTGGGGTTGGAGCCGGTAAGGTTGTTGTCCAGAACGGCCACCCCAGGGTCGAGCGATCGGAGGCTCTGCAAAAGGTTGGTATTGCCCACCGACTTCAGCTCCTCGCTGCTAACGGTGGTGTAGGCGCCCGTAAATCCGAGCTTGTTGCGCTGAATAATGCCGGATTCCACCACCACATCCTCCAGCGAAACCGCGTCCACCTCAAGCAGCACGGTTACCGCAAGCGTATCCTTCCGCACGGTATGCCGGTAGGCTTTGTAGCCCATCATCGAAAATTCGAGCACGTTTCCCTCAGCGGCCTGAATGGAGAACTGCCCGTTTTTGTCGGTAAACGTACCCACCGTGGAGCCTTGTATGCGCACCGCAACGCCCGCCATATTTTTTTTATCTTCGGCGTCTTTCACCGTCCCCGTAACCGCCTTCGATGCAGGCTGAGACCGCGCCGAAAGCGCAAAAAACAAAACAACAGCAAGCGTTACAAAAGGCCTGACAAAAGGCGTAATATACTTCATCAACGAAATTTTAAATGGTAAACTCTAAATCTAACTGTGATTTTTGGGGATTTGAATGATTACTATGATTGATGCTGAATGCGCTGTGATTGTCTGAACTCTGATTTTTGGGATTTGAATGATTACTATGATTGATGCCGAATGCGCTGTGATTTCTACGCTTCTTAATCATCTTAATCCCAAAAATCCGAGTTCAGACAACAGCGGCGATTTTGTCTTAATCATCTTAACCATTCAAATCCCAAAAATCCGAGTTCAGGCGCCGCTCAGTCAACCCTCACCAGCCTTTTCACCACCGAGGTTCGGCCGGAGAGATGCTGCCTGCGCAGGATGTAAACGCCGGTAAGCTCCGGTTGGCGCACCTCCCGCCCTTGCAGGCTGTAGTATGTTACCGATACCACCGGGTCGTTGAGGTCAACGTCGGCAATGCCGGTGGCGGCAGCAAGCGCAATGACAAGGATTGCATCGGCGCCCACTGCGCTTATTCGCGCCGAGTAGGTATTGCCGGCGCCGGTGGGAAGCGTGGTAAGCTGACCTCCGCCCTCACCCTGTAGGGTTACGGTTGGCGTAAAGCCGTCGGGCACCGTAAATATCAGCTCAAACGGCTCGGTGAGCCTTGCCGCCAGCACCGTGTCGGTAGCGTCGACCAGCGTAACCCGCGCATCCTTGCGCACGGTGATGTGGCGCACGCCGTTGTCTGCCGTAATGCTAACGGTATCGGCGGCGGTGATGCCGGAGATGGTGGCAGCGTATTCGCCGCCGCCACCGGAAGGCTCGGACGCGGTAATGACGCTGCCGTCGCGCCGCGCGAGCTTAACGGGCGCAAAGTAGCCCGCTGCTATCGTCACCCTCACCTCGAGCGAGCCGTTGTGGTCTACGAGGTGGGGGTTTGCGCCCGCAGGAGCAACAACGCTAACGCCTTCGCCGGCTATCAGGACAACGCCGTACTGCCGTACGCCAACCTCTATGGCCACCGAAACGCTGGCGGTCAGCTGCGGCAGGGTGAACGTGTAGACGCCTTCGCCGTCAACGGCTAAGTATTCGCCGCTCCGGTCTACCCCGTTGACCCTTACCGCCGACACATCGTAGCCGTCGGCAAGCGTGAAGGTAAGCGTAAACGAAGAATCACGCGCCACTTTGCCGGCCGCACCGCCCGTAAGCGTGGGCGAGGTAACCGTTACGCTGTCGTGCTTAGCCAGCCATACCGTTACGCTGTCCGACAGGTCGGCCGCTATGGTTACGGTAACGTTCGTGGTTACCTGCGGCAGGGTTACGGTGTAGTACCCGCCGGGCGCCGTATCGCCAAGCTGGTATGTGGGGTCGGTGCTCACCGTCGCCGTGGGGATGTACTCCTCATCTACCCTGAACGAGAGGGCAAACGACGAATCGTTGGCCACCTTGTAGGGGCTGCGGCCGGTGGCGGGTTGGATGACCGTAACGTGACCGTTTGGCGTTACTACGTCCACATTAAAGCGAATAACATCTGCCGACAGGCGTATGGTATCGTCGGCTTTTGCCTTGTCTATGGCGAGGGAGTAGGCGGTATCGCTCGTAGCGCTGGGAGCGCCGGTCAGCTTGCCGTAGCCTTGCACCACAGGCTGGTACCCTTTCTTCACCGTAAAATTCAGCACAAGCGACGAATCGTGCTCCACGACGTAGGTCGTGTCGTTGGCGCTCGGAGAGGTGAGCGTAATCAAACCGCTGCTACGCGCATCGTTCCGCACCGCAACGCTGTACGCCGGCTTGCTGAATATCAGCTGGGGTGTACGATTCGGGATGTCGCCGGTGGAGCCTTCGGAGGAGTAAGCGAATGCCATGATCACAATGTTATCGGCACGGGTATCTATCCTGAATGAGAGTTCTGTATTACCTGCCGCAATAGAATTTTTTATTTGAGCAATGACTGCGGGATCATCTATGGTAAACTCAATAGCAGTAGCAGTGAGAACACCAGGAGTTGTGCCCACACTTATAATGCTTACTGCATCCTTAATTACCGGTCGTCCGGCGTATGTAAAGTTGTTATCCCACGGGGTGGTACCATCTGTATTTTCATTTCCTCCGTTGCTGTTGTTCGATACCCATTGAAGTATCAACTTTTTTGCAGCTTGCACTGTTCCGTTAGCGCTCATTTGTAACCTCAAGGTTATTTTATCGTAGGTGCTTCCTTGTATGGCATCTTTAACATCAAATTTCAGGTAAACATAGTTATAGTTTGCGAACTGAGACAAAATTTGTACCGTAGTACCCGTTGCGTTAACGACTTCGGCTTGGGTAACCTGCAGGTCGTACAGCACCGGCGCGGTGTTGTTCCTAAAGGCCGCAATGTTCACCGTAGCGTTGGCGGTTACGCCGCCAAGAAATACGGTATCCACTCCGCCTACGCCTTTCTTCACCTCTTTGTACGTAGCACCTATCGCCACCCTGGGCGTATGGTATCCGTCGAGGGTTTTGAGGGTAAACCATAAGCTGTTGTCAAAGTATCCCACCTGTATGCTGCCTGTAGGGTTTAGCTCAGCAATGCCCTCGCCGGCGTTTAGGGTCAGCGTAGAGCGTATGGTGTCTGCGGTAAGGCGAATAAGGCTTGAGCCGGCTGCGCTGCCGAGCGTTACCGTGTAAATGTCGGCAACGGGGGTAAGCAAAATGGTATCGGGGGCTGCGCCGGTCGCGCTTACTATCGCCCTCACGTTGGTATAGCCTGCGGCTACCTTAAAGGTGACCACAAACGGGTCTATCGTCAGGTAGGGATAGGCAATGCTGTCCGGCGTTAGCACGCTGATGCCGCTATCGGCGGTCAGCGTTACGCTCGGCGCCGAGGCGTTGCCTTTGCCAATTGTGTCGGGGGTGAGCAAATCGGCGGTTGCCGCGGTTGCCAAAACAGCCTCAAAGGGTTTCAGCTCGCCGGTAAGAGAGGTGGCTGGCGCGCCAAAGGCGCCGGTTGCGCTGTTGAGCAGGTAGTAATGCTGTGCGCCGGCTACGCCTGCTGCATTTTGCAGGGTGGGGTTGGGTACGATGTCGTATTTGCTTCCGCTCAGCGCCGGGGGCGTTACCGGCGCTGGGTTGCGCGCGGAGGTAAAGGTAACCGTTACGCTGGTATCCTTTGGCGCAGGGAATTTGATGAGGTATCCCTTGCCGGCTTCTACGGCGGAGGCCAGGCCAAACAGGTTATTTTCGTCGTTGTAGTACTTCAGCTCGTAGTCGGCGCCGCTCACAGAGGCTACGGCAAACGGAAATCCGATGGCGTAGGTTTTGTTGGTTTCAAACGTCCTCACCAGCTTAACCGCGCCGTTGGTTACCGGCGTGGTAGCCGTCCACTGCCCTGCGCCGGCGGCATCGCTTGCCTCAAATATCACATCGCCGTGGGCGGCAGTGTAGCCGGCGCTCACCGTTGCTCCGGCGGCAATGGTAATCGGCTCGGCGTACTCGTAGGCGCCCATGTCGAACTTGCTCCCCACGGGGCGGCTTCTGCCCACAATATCGGTGGCAAGCCCCTGCACCGCTTCTCCCGCATCTATGGCCGCCGAGCCTTGCGCAAGCGTCCAGCGGGCGTTGAGCTTGTCTGCGTCATTGGCGGCGTACCCGGCGGCGGCGCTCGGCGCGCTAAAGTTAATGTACTTTTCGCCGGAGGCGCTGCCGGTGTTATCCGCGTTAACGCCTATGTTACCGGATAGCGTAACGGCAATAGTGGTAGAGGTATCGCTCGGCACATCTGTCCCCACCTGCAAGGCAGGAGCAAAAGCGCTGTTCTTTACCACCAAGTATCTTGCGCTTCCTTGCGAAAGAATGGTATGGCTTCCCGTACCGTGTTGCGCATCCTCGTTGTTCCAAAAAATGCAGTTGAGCACCGTGAGCGAGTCCACGCTGTTGGCGTAAAGCCCGCCGCCGCCCCAGTCTCCGGAGATGTTGCGGGCAAAGGTGGTGTTTATAATCTTCGCATTGGCGCGAAACAGCGATATGCCGCCGCCGGAGTTGCCGCTGCTGTTGTTGGCAATAACGCAGCTTCGGATAGTGACCTCTTTGGTCGACCCCTCCTTTGGCTCTATGTCAATACCGCCGCCGCGATTGCTCGACTTGTTGTTTATAATTTCCGTATTCTCTATGAGCACGTGCGACTGTATGGGGTTAGCGTTGGCCAATCCCAGGGAGATACCGCCGCCGTAGGCTGCCGTATTCCCCACAATTCTGCAATTCCTTACTATCGCCGTATCGGATGTTTCGGCGCTAACTGCGAAAGAGATACCACCGCCGTAGCTTCCCGTCGCGTGGGTGGCAACGCAGTTTTTAATGATAACGTTGTCGATTGTCATGTTGGGGAAGAGGTAGATGCCACCGGTGTAGGTGCTGTAGCCATTTTGCAGCGTCAGGCCGCTCCACGTTGTTTGCCGCTTAAAGATGGCGGAGTTCGGCGGTGTTTTTTGCGCAATAAGCCTTTCGCCGTTGCCATCCAAAACGGTGAGGGTAGCGTCTGTGCTTCGCTGGCTTTTGTCGGTTTCGGCGCCGGCAAATCCGCCGTAAACGTTCACGCTGTCTTTCCACTGCAAGGTAGCCGAGGGCTTGTAGGTACCGGCTTTCACCCAGACTTCGCCGCCGCCGTTTGCGGCGCAGCTGTCAATGGCCTGCTGGAGGTTTGCGGTGGCGCTGCCCCAGCTCGTTCCGTCGCCGGCGCCCGCGCCGGTGGGGGTTACGTAGTACGTTGCCGCCTGCGCTCCCGCGCTCAGGAGCGTTGCGGCAAAGGTTAGCGCGGCCATAGCGCGCAGCCTGTTCACTTCTTTTCTAAACATTTTTTTCATAGCATAATGATTTTAATTGTTGTTGATAGGGATTGATAGTTGATATGCAAAGGATACGCGCTCTCCTTTCTTTAGGGAGAGCGTTCTTGAAAATCCGGTAGCCGGATATACATGTATAGGGGAGGAGATGGGATGAGCGGAGATGAAAGCAATGCCTCTCCGTATACATGCTTATATAAGGTGTAAGTAAAAAAATTACGTAATGTGCAGGTAAAACGTGCTCGGCGGCGTAAAATATTATGCGCATAATGCTGATAAGTAGCTTTGCGCACTGCTCCGTTAAAAGGCGGGCTAAAAAAAGAAAATAAAAATCGTAAGCTCTTGGAAAATACGAAAATTTTACGTATATTGCGGGGATGTGTGTGTGTGTAGGTTTTGCCGTCGGGGGAAAGTGTTACTGTAATTGTTCCGAGTGAAATATTGTCGAGTAATTCACCGGTGGTTTTGTCGGTTTTGGTTGAGGAGGAAATGATTAGTTCGTATTCGAATGTTTCGGTTGCGGGAATGGTTTTGATATTACCTTGCGGAGTTTTGCCGGTAAATATGAACGCAAAATCATTACCGTTTGTAAGGGCGTAACCGGATTTGGTAATTGTTGTGGTCATTGCATACGG
>JAIROF010000115.1 GCA_031257655.1 Prevotellaceae bacterium | reverse complement strand
TTAATGAGGTTGTTATTTCTACTTTATCTCCCTGCTACTGAGGTTGTTTTGTTATAAAATTAGGTGTAACCGAGCGCAGCGAGCTCACGAACACCAAAAATAAGCACGAGTGAGTAAATTAGGTTTTTCGCTCCCCACAATTTATACACTACCCTACGAACTAACTTACTACTAACTACTAACTACTAACCACTTACCACTTACTACTAAATTTACCAAAATCCATTACGCACACATACCTGTAAACGGAATGGGTATTGATTGCCACTCCGCAGCAGTCAAAAGCGGCGTTCAAGATGTTGTGCCGGTGCCCTCTCGAGGCAACGCCGTCGTCTATCAGGAGCTGCATTACAATTTGCCGCGCTTCACCGCTGCCGTAAGAAATATTCTCACCTATGGTGATGTAGCTTCCGGCGTCGTGGCGCTCCACCCGCTGCGACAAGTTGCTGCCGTCGCTGCCGTTGTGCCCCGTGCGTCCGGTTTTTGCCTGGTCGGCGGCCAGCCAAGCCGCAGCCTCGCTCAGCCCCTTGTGCGGGCGCAAAACGCCTACGGGCTTCGCTTTCGCCAGTGCGGCAATACACTCGTTTACGGCAACCAGCCCTTCACGGGTTTTTACGGTTATTTCTCCCGGCTTGCTGATGTTCTTCCCGCTGTAGTACTGCCGCTCCTCTTTCAGGTAGAGGGCGTATGCCTTGGGGTTAGTGCGCACCTTATTGAGCTCGTGAATGACCTCCTGCTCTGTTTCCGTCATATACTCCGCCTCTTTGGCGGTATTGAGCGATTCCGGCCACTGGGGGGGCGGCGCTGCCTGGCTGTGCACCGAAAATGCACCCGCCGCGAGCAGCAACCCTAACCGGCGAGAGATAACCGCAGGCCTCGCCGGGGGAGCGCCCGCCGTGAGGAACCTGCAAACGCCAACGGCCACATTCGCCGTCGACCGCCAAAGGCAATGCCTTTTCTGTGTAATACCTTTATTTTTCATAACATGTCACTTGTAGAATGCTCCGCTACCCATCCCCCCGCAGCCGAAAACAACCGCCTGCAACCGGCGGCTGCCGGAGGAAGAGCTTGCCGAAAATGCCAAAACCTCCTTCGTCCGACTACCGCAAGCTATGCCGCATAAAGGTACAAATAAATTTGAAGCGCTACCCAAAAAAAAATTAGCCTATGAAAGTATAGCATGGCACAGGTTAGGAAAAAAAATTATCTTTGCGAAGAAATTTTCAACGCCAAGCTGTTCACCTGTCTCACGATGACTATAGCCACCCCCACTTACGATGCGGCGCTTACGCGGCGGAGGGAGAAGGAGCGCGCAGCCCGCTTTTTTACCGGTGCGCGGCCAAGTCGGGCAGCAGGAGCTTAAAAACAAACACAACGTAAAAAAATGGCAGAAGCAATTCTTCAAAAATTCCTCCGCTACGTGGCCATCGACACGCAATCGGACGAAAATTCGCCAACGGCACCGAGCAGCGCCAGGCAGCGGCAGCTGCTTTCGCTGCTGGCAGACGAGCTGCGCGCAATGGGCATCCCCGAGGTGTACATGGACGAGCACGGCTACGTGATGGCGCACATCGGCGCAAATACCGCAGCCGCAGCGCCGGCAATAGGGTTTATTGCCCACGTGGATACCTCCCCGGACATGCCGGGGCGCAACGTGCAGCCCCAAGTGGTGGCGCAGTACGACGGCAGGGATATCGTGCTGAATAAGGAAAAGGGTATCGTGCTTTCGCCGGACGACTTCCCCGAGCTGCGCGAGTACGCTGGGCAAACCATCGTTACCACCGACGGCACCACGCTGCTTGGCGCCGACGATAAGGCGGGCATCGCCGAAATTATGTGCGCTGCGGAGTACATCACATCGCACCCCGAATTTAGGCACGGCGACGTCTGCATCGGCTTTACCCCCGACGAGGAAATAGGGCGCGGCGTAGAGCACTTTGACGTGCAAAGGTTTGGCGCTAAGTACGCCTACACGGTCGACGGCGGAAAAATAGGGGAGCTGGAGTACGAAAACTTTAACGCCGCCTCCGCCGTAATCCGCATACAGGGCAAAAATATCCATCCGGGCTACGCCAAAAACAAGATGGCAAACGCCCTGCAGGTGGCCGCCGAGCTCAACGCCCTGCTGCCCCCCAGCGAACGCCCCGAAAGCACGGAGGGCTACGAGGGCTTCTTTCACCTCGTGCACGTGGCCGGAGAGGTGGAAAATGCCGTCATGCAGTACCTCGTCCGCGACCACGACCTCGAAAAGTTTGAGCGCCGCAAAGAGCTTATCCGGACGTGCGCCCGCACCATCAACGCCAAGTACGGCGCAGGTACCGTGAGCGTGGAGCTGAAAGACCAGTACTACAACATGCGCAAGCAGGTGGAGCCGCACTTCCACATCGTGGAGGTGGCGATGCGCGCCATGAAGCAGGCCGGCGTAACGCCGCTCGTGCAGCCTATTCGCGGCGGAACAGACGGCTGCCGGCTATCGTACATGAACCTCCCTTGCCCCAACATCTTTACCGGAGGACATAACTTTCACGGAAAATACGAATTTATTCCGCTACAGTCCATGGAAAAAGCGGTGGAGGTGATCCTCAACATCATCGCGATTTTTGAAAAATCGGTAGGGGCATAAATCGGTGGGGCGAAAAAGCTACGCTGCGCTCGGCATAGCTTTGCGTAAAAATAGCGCAGCAGATGGCGCAGATTTTTTATGATGTACGCGAAGAACCGGAGCGGAGCGGAGCTCGGCGCAGCCAAAGGGCTAAAATCTGCGCAAACCATAAAAATCTGCGCCATCTGTGCGCTAAAAAAACAAATCGCAGCTTTCGACCGAGCGGAGTATATCTTATTAATGAGGATTCATGAACGGGTATCGAAAATGAGGCTAATTCTTTTTTTGAGGTGCTATGAAAAGATTGCATAGCCAATCTCCTACTATTTCTCCCGTATGGCGGTGGTATGGTAGGAGATTGGCTACGCCGAGCGGGGGGGAGGTGAAAAACCTTATTTACACCTAATTTTTCTAACAAAACAACCTCAGTAGCCGATCGAACAACAACACGCAACAACCTCATTACCTTATTATTAACGAAGATTTGCAGGCGGATGTCGAAAATTGGAGACGAGCAAACGGAAAATAAGGTAATGAGGATGGATGGATGGATGGATGGATGGATGGATGGATGGATGGATGTTGGCCAACTCATTGCTACTGAGGTTGTTTTGTTAGAAAAATTAGGTGTAAATGAGGTTTCAACCTCATTTACTCACTCGCGCTTACTTTTGGTGTTCGCGAGATCGCTGCGCTCGGTTTAACCAAAAACAACCTCAGTAGCCGAGAGATACCAATTCATCATCCAACCTCATTACCTCATTAAATCGATGATATTTGGGAGTAAATTTAACGGAGCAAGTGCGCAGAGAGCAGGCATCGCGGGCCGTCCCGCAGGGACGACACTTGATTAACCGTATGCTTTAGCATACGGAGCAAGCGCGCAGAGAGCAGGCATCGCGGGCAGTCCCGCGAGATTCCCTTCTCTTACTCTTACTCTTACTCTTACTCTTACTCTGCGCCCGGTTTGTAGGCCTGAGCATCCCCCAGCTCGTTTAGCCTTTCCCTCACGCGCTGCGCTTTGCTTTCGCGGACGCTCAGGCAAATGCTGCACTGCTCGCTGCGAAAGTCCTGGCGGAGCACGCGCAGCTGCTCTTCCTTCACAAGCTTCATCACCTCGTTCAGGTTTGCGTAGGAGAAGGTTGCCGTAAGCTCAACATCCCACGTGCGCTGCACCACCTGTGCTCCGGCAATGGCGGCGCCGGCGGCGCTCCGGTAGGCGGCTATAAGCCCGGACGTTCCCAGCAGCGTCCCGCCAAAGTACCGCGTTACCACCAGCAGCACGTTGGTCAGGTTGGCCGACAGGAGCTGCCCGAGTATGGGTTTGCCGCCCGTGCCGCTTGGCTCGCCGTCGTCGGTGGCGCGAAACAGCGCCCCTTCCTTCCCCAGCCGGTAGGCGTAGCAGTGGTGCCGCGCGCTGTGGTGCTCCTGGCGGACTGCCGCTATGCGCTGCTTCACCTCCTCCTCGCTCTGAACGGGAAAGGCAAAGGAAAGAAACCGGCTCCCTTTCTCCCGGTACAAGCCTTCGGCGGGGGCGGAAATGGTGCTATACGTGTCGATCATGGGGCTGCGCTGCTAATATTCAACGGCTATTTTCAGCCAAATATAGGCAAAGTATTTTGAATATGGGATATCTTGCCACCCATACCGCAAAAAAAAACACCGCCCGGGCAGCGGTGTGCATAGCATGACTTCGTAATTTTCGGCCGCCGCATCAGCCTGCTTTGGTCTTGCGCCCAAAGCCGCGCCGCAAGACGCCGGTCAGCATATTCATCAGGAGCACAATGGCGACCAGCACCAGCGCCGTGCCGTAGGCAACGGGGCGCGATGCCTCAACGTCGACGCCGCTGGTGGCGATAACGTACAGGTGGTAGGGAAGCGCCATCACCTGGTCAAAAATGCTCTGGGGAAGCTTGGGCAAAAAGTAGGCCGCTACGGTAAACAAAATGGGCGCCGTTTCGCCCGAAACCCTGCCGATGGACAGGATCAGGCCGGTAATGATGTTGGGAAAGGCCATGGGCAGCGTAACCCGCGCAACGGTTTGCAGCCGGCTCGCGCCCAGCGCCAAGCTGCCGATGCGGTAGGAGCGGGGTATCGCCTTGAGCGCCTCCTCTGTGGTGCGGATAATCAGCGGCAAAATCAGCAGCCCAAGGGTAAGGGAGCCGGCAATGATGGAATCGCCAAACCCAAAGGTGTTGACAAACAGCGTCATGCCAAACAGCCCAAAAATAATGGACGGAATACCCCCAAGGTTGTTGGTCATGACGCGAATAAACCGCACAACCACGCCGTTGCCCGCATACTCGTTGATGTATATGCCGGACATAAGCCCAACGGGAAAGGCGACAATAACGCTGCCCGCTATCAGGCACAGCGTGCCCACTATGGCGGGGAAGATTCCGCCGGAGGTCATGCCGTTGGCCGGCGCTGCGGTGAGAAACTCCCAGCTGATGGCGCTCACGCCGCGGTAAACGATAAAACCAAGTATCCAAAACAGAATACCAACCACCACCAAGCTCAAAATACGAAAGAGGATGAAGGCTACCTTTTGCTTTACTTTCTTGTCCATAGATAGAGGGGATGCTTACGGCCCCTTAGCCGGGGCGTTTTACGGCGCAAAGAAAGGCAAAAAGGGTTACAAACCCGAAAAGAGATTGTTACAAAACGGTTAAAAACGGGCGGCTACACGTAGCCCCAGCAAAATTGAGAATTCAGAATTCAGAATTCAGAACTCCTGACCTGATGAATATTATATTGCTCACATAGAGTTGTTTGTGTAAAACGTAGCACAAAACACTACTGTCGTAAAATAATGTCGGGAGTACAATAATGTTGAAGCATTA
>JAIROF010000091.1 GCA_031257655.1 Prevotellaceae bacterium | reverse complement strand
GCGCGTAGGGGCGCGATGCGCGTAGGGGCGCGATGCGCGTAGGGGCGCGATGCGCGTAGGGGCGCGATGCGCGTAGGGGCGCGATGCGCGTAGGGGCGCGATGCGCGTAGGGGCGCGATGCGCGTAGGGGCGCACCCCTGCGGTTGCCCCACGACGAAATAACGGCGAAATTGTGTGAGCGTATGCCTCGCACCTGCGCCGCCAACCATAAAAGCATTCAAACTCAAAAAAATCACAGCGCAAATAATAGCGCTATTCCGCAAAAAAAATTCTTTTCTTTGCAACCAAAACCACCTTTGGCTACGTCTAACGGTAAATTCAACTTCCTTTATTCACCATTTAAAGCAAAAAAATTATGATCGAAGGACTCGGAATCACCGAAATCGGCATCGTCGGCATCATATTCACAACGCTGTTTGCCGTCCCCGTGGCGGGGCTTGTGCTCATTGCCTACTTTTTTGCCCGCAGCATCCGGCGGCGAAACGAGCTAAAGGCGGAAATCTACAGCAAGGCGCTCGAAAAGGGCGTAGCGCTGCCGCCGAACGTGTTTGGCGGCGAAAAAAAATCAAAAAATCCGCAGCAGGCGTTCAACGCAGGCGTTATCTGCCTGGCAATAGGCTTGGGCATCGCGCTGACTTTTGCGCTGACAGGTTGGATTATAGGCCAAAAGGAGGCCTTTGTCGCGGCCGCCTTTGGCCTTATCCCAATGCTGACAGGCCTTGCCTGCTTCGTCATTTACCGCTATAGCCAAAAGGCAGCTGCATGAGCAAGCTCGACGAGGTTGCGCTGGTTGCGCGCGCTGCGCTGCTGGGCGACAGGCGTGCCTTTGGCCTGCTGGTCGAGGCATACCGGTCGCCCGTGCAGCGCTTCCTGCGCAACCTCTGCGGCGACGAAGAGCTCAGCAAAGACCTCGCGCAGGAAACGTTTATTAAGGCTTGGCTCGGCATCGGCTCGTTTCGCGCCGCAGCAAAGTTCTCCACCTGGCTCTTTCGCATCGCCTGCAACACGTTCTACGACGCCGCCCGGACAAGGAAACCCGCCGCTACGCTCGACGACGACGCGCTCCTCCTGCCGGCAGGCGCGCCCAACCCCGACCAGCGCATAGACTTTGCCCGCTCTATGGAGGCGCTCAAGGGCGACGAAAAAACGGCCATGCTGCTCTTCTACATGGAAGATTTTCCCGTAAAGAAGATTGCGCAGGTGATGGGCTGCCCCGTGGGCACCGTAAAATCGCTGCTCTTTAGGGGAAAAGAAAAATTATCGGCTTACTTTAAAAATTCAGGATATGACAGGTAGCACCTCTACCCCCGACCTTCGGGGCTGGTTCAAAGCCCAGCGGCACGAGCCCGCCGGCGACGACTTTACCGAAACCCTCATGCGCAACCTTCCGCCCAAAGCGCCCCTGCTGCCGGCGCTCGCCGCTGCGGTGAGCCTCGCCGCAGGATTGCTCATTTGCGCCATCACCGCAGACTGGGAAAGCCTGGCCGGCCACCTGCTGCACGCTACGGCCACCGCCATAGCCTCCGCTCCGGCGCTTGCGCTACGGATTAACGACGCCGCCCTGCACGACCTGCTGCCGGCGCTGGCCGTAGGAATGGGTGCTTTCTACCTCGTGGCGGCGGTAGCCGTGGCAATTCTTGCCTCAACCCTCAAGCTCCGAATTTTTTGAGGAAAATTACCAGGGCGCGAAAAACCTAATTTACTCACTCGTGCTTACTTTTGGTGTTCGTGAGCTCGCTGCGCTCGGTTACACCTTATTTTTCTAACAAAACAACCTCAGTAGCCGAGCGAACAACAACATATAACAACCTCATTACCTAATTATTAACGAAGATTTGCGGACGGGTGCCGAAAATTGGGAGATGAGCAAACGGAAAATAAGGTAATGAGGTTGGATGGTGGTTTGACAACTCATTGCTACTGAGGTTGTTTTTGTTGGAAAAATTAGGTGTAACCGAGCGCAGCGAGCTCACGAACACCAAAAATAAGCACGAGTGAGTAAATGAGGTTTTTCACTCCAAAATATGCTATTGCGCTGATTTTTACCTATTTATGAATTATGTCAATCAAACATGGGCACTACCCTTAATCATCCTTTAGCTATTAATTACTCACAACTTACAACTTACAACTCACAACTTACAACTTACAACTTACAACTTACAACTTACAACTTACAACTTACTACTCCCTTACTTTGCCGCCAGGAGCACCCCGCCCATTATGAGCGCAACTCCTATCCATCGGGTTGTGGGCACGGTTTCGTGGAAAATGAAGATGGCGGCCAGCATTCCAAAGATGTAGCTAATGCTGGTTATGGGGTAGGCTATAGAGAAATCGAAATGCTTGAGGATGTAGAGCCACAGGGCGGTACCCACGACCATGCACAGCCCCGAGGCCAAGAGGCTCCAGGTGGTTAGCAGGCTGCGAAAAAACGCCCACGTAAGGCTGAGCTTATCTATGTGCTGCGTGGCCAGCTTCAGGAGCACTTGCCCGGCGGCCAGGAACAGGCTCTGTATGGTAGATAGCAAAATTATTTTCCACATGGCGATAGGAGTATGAATGCGTGATTTTTTTCTTCCAGCTGGTTGTAGCACAGGATATGGCCTACGCCGCGCTGCTCTCCGCGCTTGTGGTCTACGAACAGGTGCGCCGGGATGCGCTGCCGGTAGAGGCACACGGCGGCGGCATACATGCCCAGCCCCGGCGCGGTGTAGGCTTCGCCAAACAGGTGCTTGTATCGGAGGAGGTTTTTGTTGGGCAGCAGCTCCGGGCAAATGCGCGCATATACCTGGTCGTTGGCCGGCAGCCCGCTCAGGCCGGTCATCACGGCGTCGATTTCGTTCGGGCTGCACCGAGCGCGCTGCAGGAGGCGGGTGAGCGCTTGCCGCGGCGCATCGCTGTTGGCGGGGCCGTAAGCCATTTCTACGCCTCTCAGCCGGCAGAGGGCGTTTTTGCTGCGCGTAGCGGCGAGCATCATGCTGAGGGCCACCTCGCCGCTAAAGCCGCCTGGGGCGTGCCCCAGGTAGCCTGTGCGCTTAAGGAGGGTAAAGTAGGTTGGCGTCATTTCGTCGTGCGCGCCCACCAGCGCCGTTTGTATCCGGCTGCACTCCAGCTGCGTAAATGCGTCGGCGAGCGCGCACTCCAGCGATATGCCCTTGTGGGCGTAGGTGGAGTTGTATCCTTTGCACCCTGCGTCTATGGCTATGAGCGAGCTGATGGTGTTGTGCGTGGACTGCATAAAGTGTGTTGGCGTGAGCAGCTCTTCGCCGCCGCGCGCCAGCGCGTTGAGGAAGGCTTCGGTGCTTTCGATGCAGCCCAGCCCAGTGCCGGTGATGATGGCGTCGGGGTTGTCGACGCCGCTTGCCTCCCTTACCAGCCGCGCGGTGAGCATTGCCCGCTTTAGGATTTTCCCCAGCCGGCGCGCCACGTTGGGCGCAAAGTAGCGCTTGTAGTCCGGGTCTATGGCCTGCACGTAGGGCTCGCGGTAGCGTATTGGCGCATCCATCCACTCGTCGGTGAGCGGTGGCTGGACGGAGATTTGCTTTGCCGCCAGGAGGTATATGCCGTTTGGGGTGCTCATATCGTTGAGAAGATAAGGGATGTTTCGTTTCCGCCAAAGCCAAACGAGTTGGAGAGCACATGCCGCAGCGGGGTCGGCGGCTGGTCGGTGGTAGCCGGCGTAAAGGCGAGCTCCGGCATGGGGTTTGCGAAGTTCAGGCTGGCGGGGATGAATCCGTGCCGTAGCGCGAGCAGTGATATCACGGCCTCTACGCCTCCCGCCGCGCTGGTGGTGTGCCCCGTAAAGGATTTGGTGGATGACACGGGAGGGATGCAGCGGCCAAACGCTCTTTGTATAGCCCGGCCTTCGCAGAGGTCGTTGTTTTCCGTACCCGTTCCGTGCGCGTTGATGTACCCGACGTCTTTTGGGCGCAGGTTCGCCGTTCTGAGCGCCGCCTGCATTGCGAGGCAGGCGCCTTCGCCGTTGGGGGAAGAGGCTGTTTGGTGGTAGGCGTCGCAGGTGTTGGCGTACCCGGCGAGGCGGCACAGCGGCGCTGCGCTTCGGCGGCGGAGCGTATCCTCTGCCTCCAGCACGAGAAAGGCGGCGCCCTCGCCCAGGTTAAGGCCTGCCCGGTGCGCGTCGAAGGGCTTGCAGAGGTTGCGGTCGAGTATCATCAGCGTGTTGAACCCGTTGAGGTGGAACTTGGTGATGCACTCGCACCCGCCCGCCACCACAGCGTCTGCCCTTCCGCTGTCTATCAGCATGGCGCCGAGCATGATGGCGTTGGCCGCCGAGGAGCAGGCGGTGGAGATGGTTTGCACCGCAGAGAAAACGCCAAAGTAGTCGGCAATCATTTCGGTGCAGGCGCCGCAGTCGTGCGTGGCGATGTAGGCATTTTTCGTATCGTTTTCCAGGAAGTCGAGGTAGTATTGCTCGCTTTTGTCCATTCCGCCCACGGTAGTGCCGGAGATGAGCGCCGTGCGCAGCCCGCTTTTGTTGCGCAGCTGCGCATGGTCGAGCGCTTCGCGCGCGGCGAGCATGCCCATGAGCGAGGTGCGCGTGGTGGCGGCAGCTTCGGGAATGCGCAGCGCGCGCATCATCTCCTCGTTGCTCATCTTCACCTCGCCAACGGGAAGCTCCGTGTGCGCTGTTTTCAGGTAGCGCACCGGGGCAATGCCTGTACGCCGCTCGCGCAGCGCGGTAAGCGTAGCCTCCTTGCCCGCGCCCAGCGCCGATACGATGCCGCAGCCCGTTACAAAAATCTCCTTCGGCATGGCTACTTCGCTCTGTTGGCGTGAATGTACTCGGCCATCACGCGGATAGACTTGAATATTTCGCGCCCCTGCGCGGGGTCTTTCAGCTTGATGCCGTAGATTTTTTCCATGAGCACAATCAGCTCCAGGGCGTCTATGGAGTCTAACCCAAGCCCTTCGCCAAACAGCGGAGCATCGTCGGCAATGTCCGCCGGCGCCACCTCTTCCAGGTTCAGCACCTTGATAATCTCCTGCTTCAGCTGTAAAATCAATTTTTCCATTTTTTTTGTTGGTTTAGCGATGTTGGTAATTTTTTTTTTATTGTTTTAATGATGCTAATAATGTTGTGCAAGCTAATAAAGCCATTGAAGTCGTTACACGATTTGGCGGGCAACCCCCGCCCCTGCACGACAATGCGTAATGCGTAATTCCTAATTCGTAATTCCTAATTCCTAATTCCTAATTCCTAATTCCCTACTACTCCACCAGCATCATAAAGGCTTCGCAGGCCTCCTCCGAGCACTCCACCCAGGCGGTCAGCACCATGCGGGTGTGCTCGTCGCAGAGGGCGAGGTGCGCTGCGCGGAGGGCTTGCTGCGCGCTCCACTCCTCGCAGACGTAAAAGGAGGTTTCCCCAAAAAATTTGTTCCGGATGGCGATTTCTCCGGCAACGATGTTGGGCAGCGTGTAAACGAATAGCGAAGGGCTGGGGTAGTAGCCGCCGTTGCCCTGTATGGTTGCCTGATACAGCGCGTCTGTTGCCAGCGACGCGCTCCGGTTGAAGCAGATGATGGCCACGTCTTCGCGCGGCGTGAATCGCGGCTTTTCGTCCGTCAGCATCAGCTCTGCCGCCAGAAATCCCAGCTTGGACAGGCTATCCATCTTGAAGAATTTTGGGTAGTCTATCTTTAGCGACCGGTAGAGCGCCGTGAGAAAGGCCCCCTTCTCCCCGGCGGCGTCTGCTACGGGAAGCGCCACTCCGTTGAGCGAGGCCGAGCGGTCGGTTACGTGGCAATATTTTCTTATGGCTTGCGGCATGGCTTGCGCGTTTTAATTTTTCCGAACAGCAGCGCGGCGTTGCCTCCGCCAAATCCGGAGAGCATTTTTACGCAGCACGGCTTTGTGGTGCGGATATTTTGGGAGGTTACGTTTAGCGGGAGCGCCGCTTCTCCGCATTTGAAGCCGTGCGTAGCCAGCGCCGTTTCGTTTGCCAGCGCGCGCGCCGAGATAACGCTTTCCAGGACGCCTGCCGCCCCCAGCGTATGGCCAAAGCACCCTTTCAGGCTGTTCACGGGGGCTTGGCTCAGCCCTGCGCGGGTGATGGCTGCGGCCTCCATGCTGTCGTTGTAGGCGGTGGCGGTGCCGTGCGCGTTGACAAACGCAACGTCGGCGGGCGATGCCTCCCGCATCACGGCTTGCAGGGCGCGAAAGCTGCCCTCGCCCGTGCGCGAAGGCCCCGAAATGTGGTTGGCGTCGTTGCGGATGGCGCCCCGCAGCAGGGCAACGCCCAGCGCCCCCTCAGCGCCCGCCTCAGCGCCCGCCTCAACATCCGCCTCAGCGCTCCTCTCAGCGCCCGCCTCAGCGCTCCTCTCAACACCCGCCTCAACATCCGCCTCAGCGCCCGCCTCAGCTCTCCTCTCAACATCCGCCTCAACATCCGCCTCAGCGCCCGCTTCAACCCGCCGGTAGATGATGGTGGCGGCGGCTTCGCCAAGGTTTAGCCCTGCGCGGGATACGTCGAACGGGCGGCAGGGCGCCGGCGACAGCGCCTTGAGCGACTGAAATCCGGAGATGATGAACCTCGACAGCACCTCTACGCCCACCACTACCGCAAGGGTGTAAAGCCCCGACCGCAGCTCCCGCATGGCGGCAACCTGTGCGCAGGCGCCCGATATGCAGGCGTTGGAGACCACCAGCGGCGCGTTGGGGTTTCCGAAGTAGGCCGCTATCAGGCGGGCGGCGTACCAGAGGTAAAGGTGGCTGTGGCTAAAGCCTTTTTCGTTTTCGTCGAGCAGGTGTACGTTCCCCTTGGTTGACGACACGACGAACAGCGCGCCCGCATCGGAGAGGTCGACCTGCGCCTGCTCCGCCGCGCGGCTCACGGAGAGAATCGCCGCCTGCTCGAGCGTTGTGTAGCGATTCGGATGGGGGCAAAGGGCTGCAAAGGCGTCTGCCAGCCGTTCTCTGTCGATCAGCGCCGCCATCAGCGGCTCCGGCACGCCCATGAGCGCGCTGTACGGTCGCACGCCCGACTGCCCCGACGCCGCAGCGCGGTAGTTTTCGGCGGTGGTAAACCCCAGCGACGAGGTAATGTTATCGCCTGCTATCGCAATCACAGCAACCCCCACTTTTGCTTCCACGCCTCGTAAAACGGGGGATTTGTCCAGACCAGCTGGTATTGCCTGTCCAGAAAGACCTGAACGGACGAACCGGTGGCCGCCAGCGCGCCGTCGGCTGCGTCGAATATTTCGTAGTCGAAGACGATTTTTGCCGCCTCCGTGTTGCGGTAGGCTATGTCCACGCGGGCTTTTTTGCCGTAGATGAGCGGACGCTTGTAGCCGAACTTTAGCTCAACTAAGGGCGCATAGTAGCCCTTGCTGAAAATGTCGAGGTAGCCCAGCGCGTATTTCTCCCCGAATGCCTCCCGTGCATCTTCAAAGTACAGCGCGTAAGCCCCGTGCCAAACAATGTTCATGGAGTCTACCTCGCTAAAGCGAATGGCTATTTCTTTGGATGCTTTTAGTGTGCTGTTGGTCATGGTTGTTGAAGTTTATGTGAAACCGCCGTGGGGGGGTTACCCCTCTTAGTTCAACTTTCGCAAGCTGTTTAATTTATTGAATACGAATATTTTGCAACAATTTATTTTTGTAAGGCAATAAAAATCAGCGGTTTTGTGTTAGACCTCACCCCCTGCCCCTCTCCAAAGGAGAGGGGAGCAGGTACTCGACATTCGGCGCAAGCCGCCCCTCTCCTTTGGAGAGGGGTTTGGGGTGAGGTTTGTTGAGTAAATCAGCAAGATCAGAACTCCTGACTTGGCACAGATTACATTGCCGTAATTTTGGGGCATCAAATAATGTAACAAGTTGATTATTAAATATAAAAGTCAACATTATTGTATTCCCGACATTATTTTCGCGACAGTAATGTTTTGTGCTATGTTTTTCATATATGACTATATATCAACAACAAAATGTACATCAGGTCAGGAGTTCTGAAGATATACAGCTTGCGAAAGTTGAATTCTCAATTCTCAATTCTCAATTCTCAATTCTTAA
>JAIROF010000084.1 GCA_031257655.1 Prevotellaceae bacterium | reverse complement strand
GTACGACAACACCCAGAGCGCCTCCACCACCGTTACGGTAACCGCCGCTGCCACGGCGGTCGAAAAAACGCCAGGCGCCCTCACCCTCTCCGCCTACCCCAACCCCACCGGCGGCGTGGTGTACGTGGAGAATGAAGCCAACAGCGAGGTGGAGCTGTACAGCGTCGGCGGCGAGCTGCTCCTCCGCACCGCAGGGAGCGCCATAGACCTGAGCGCCCGCCCCAGCGGCGTGTACTTAGTAAAGATAGGCGAAAAAGCCGCAAAGGTGGTGAAAAAATAAGCGGAAACTTTACAATTGAGAATTAAGAATTGAGAATTTGAACGCTGCGTAACATTTGCCTCAAGGTCTTTACAAGCCTTGAGCTGAGCTGAGCGTAGCGGCCTCACGAACACCTGTATAAAAAGGTAGTGTCCATGTTTGATTGATATAATTCATAAATGGGTAAAAATCAGCGCAATAGCATATTTTAGGGCGAAAAACCTCATTTACTCACTCGTGCTTATTTTTGGTGTTCGTGAGCTCACTACGCTCGGTTACTCACTCGTGCTTATTTTTGGTGTTCGTGAGCTCACTACGCTCGGTTACACCTAATTTTCCTAACAAAACAACCTCAGTAGCCGAGAGAATAACAACCAACAATAACCTCATTACCTCATTATTGATGAAAATTGGAGACGAGCAAACGGAAAATGAGGTAATGAGGTTGGATTGCGGTTGATTAACTCATTGCTACTGAGGTTGTTTTGTTGGGGAAATTAGGTGGAAATCGAGCGTAGCGAGCTCACGAACACCAAAAATAAGCACGAGTGAGTAAATGAGGTCTTTCGCCCCAAAACATGCTATTGCGCTGATTTTTACCCGCTTATGAATTACATCGATCAAACATGGACACTCCCAATTTACGCCCTGCCCATTTTTTCGCCCTGTGCAGCTAAGATACACGCAAATACGCTATATTTGCATTTTGAAATCAAAGGGAATCCGTTTTTATAAGGAGAAAAGCAACATGGAAGACGATAATCCGACAAACCGCGAGCAGCTGTTAAATCAGCAGTATTCGCCATAAAAGAGGCCATTTTGCGCAGCCAGCACAAGGCAATTTCGGCAGTGAATAGCGAGCAGCTGTCGCTCTACTACGGCATTGGGCGGTTTGTTTCGCAAAATTCGCGAAAAGGATTTTGGGGAACAGGCGCGATAGAGCAGATTTCCACCCAGCTGCAGAAAGAGCTGCCGGGATTGAGAGGATTTTCGGCGGCAAACATGAAGAAAATGCGCATCTTTTTTGAGGAGTGGCTGCCGATTATAAACCATCAAAACCTCCCCCGGCGACTTTCAGAATGTTGAATATGAAGAAATTGCAAATCGTTCGCCAACGGCGAACGATTTAAAGCAGCTTCGTTCGCCAACGGCGAACGATTTACAAAATGCAGAAAATGAAGACATTAAAAATCTGCAGAAAAACCCTGTTGGTTTACAAAATATTAAAAATAAGCTCATTACAAACGATCAGCCACAGGCTGACGATTTGGAGGTGAATGAAAATTTGATGGTGTCCATGTTTGATTGACACAACTCCTAAACAAGTAAAAATCAGCGTGGTAGTATACATTGCGTGGAGCGAAAAACCTAATTTACACCTAATTTTAACAACAAAACAACCTCAGTAGCAGAGAGATGTCGTATAAACAACAACCTCACTACCTAATTAATGCAAATGGGTTATAATCAGCATAATACTTGCCGCATCATACAATTTATGACATTACTAAAATCAGAATTACCCTGCATACTTCAATACAAAATACGGTGTTGGTTATCAATCGTATGGATTTTCATATCAATCAATCATGGACGCTACCCATAACCGCAGGTCAGCAACCTGCGAGACAACACCTTAGCGATTCTCTTTGCAATCCATAAGGCTATAAAGTCATGAAAAACAGACTTATATAGGTTTTGCTATCGTTAATTTTTTTGTTTTCCCATTGCTTTTGCTACAAAAAGTTTTACCTTTGTCGGCGTAAATTTTATATTATAGCGGGTACCTCTAAAAATCCCAAAATCGAGGCTTGCGGCTGAGGCAAAAGCGGAGTTTACTAAAGTAAATGGGCGCAGTAGGTGAGCGCAGCAGGTGCGCGCTTCGCCGAGGGAGCGTAGCGTTTGGGGTGTTGGGGAGGTTCCATAAAAAAGAAAAGCTTATGTTACAATATATTCATATTTTCTCGTTGATCACCCTCCCAGCGTCGGCTATGCTTGCGTTGGCTTCTGAAATTCCCTCCCCCCACACATCCACCATGCGCATACAGCTGGGTATCACTACGTTACGCGAAAACCTTGCATTTTTAGCCCCGCTTATATTTTTACCAAAGCCTTGCCGATGGTTCCGCCGTATTTTTTTCAATACAGGCTGAATGTCAGCTTGCAGAAAGCATGCTGCGCGGCTTTGTGCAGGGTGCTTTTTGCCGTTCACTTTTTACCATTCAGAAGAACAAATAAAAACCAATAGCATTTGGCATGAAAACGCTCTCTATCATCATTCCCGCCTACAACGAAGAAAAAACCATCTCTACCATGCTGCAAAAGGTGCACGGGGTGGCGCTGGCAGGCGGCATGCAAAAGGAAATCATCGTGGTCAACGACTGCTCGCGCGACGCTACGGAGCAGCAGGTGCTGTCCTACAAGGCGCAGCACCCCGAGCTTGCGCTGACCTACTTCCGTCAGCCCGCAAACCGGGGCAAGGGCGCCGCCATTCACCGCGGAATAGCGCTCGCGAGCGGCG
This sequence comes from Prevotellaceae bacterium, assembly GCA_031257655.1. GTDB lineage: Bacteria > Bacteroidota > Bacteroidia > Bacteroidales > UBA932 > JAITMY01. The sequence continues at coordinate 14,419 of JAIROF010000084.1, read as the reverse complement.
ACTACATCATTGTGCAGGACGCCGACTTAGAGTACGACCCAAGCGAGTTTAACATCCTGCTCAAGCCCGTGATAGACGGCATTGCCGACGTCGTTTACGGCTCGCGCCTCATCGGCGGACGACCCCACCGCATCCTGTTTTTCTGGCACACCATAGGCAACAAGCTCCTTACGCTGCTCTCCAACGCCTTTACCAACCTCAACCTCTCCGACATGGAAACCTGCTACAAGCTCTTTGACGCCGCCATGCTGAAAAGCATAACCCTCAAAGAGGAGCGTTTCGGGTTTGAGCCGGAGGTTACGGCAAAGATTTCGCGCCTCCCCGCCGTGCGCATCTACGAAGTGGGAATTTCGTACTACGGACGAACCTACGCCGACGGAAAAAAGATAAGCTGGAAAGACGGGCTTAGAACCGTCTACTGTATTTTCAAGTATAACATTTTCTGCAAATAACAGCACCCCATGAAACCCTCCGGAAAAAGGCCGGCACCGCCGGCTGCAACAAAACAGGCAAAAACCGCCGCAGCAAAGCAGGCAAAGCCGGCGCAACCCGCCGCAGCAAAGCAGGCAAGACCGGCAAAGCAGGCAAGGCCGGCGCAACCCGCTACGGCAAAGCGGGCAACGGCAACCTCCGGGTTCCTGAATCCGAAGCTGCTCTACCGGATAGGGATAGCGATTATTAGCATTGCGTGCCTTAGCGCCTACACCAAAACCTTTGACTACAAGCCCGACCTTAACGGCGACAACATCAACTACTACGCGCTGGGGCACGCGCTGGCAGACGGCAAAGGCTATACCTCCATCATGGGGATTGCCGAAACCCCGCACAACCACTATCCGCCCGGCTACCCTTTCATCGTCAGCCTTGCCGTGCGCGCGGGGGCGGGCATTATCGGCGTGAAAATGCTGAACGGCGTGTTTTTCTTTCTTTCCTGCCTCATCCTCTACCACCTTTTCTACCGGACGACCAAAAACGTGTATATCACCTTCTTTGTCACCCTGCTGGTTGCCCTCAACGCCAGCCTGCTGCGCTCGGCAACCACCATGATGAGCGAAATTCCGTTTCTGCTCTTCAGCTCGCTGGCGCTGCTGCTTTTCTCCTTCCTGCTGGAGCAAAAAAAGTGCGACAGGCGCTACCTGCTGCTGCTGCTTGGCACAGCGGCCTGCGCGGTCGCGGCCTACTACATCCGCACGGTAGGGATAGCGCTCGTGCTGGCGCTCGTGGCTACCCTCGCCGCTCTCCTGGTGGCAAGCGTGTGGCAAAACAGAAAAAGCGCCTGGCGCAGCATCTTGGCGGAAGCCAGGCCGCTGTGGGTTGCCCTGGTAGCCGTTGCGGCGTTTTTTTTGCTGTGCAAAATGCCCTGGGACATGCGCAGCGAGCGCTACGGCTTTAAATCATCCTACATGTCGCAGCTCGCGCTGCAGCCGGGCGGAACGCGCATTACCGACCTCAGCGGGTGGATAGGCCGCGTGAAGACAAACGCAGCGCGCTACGCCACCAAAGAAATCCCCAGCGGGCTGCTCATGGCGCCGGTGGACTACAGCAAGCCAGCCGACGCCAAGGCCTGGACGCTGAGCGCGGCCATCCTCCTGGCGATAGGCGCCGGAGCGCTGCTGCTGAAAAAAAAGGACATCCCCCTCTTTTTTTACACGGGCGGAACGGCGGTAATCCTGCTCTTTTGGCCTGATATATGGTTTTCGCCGCGATTTATGGCGCCCATCATACCCCTTCTTCTTTTCCTGATGGTTATGGGGCTGGTGAAGGCGGCTGCGCTCCTGCTTGCGCTCCTCCGCGTTAAGGCGCGGGGCGCAGCGGTGGCGCTGGCGGTGGCCGTGGTCGGCCTCTTCCTCTACCCCAACGCCTCCCTTGCCCTGAGCAGCGCCGCCGCCGCCGCCAAGTCTAAGAGCTACACTGCTGCAAACTCCGCGCCGGCGCTGGCGGAGTACCTCGACGCCATCCGATGGGTAAAGGAAAATACCCCAAAGGATGCTTTTGTCTGCACGCGAAAGCCGGAAATCTTCTACCTCTACTCCGGCGGCAGAAAAAGCGCCTCTTTCCCCAACTACGCCACCCCGGAGGAAATAGTGGAGCACCTGACCAACACCAAAGTCCGCTACGTCATTATCGACCGGTGGTTTCGCCACGCCTACGTGACCATCATTCCCGCCGCGCAAAAATACCCCGACCGCTTTAGGGTGCTCTGGCAAACGCCCTCCCCGGAAAAAGACGCGCCCCTGACCTATGTGCTGGAGTTTACGTAGCGCACCCCTCGCCGAACCTATTATAGCTGCGTAAAGCTGTGGATATGCTTTATCCACAGCTTGCGCAGATTTGCACAGCTTTACGCAGCTTCTACCGAAAAAAATTGTGGGCAGCTTTCACACAGCCAAGATGCAGCTGGCTCATTTTTAGCTATTTGCCATTTGCATTTAGCCTTCCTTAATGGAGGAGTAATTCTTAGTTCTTAGTTCTTAATTCTTAGTTCTTAGTTCTGATTAAATGGTACCAGCACCGGTGGCGGGAAGAAAGCGTTTTTAATCTTTTCGATGTGCTCTGTAATAGCGTATTTTGGCTGCTCAATGCCGAGCGACAGCTGCCGGAGCGAAGGTTTTACGGAGCGGCGTGTTATGTCGTATCTCGACTTGGGGCGGCGGTCTTGCTGCCAGGAAAACCCTTTTAGCGTAAGCTCTTTTACGTCGATATCCTTGGGCGGCACCAGCTTCGAGTCGGTTTGCGATACGTAGCTAATTTTCTGGATGGTACGGTTTTTGATGTAGAAAAATATGTCCACGCTGGAGGCGTTGAGCGTACCGGTAAGCTTGAGGCTGTCGCGCAGGTAGTACACCGTTTGCCCGCTGCCAAAAACGTCTACCTTGTAGAGCTCGTTTTGGTCAAAGTGCGACACGATGAGCTTTCCCTTCACCTGGTTGTAGTAGGCTTTTAGGCTGTCGTCCAGCGAGGCAATGAAGCCGGCGTCGATCATGTCGAGGCGGTGCAGGCGGTTATTTTTTTGGTAGATTTCCATTTTGTCGGCGGTGAGCTGGTTTTCCTTGTTCCAGAGTATGGGGTTGTAGAACATTTCGCCGAGCGAGTCGATGGCGTTGTAGGCCAAGGAATCGCAGGCGCCCTGTATGTCGGGGTGGTAGAACTCGACGCCAAAAAATGCGTGGAAGTACTTTCGCGTGCTGTCTGCCGCCAGGGTGGTGGTGTCTGTGTTGGCTATGCGCCGCACCAGCAGGGTGTCGGCTTTGATGAACAGGGTATCGTCTTCCGGCTTGTCCGAAAAGAGGAGGCCTGCGGGTTCGCTGGTCATGTAGGCCAGGTCGCGGGCTTCGTACACCTTTGCGTAGTCGCCCAGCGCGATGGCGTGCTGGGAGGAGTCGTAGAGCTGCACGTTGTAGAACATTTCCGCCTCTTTTTGCGCCCGGTAGTAGTGGGCGCTGTCGCTCCAGCCCTCCTGCTTGTCGTTCATCATGTAGGCGTGGCCGGCCATGAAGAAGTGGTCGTTGGCTTTGTCGTAGTAGCCCTGCAGGAAGGAGAGGAAGCCATCTTCGTGCCAAATGCGGGTTTGCTTAAAGAAGGTGGCCACATCCTGCTCGGTGAGGTAGTGCAGGGAATCCGATTTGATGCGGTGCTCCTCGTTTTTCATTTCCACCTTGTCATTAAATATGGCCAGCTTTTGGTTGGAGTAGTAGCAGCCTTGCCTGCTTTCCAGGAGGTTTTGTTCGTTGTCGATGACGCCGCCGTTAAAGAAGAAGGCGGTGTTGGACTCGGTGTTAAAGTCGAGGAATTGCGTGCGCAGGCGTGTTTTTCCGTCGAGCAGGGTAACCAGGCGTCCGCGCACTTTTCCCACGTCGGAGTTGCTTTCGTAGTCCATGTAGTCGCCAAAGAGCCAGGTGGTATCCTTGTTTACCACCACTCGGCCAAAGGCTTCGAAGCGGTTGTCGGGGTAGAGGTAGGCGCTGTCGCAGGTCATGGTAGTTTCGTTGTGGAATAGCTGCACGTTTCCTATGAGGCGGTTCAGCATTTCGTCGCCTCTTTTGAGGCTACGCCAGAAGTCGGCGTGCCGGATTTCTACTTTTCGCTTTTCAGCCAAAGTAGAGGTCGCTGCCGTGCAGGCGATGAGCAGCGCAGCGCAGTAGCGCAGGGCGCTTGAGGCTACTTTACCCATCCTTCGCGGCTAAATTTGCAGCTGCGCATGTCCGGCTCAATGAAGATGTAGGCCGATTGTATTCGCTTGGCCACCCATGCGTCAAATGTTTCCTGCTGTTTTTTATTTTTGGCAATATCGTGTATCACCATGTAGTCGTGCTCATAGCTGGCGCGGTGCGAGGGGATAAACTCCTTGAACTTTATGATTTTGAAGATATCGTTTCCGGAGTTGTCTTTGGATTCGAAGGGCGCCGAAATTTCGCCCACTTTCATGTCGCGCAGCGCGTAGTAGTCGTTGGGGATGAGCTGGTCTTTTTCGAAGCGGGTAGCTAAGGTTTGGGGGTTTACCACGTAGCCACCGCTCAGGCGCGTATTTTTGTCTTCGGAGTAGCGCACCACGCCGGCCTCAAACGAGAGGCTGTCGGCGCGTATGAGGCCGGCAACGCTGTCCAGCAGGCGCGACGCCTCCTGCTGCGTTTCGGGGGAGAACTTGGGGCGGATGAGGATGTGGCGGAGGTTTGCCATTTCGTCTCTTTTTTCGTTCATTTGGATGATGTGGAAGCCGAACTCTGTTTCTACGATTTGCGAAACCTGTCCGGGTTTGAGGGAAAAGGCGGCGTCGGAGAAGGGCTTTACGAACTCTTCGCGGGTGCGCATGCCCAGCTCGCCGCCGCGCCGGGCGGACGCCTGGTCTTCGGAGTACATCACCGCGAGGGCCTGAAATTTTTCGCCGTTCATCACGCGCTCGCGCAGCTCCAGCAGCTTTTCGCGCACCTGAAAGCGCGCCTCGCTGCCCGAGGGTGGGTAGCGCGCAATTTGCTGGATAACGTACTGGTCGGGTATCATCGGGAAGCTGTCGGGGGCTTGCGAATGGTAGTAGATTTCGGCGTCGCGCGGGGTGGTTTGCACGGCCGATACGATGTTCATCTGCATTTGCTGGGTGAGGTTGCGCTCCCTCATCTGCGCTGTCCACTCCTCTTTTAGCTGGAACAGCGGTTTGCCGAAATACTTTTCCACCTCTTGCGCGCTGCCCAGCTGCACGGAGATGCGGCGAATGTTTTGCTCCACCTCCTGCGTTACCGCCAGCTCGTTTTCCTTCAGGCTATCGAGCTTTGCCTGCGCCAGCAGCAGCTTTTGCAGCAGCAGCTGCTCAAAGATGTAGCATCGCGTCTCCTCGTCTACCACTTGCCCTTGCGCGCGGAGCTGCATCAGCTCCATTTCGATGTCGGACTCCAGCAGCGCCTCGTTTCCCACCACGGCCAGCACTTTATCCAGCACATTTTGCTGGCCGGTCACGGTGGTGAAGGTGAAGCACAGCATCAATAGAATAATTTTTTTTGTCATGTTTTTTTGGGGTATGCTAATTGGAGAAATTCAAAGTTTCAGATTTAAAGTTCAGGGTTCAGGATTCGCGATATATTTTAACAAGGTTTATTTGCAGGGCTTCCTGGAGGATACGCTGCTCCAGCTGCTGTATCATGCTTTTTTTCCGTTGGTTTAGGATTATTGTTTGGATGTTATCGTACGCGTACTCCAGCGGTGCGATGTCGTTGCGCTCTTTGAAGTCGCGTATGGCCACGAGGTAGGCGTATTCGTCGTCCTCCACCTCCACGGCGCGCTTTCGCGCCACCCTGTCTTCGTAGCCGTCCTGCTGCTGGGGGAGCTCTTTGGTCAGCTCGTCCAGCGACAGCCAGCGGTTGCCGTAGTGGTCGAACTTGAGCGCCGCTTGCAGGCACAGGTCTTCCAGCGTTGCGATGTCCTCCGGCCGGTTGGAGGTGTATATTTTTCGGATGCGCTCCAAGTAGGGAGAATTTTTGCGGAGCTTGATAAAGAGCACGCGCACCACCGGCTTGAACAGCGTAAGGTGCTGCTTATTTTCGGTGTAAAAGGCCTCGCATTCGCTCTCCGATATGGCGGTATCCACGAGCTCGACGTACTCCTGCTTGTAGCGGTACACCAGCAGCGATGTTCGGTAGTCCTCCAGCAGCGCCGACACGTCTTTTTGCTTGCTGCTCAGGTTTTCTTCTGCGAGGCGCAGCAGCAGCATTTTTTTCACCCAGGCGTCTACGCAGGCGTGCAGCATGGTGAGGCTATCCTCGCCGGTGACGCCCGGCGGGAAGAGCTCCTTTACGTCCTCCGCGTACAGCGTTTTGCTGCCCACCGCAGCCAGCGGCCAACCCTCCTGGCGGCTCTTGCCCGCGTAGCTGCACGAAAAGAACGCTGCTGCAACCAGCACGAAAAAAAACGTTCGCTTGAAGAAAAATATTGCCATCAACCTTCTTAGATATTAGATATTAGATATTAGATATTAGATATTAGCTATTAGCTATTAGATATTAGTGATTACTTACTTATTAGTTTTCAACTTTCAACTTTCAACTTTCAACTTTAGTTTTTAGTTTTTAGTTTTTAGTTTTTACCTGCTATAGTTGGGGGCTTCGCTTGTTACCATAATGTCGTGTGGGTGGCTTTCGGCCATTCCGGAGTTGGTGATGCGGACAAATTTAGCCTGTTTGAGCTCATTTATATCTTTAGCGCCGCAGTAGAACATTCCCGCTCTCAGGCCGCCGAGCATTTGGTATACGACCTCTGCGAGGGCACCCTTAAAGGGCACCCGTCCTGCTATACCTTCGGGGACGAGCTTTTTGAGGTCGTCGACTTCAGCCTGGAAATACCTGTCCTTAGAGCCGTGCTGCATAGCCTCCAGCGATCCCATGCCGCGGTAGGCCTTAAACTTGCGTCCGTTGTAGATGATAGTTTCGCCTGGGGATTCCTCCACGCCGGCAAACATAGATCCGGCCATGATGCTGTCGGCGCCGGCCGCGAGCGCCTTTACGATGTCGCCGGAGTATCGGATGCCGCCGTCGGCGATGACGGGGATACCTGTTCCGCGGAGGGCTTTTGCCACGTCGTATATGGCGGAGAGCTGCGGTACGCCGATGCCCGCGATGATGCGCGTGGTGCAGATAGAGCCGGGGCCGATGCCGACTTTCACGGCGTCGGCCCCGGCGTCGGCGAGGAATTTTGCGGCGGTGGCGGTGGCGGTGTTTCCCACCACCACGTCGATGGCGGAGTAGCGGCGCTTTACCTGGCGGAGCAGGTCTACGGCTCCGGGCGTATGCCCGTGCGCGGTATCGATAACGATGGCGTCCACCCCGGCGTCGACCAGGGCGGCCACGCGCTGCGGCGCGTCGGGGGTAATGCCCACGCCTGCGGCGACCCGCAGGCGACCCATGCTGTCTTTGCTGGCGTTGGGGTTATCCTTTACCTTGGTCAGGTCTTTGAAGGTGAACAGGCCTTGCAGCGTGTCGGTTTCGGCGTTTACCACCGGCAGCTTTTCGATTTTGTGGATGCGCAGGATGGTGGCGGCGCTTTCGAGGCTGGTGAGGTCTTTTTCGGTAATGGTGATGAGCTTTTCGCGCGGCGTCATGACCTCCCTCACGGGGCGGCTCATGTTGTCCTCAAAGCGCAGGTCGCGGTTGGTGACAATGCCGGCCAGCTTGCGCTGCTCGTTGATCACCGGAATGCCGCCAATTTTATGCTCTTTCATGATGAACAGCGCTTCGCCCACCGTTTTGTCGGGGCTAATGGTGAGCGGGTCGTAGATCATGCCGTTTTCGGCGCGCTTTACGATGCGCACATGCGCCGCCTGGTGCTCTATGCTCATATTTTTGTGAATCACCCCAATGCCGCCTTCGCGGGCAATCGCAATGGCCAGCTGCGATTCGGTGACGGTATCCATGGCGGCCGATACAATGGGGGCGTTGATGGCGATGCGGCGGGTAAACCGGGTGGCCACCGATACTTCGCGCGGCAGCACCTCGGAGTAGGCCGGCATGAGCAGCACATCGTCAAAGGTTAGACCCTCGGTAGCCGCTCGATCTTCGTAAAAAGACATACTCAAATTATGTTACAATTCCTTGCAAAGGTAAGGAATTTTGTTAGAATGTTGCGGTAGCCGAAGCCCCTTTGCAGCTAAAAGATGTTGGAGAAAGAATGCCCAACCCGCCGGGCGCCCTGCGGCATGCTTATGCTGTGCGCGGCATGGCGTCGGTTGGGCGGTTGCCGGAGCAGGCGGCTGCCGGAGCGATTTGTTGGCTGGGGGAGAAAAAAAAGTTGCCGGATGCTATCTGCTATCCGGCAACTTCTCCTGGTAAATTGAGTGGCGCACCCGCCTTCCGGGTGCTGCTCAATTTTCGGGTTTACGTTGGCAGCCCGCTCTTCGGCAGCCGCCGCTGTCGCTTTTAGTCGACTTTGACGATGATGCGCTTTGCCTTGATTTCGCCGCAGCTTATCGTGATCTCGGCTTCGCCTTTGGCTATAGCGGTAATGGTGCCGGTTTTGTCAACCGCTTTTGTCGTTTCCGCATCCTCTGCAACCGTTGCCACCGTTGGTTTGCTCGATTTCCAGGTAAAGGTTACATAATCGTTAGCATCGGTATTGGCATTTCTCGGATTCGCGCTCGCCTTTACCTTTATCGCTTTGCTCACAGGCAAATTAAAAATCAGCGTAGTGTCGGTTCCTTCTGCAGGCGCCGAGTCTGTCTCCAATCGGATTTCGGCCAGCGCGGTTACGTCGGAGCGACCTGTTACCGCAATGTCTTTTGTGACATTTCCGCTGGCTATGGTCACCGTAGTGGCGCCAGGCTTGAGAACGGTGACTACCGCCTCGCCCAGCTTGGTTTCCCGTATGGTGGCCACGCTGTCGTCTGCCGAAGTCAGCATAAATTTCACGTCGGTAGCGTTAGGCGGTACCGGGTAAAACTTTACATTAGCCGAAGCCTCGCCGTATCGCACGTTAAGCGAGATGCCGTCGGCCCTGTCGGTCGTAATATCGGTCAGCGGCACGTTGCCGGGTTCTTTGTTTTCTTCACCACAGCCGGTCATGCCTATCGTACATGCCAGCGCTGAGATTAAAAGTAGGAATATTCTTTTCATTATTTGAAGATTTAAAATAATTAAAAAACGGTTTAGTATTAGTATCCCGGATTTTGCGTTAGCTTCGGGTTTGCATCAATCGCGTGCTGTGGGATGGGGAATCGGTTGCGGTATTCCTGCCCCGGCCCGTCTGCCGGGTGGTCCCACCAGGGTTCTGTGGTGTAGAGCCCCAGGCGCACGAGGTCGGTGCGGCGGCGTCCTTCGCCGAGGAACTCAATCAGCCATTCGTCGGCAAGGCGGTACTTATCGAAGTCGTCCGGCACGGGGTTCGGGTCGCCGCCGGTGGTTGTAAAGTACCGTGCGCGGATGTCGTTGATAAGCTTGGCCGCCGTCCCCTTATCACCGTCGTTGAAGGCAATTTCTGCCAGCATGAACTCAATCTCCGCGTAGCGGATAATCGGGATGTCGGGGTTGAAGCGCGTCGCGTTGTCGGCGTCGTTGGGAATAGGCGAAAATTTGAGCAGGCGCACGCCCGAATTTTCCTCTGCAAACATGGCGCCTTCGTAGCGGTTGGGTCTGTAGGTCTTGGTGGGGCAAATCTGCGCGATAATATCCACCATCGGGATGGTGTCGCCCTGCTTGTACTCGCGGGTGCCGTCGGCCGTGCAGACGCCTCCCGTCAGCGGGTTGATGAGCTTGCCGGCAAGGAACATTCCTTCGTACTGGCCGCCGCCGCGGTACACGTAATTTTGCTTGCGCACGTCGGTAGAATCGAACTTGTCGTACGGGCAGCCCAGCTTGAACGGCCCGCCAAGGTTACCGGTTACGTACCGGTAGTTTTTGCCATCCATGTCCAGCGAGGGCGAAAGGCAAATGCCGTTCCACGACAGCGCTTCCTTGTTGTCCAAGTATACCATGGTGTTGTAGTGAGTTCCGTACTCCGGGCGGCTTCCGCTAACTTCGCGAAAACTCTTGGCGCTGGAAATGCCGAATATAAATTCGGAGCAGTATTCGTTGCTCCAGCCAAAAACGCTGCGGTAGTCGGCGGCTACGCTATAGGTGCCGTAAACGCCGTTCTTGATGTCGGTGCACACCTCTTTGCATTGCGCATCGTAGCTTTCGCCTGGCGCCGTGGGGTCTTCCCCTTTGGTGTAAGAGCGGGCGTTGAAGTACAGGCGGGCAAGCACTGCGGCGGCAGCGCCCTTGGTAAAGAATCCGTTGAAGGCGTTGGCGCCGTTTACCTCCAGGTCGGGAATAACCTCCCTGAGGGTGCTTTCGATAAACTGAAATGTCTCCTTGTCGGTCGCGCGTCCGAAAGCCTCTTCCGATGTTCCCTCCGCCACGGTTTTGTACAGCGGCAGCCCGCCAAAGTGGTCAAGCCCGCACAGGTAGAGGAAGGCAATCGTTGCTTTTACCTGTGCCAGCATCCATTTTTTTGTTTTTTCGGGATCGGAAAATCCGATGGCGGCAAAGTCTATAGCCTCAAGCCGCTTGTACGTATCCCAGCATTTTACAACACCCTGCATCACGGCGTCGTCATGCGCATATACCCAGTAGCCATCCGTTGTAGAGTTCCACTTATGGTACCAGTGGTTCAGGTAGAATCCATCGTCGTACCAGTCGCCGTTGCGGTTGGGCATGAGTATTTCGTCGGTTGTCAGGGTATTGCTTGCCGTGAGGGAGGTCATGGGGATTCTTCCGTGGTAGTCTTTCAAATGGTCGAACGGCACGGCGAGTATTTGCCAAACGCCGATTTGAGCGGCCTCGTCCGAAGTTCCTGCCGAAGAGTTGTATACCTCCTCGGTTACCTCCGTGTAGTAAATAGGCTCTATGCTGCACTGTCCGAATAGCATCAGCGCGGCGGCAGCCGGTAGCGCTTTACGTAAATTTATTTTTTTCATGACAATTGAATTTTAAAAAGTTAACTGAATTCCTAGCGCAAACGTGCGCGTTTGCGGGTAGCTCACGCCGGTATCGACGCCGCCTTCCCAGCCGGTGAAGTCGATTTCGGGGTTCGTGCCGCTGTATTTTGTAAGGCGCAGCGCGTTGTTGATCGACAGGTATACCTTTGCCGAATCAAAGAGCCGGCTGTATTTTTTCAAATCCAGGCGGTAGCCGAGCGAAATGTTTTGCAGCTTGACGTATGTGCCGTCTTCGAGAAAATAGTTGGTAGCCTGGGCGCGTCCTGTGATGCGGGCGTTCTTGGTGTAGGCTACGAGCAGCTTGTTGCTGTTTCCGGCCATACCTTCCGTCAGGCCGTGCACGTGCTCAAAGGCGTTGTAGATGTCGAAGTCGATGGCGCTGTTGATTTGCATTTGCAGGTACCAGCTTTTGTACTCCAAGTCGTGGCTCCAGCCGATAACCGCCGTAGGCACGTAGTTGCCCATATACTGCTTTTCCTTATCGTCGGCATCGCCGTCGAGCGCCTTTACCGTTACGTTTCCCTCTTCGTCGGGCGGCAGGTAGGCGGTAAAGTTGCCCCGATAGTCAATTCCTGCATACTTGTAGAGCGTAAAAGAGCCTACCTGTACACCCTCTTCCAGGTAGTGCACGTAGCCGGCTCTGCCTACGTAGCTGTTTTTGCCGGCCACCCGGGTGGAGGTTCCGTCCATTACGCCCACCTTGGTGGAGTTGTGGCTGATGTTCATCTTGGTGGTGTACTTCCAGTCTTTGCTGTCGACAGCGATGCCGCCGATTTCAAACTCCCAGCCGAAATTTTCGAGCGTTCCGATATTTTCGTACCACGTGCCGTGCTGCCCCTTCGAGTTGTTGGTTTGGAAAATCAGGCCTTCGATGTTGCGGCGGAAGAAGTCCACCTTGCCAAAGAGGCGCCGGCTGAGCAGCTCGAAGTCCACGCCGATGTTCCACTCGTGCTTTTCCTCCCATCCGAGGTTGGGGTTGATGTCGTAGGCCGTTGCGTACGAAGCCACCCACGAGCCGTCGGGCAGCATGGTCCTGGATTCTGAAGGCGAATAGGTAACGGCGCCATAGGCAATGGGGAATCCTGTGGTTTCATGGAGAATAGTGCCCTCGTTGCCGGTAACGCCGTAGGAGAGGCGCAGCTTCAGATCGTTGACCTGCTCAACGTCCTTTAGGAATCCCTCTTCGGAGATGCGCCATGCGGCCGAGAGGCCGTAGAAGGTGCCCCAGCGGTTGTTTTCGGCAAACTTCGACGAGCCTTCGCGCCGGAGCGTTGCCGTGGCGATGTATTTGTCCCGAAACGAGTAGTTTACGCGGCCAAAACCGGCAAGCAGGCGCTCGGTGATAGCTTTTTGGGAGTACATTTCGGGCTTTGGGTCCGAAATATTGGGGTTGTTGAGGTATGAGCCGCTGCCCATATTCCACACGCCTACAGGGTCAAAATCAAAGCCGTAGTTCTTCATGCTGTACTTTTCCCTGTTCTTTTCAAAGTAGCTGTACCCTGCGGCGGCGTTGATTTTGTGGTCGGCGCCAATGGAGCGGATAAAGGAGAAGTAGCCTTCGGAGTTTACCTGCATGATTTTGTCGGATTCGATTTGCGCTGTACCCAGCCCCGAGCGGTTTGTCCATTCGCCTCTCTGCAAGAAGGACGGCTCGTAGAGCTTGCGCTCCCACTGCCTGTTTTCGTAGCCTACCGTCTGCGTGTAGGTAAGCCCCGAAATGGGGAGGATGTTGAGCTTAGCCTCCACATCGGGGCGAAACCATTTGTCCAAGCCCTTGTCGGTGATGTTCTTTGCGTCGAACAGGGAGTTTCGCGCCGCCACCATGCTCACCGTGTATGGCCAGGTTTCCGAAGGATATCCTGCGTATGGCGACTGGGTGGGGTTGTTGAACCAGGGCGTTCCGGCGGTCGCCTTATCCCTGTTGCGGTCTGCCTGCCGGTAGGCGATGTGCGTGTTGATGTCGAGCCATCCGTCGAGGAGCTTGAAGGCGCTGTTGACGCGCCCGCTGAAATCCTTACGGGTATCGCCGAGCATCGTTCCGCAGTTGTCTTCGTACATGGCGGTGGCGAAGATGCGCGCATCGCGCGAGCCGCCGTTCAGGTTTACGACATGGCGCTGCGAAGTGGGGTTGTCTGCCAGCGCCGCCTCGTACCAGTCGTAGCTGCCCCCGTAGTTGGTAGCCGCCGTGTTGTAGCGCACAAACTCCTCTGCCGTCATAATGTCGGGCTTGGCAAAGGTGTTTTTGAAAATCACCTCGCCGGTGTAGGTCATCTTGAGCTTACCCTCCTGCGCCTGCTTGGTGGTAATGAGGATCACGCCTCCGGTAGCGCGCGTTCCGTAGATGGCTCCTGCGGCGGCGTCCTTCAGGATGTCGATAGACTGGATGTCCTCCTGCACCACCGAGCGGATGTCTCCGCCCGGCATACCGTCGATAACCACCAGCGGGCCGCTCTCTGCGTTAATCGACGCCATGCCGCGCAGCTGGAGCTTCAAATCCGAGTTGGGGCTTGGCGTTTCGTGCATTACCAGGCTGCTTACCTTTCCGCTCAGCGAGTTGGCAATGGTTGCTCCGCCAAGTCCCTGCGGCAGCTCCCGCGCCGAAATGGAGGTAACGGAGTTCGTCAGCTGCTTTTTCTCCAGCGAACCGTAGCCGATAACCACCGTCCCCTCCAGCTGAAACACGTCCTCCTCTAAGGTTACGTTGATAACCGCCTGGGAGCCTACGCTAATTTCCTGCGCCACAAATCCCATAAACGAAAACACCAGCACAGCGCTGCTGCCCGGTACGCTTATGGAGTAGCTGCCGGAGGCGTTGCTTATGGTGCCTACCGTCGTCCCTTTAAGGATAATGCTCGCGCCCGAAAGCGCTTCGCCGTCATGGTCGGTTACCGTTCCCGTAACGGTTACGCTTTGCTGGGCCAGCAGCGTAAGCGTAAGCATACACGCGCCTGCAGACAGCAGCAGCTTCCGCAGCGCGCTAATTTTAAGAAGTTTTTGTTTAATCATGACAATAAGTTGATTTATGATTTTTTTATACTTTGTTTGGCTGTTTTTTCATGAGATAGCTTGGTCTATTTTATCGCATCTGGATAAAATTTTGTCATTTTTGTTAGTAAAATGACGCCGGTTGGGCTTCTCCTTCCGGCTAAACAGGTTAACTTTTATTCTTCATAGGCATAACGATTTTTGAGGGTTGAACATTGGGTATGATGCTTGTATTCGCATCCGCTGGTATAGTAGCGGTATAGCAATAGCGGTATAGCAATGGAGTACAAAAAACCCCCACCCCCCGCAGCAAAATATGGGGGGGAGTGGGGGAGAGGTATGGTAATCCTTCCTAACTTGCTGAGTACTGTGTGTGTGTGTGTGTGTGTGTGTGTGTGTGTGTGTGTGTGTGTGTGTGTGTGTTAAAAAAATATTCGATAAATCCAAATTTTTATATACAAAAGAGCAAAAAAAATCTTTCCT
>JAIROF010000066.1 GCA_031257655.1 Prevotellaceae bacterium | reverse complement strand
AACCTAATTTATACCTAATTTCAATAACAAAACAACCTCAGTAGCAGAGCGATATAATAGAAATAACAACCTCATTAACCTCATTAATGTAAACGGTTTATAATCAGCATAATACTTGCTATATCATGCAATTTATGACATCACCAAAAAAAAACCGGAGCTGCGACGAGCATTCGGCAGCGACCATCTTTTGGAAATCGCTAATTTCTAAGCTATAGCAACCATGAAGCACATTACGCCCCTTTTCATTTTTTTCTTTTTGTCTGCGGCCTCGCTTGCCGAAGTCCGGTTGCCCCAGCTGGTGAGCAACAACCTGATGCTACAGCGCGACGCGCCCGCCGTGCTGTGGGGCTGGGCGTCGCCCGGCGAAGCGGTGGGCCTGACGTTCCGGAAGCGCGCCTACCAAACGGTGGCCGACAGCAGCGGTAGCTGGGAAATCCGGCTGCCGCCCCAAAAATCCGGCGGCCCCCACACGCTCACCATTCGGGCCAGCAACACCATTACCATCAGCAACGTTTTGTTTGGCGACGTGTGGCTCTGCTCCGGGCAGTCGAACATGGAAACGCCCATTTCGCGGGTCATGACCCTGTTTGGCGACGAGATCCGGGCGTACGCCAACCCGCACATCCGCTACGCCAAAATCCCGCTGGCGTACAGCTTCCACGCCCCGCAGGCGGACGTGCCGCCCTGCTCGTGGGTGGAGGTTACGCCCGAAACGGCGCCCGGCTTTTCGGCGGTTGCCTACTTCTTTGCCCGGGAGATGTACGAGGCAACGGGCGTTCCCGTGGGCATTATCAACTCCAGCGTGGGCGGCTCCCCCGCCGAGGCGTGGCTGAGCGAAGCGGCGCTGCAGCCGTTCCCCGCCATGCTCAACGACGTTCGGATGTGCCGGTCGGACGAATTTGTTGCCGACATGCAGCGGCTCGGCGCGCTGCCCGGTCGCCGCTGGCACGAGGTGCTGGGCGAGCAGGACCGGGGCCTGCGCGAGCAGTGGGCGTCGCCCGCCTACGACGACCGGGCATGGAGTGCCACCAACCTGCTCAACAGCAGCTGGGGCAAAAGCGACGGCCGCCCCGCCAACGGCGCCTACTGGTTTCGCCGGGAGGTTGACGTCCCCGCCGGGTACGCCGGCCAGCCCGCCACGCTCTACATGGGGCGCATTGTGAACGCCGACGAAACGTTTGTCAACGGAAAATCGGTGGGTACAACCACCTACCAGTACCCGCCGCGCATCTACCCGCTTCCCGCCGGGACGCTCCGGGAGGGGAAAAACCTTATCGCCGTGCGCGTAGTGAGCAGCGGCGGTTTTGCCGAGTTCGTGCCCGACAAGCCCTACAAAATCGCCTTTGCCGACGGGGAGATACCCCTGACGGGCGAATGGAAATACCGCGCCGGGGCGCTGATGCCTCCGGCTCCCGGCGGCGGCATGGCGTTCCAGAACAAGCCCGCTGGCCTGTACAACGCCATGATTGCGCCGCTCAGAAACCACGCCGTGAAGGGCGTGCTCTGGTATCAGGGCGAATCGAACACCGGCCGCGCAGCGGAGTACTACCGCCTGATGGCAGCCCTGATGGGCGACTGGCGCAGCGCCTGGGGCGCAGACTTGCCCTTCTTCATTGTGCAGCTGGCCAACTTCATGGCGCCTGCCCTGCTTCAGCAGCACAGCGGCTGGGCGGCGCTGCGCGACGTGCAGCGCCGGCTCACCGAAGACGTGCCCCACGCGGCGCTGGCGGTAACCATCGACCTGGGCGAATGGAACGACATCCACCCGCTCAACAAAAAGGACGTGGGTAAGCGCCTCGCGCTGCAAGCCCAAAAAATGCTCTACGGCAAAAGCATCGTAAGCGAAGGCCCCCGGTACAGGTCGTGCGAGCGGTCGGGAAACAAAATCATCGTTTCGTTTCGGGACGACGCTAACGACCTGTTGCCGGTAGATGAGCTGAAAGGCTTCGCGATAGCCGGCGCCGACGGCGTCTTTCGCTTGGCAAAGGCGGCTATCGACGGACAAAAGGTGGCGGTGTGGCACGACGAAGTGTCCCACCCCACCGCCGTGCGCTACGCCTGGGCAGACAACCCCGACGGCGCCAACCTGCGAAACCGGTCGGGGCTGCCGGCCTCGCCCTTTCAAGGAGAATTGAGAATTGAGAATTGAGAATTGAGAATTGAGAATTGGTGGCTCCCTGCCTGAAAGGCAGGACAGCCATAACCGCAGGTCTGCGACCTGCGGACATAGCAAACGCCACCGGAGGCATCTGCCTGAAAGAAAGAATATAAACAATTAAAATGAATAATAATGAGCTATACACGGCTTCTTTACCACATCGTTTTCCGTACGAAGTGCAGTACGAATACAATTACGGAAGCACACGAAAAAGACCTGTACGCTTACATTCGGGGAATTGTTGAGCATAAAAAATCGCACTTATATGATATTGGCGGCACGGAAAATCATCTTCATTTGCTGGTTGATATGCATCCGACTTATTCGTTGTCCGATTTTATGAAAGAGCTCAAAGAATATTCGAGTAAATGGTTGGCAAAAAATCCTAATTTTCCCAATTTTAGGGGTTGGGCAGTTAGCTATGCGGGCTTTACCTACAGTTTGAATGATAAACAAAAGATTATCAACTATATTGATAATCAGAAGACGCATCATAAGATTGTTACTTTTGAAGAGGAATATCGACAATTCTTGATAGATAATGGTATTGAGATAGATGAACGGTATTTTTTGAAAGATTAATGTCCTGCCTTATCAGGCAGGTCGGCGCGGTAGTCGCGGCCTGTCCGCAGGTCGCAGACCTGCGGTTATGGCTGTCCTGCCTTGCAGGCAGGGCGGCGCGGTGGTATCGCTCCGCAGGTCGCAGACCTGCGAGGTGAAACAGTAGCATGGAACAATTAAAGGGGACCTCTAAAACCCCAAAATCAAGGCTTGCGGCTGAGGCAAAAGCGGAGTTTACTAAAGTAAATGAGCATTTTGCCGAGGGAGCGTAACGCAGAGTTTGGGGTTTTTAGAGGTTCCCTAAAGAAGTCTCAATATCATGTAAATAGTTCATGTTACGCAGAAAGGTCGTCTCAACGGCGACCGGGCGGCGCGCGGCCCCGCGCGACGCCCGCCCCGCGTCTCTACAGCGCTATGCGACATCAATCATAGGAATCATTCAAATCAAAAAAATCCGAGTTCAGACAGCTATATGCGTAGCATGAGTAAATAACACGCTAAAATGCAATCAGCATGAAAAAATTAAAAACATTTTCCATTTGTATCGTAGCGGCGGCGGCTACGGCTTGCCTGTGGCAGCTGGGCTGTCAGGGCGGCGCCGGCGCATCGAAGGGCTTAACGCTCAACGATTCGCTGTACTTTGAGAAGCGAGGATTCAACGTTCTCGTCTTCAACAACATGTACGACAACCTGTTTGACGATTCCAAGGTCAGCGCGGTGGAGATTATTCACCACGGCGTGCGCACCGCCACCAACGGCGACGTGCGCCTGAACCCTACGCCGGGGCAGTGGGATCCCATCGCCAGGTTTGTGGATAAAAAGGTTGACCGGGAAAACCGGCGCATAGAGGTAACCATGCGCTTTGCCGCCTACAGCTTCCAGTACACCCTCGCGGCGGAGGCAAGGGGCGACGAGTTGTACCTTAGCGTCAACGTAGATAGCCCCTTGCCCGACGCGCTGGCAGGCGTGGCCGGGTTGAACTTGGAGCTGTTTCCGCCCGTGTTTTGGGGAGCGTCGTACATCCTCGACAGCAAGCACGGGCTATTCCCCACTTCGCCGGCCGATTTTATGACCGTCATCAACGGGCAGGTGGAGCCAACGCCAATGGCGTTGGGCCAGCGGATTGAGGTAGCGCCCGAAGACCCCGCCAAGCACCTCACCGTGCGCCTGACCGAAGGGAGCGAGCTGATGCTGCTGGACGGGCGCAACAAGCAGCAGAACGGAACGTTTGTGCTCCGCACGCTGCTGCCGTCCGGCAAAACCGGCAAAATAGCCGAATGGGCTATCGCGGGCGAATCCGTTGCGGGCTGGGTGCGTCCGCCCGTTATTTCGTATTCGCAGGCAGGCTACCACCCGTTGCAGGCCAAGCTCGCCGTGGTGGAGCTCGACAAGAACGACAAGCCGCGCTCCGCCATTTCGCTTTGGAGGGTCAACCGCGACGGCAGCCGCACAAAGGCGCTGCGGGCTACGCCAAAGGTGTGGGGGATGTTCTTGCGGTACCGCTACCTGCAGCTCGACTTTTCGTCGGTGCGAGAGCCGGGCATTTACGAGCTGGAGTACGGCGGGCAGCGCACCTCGCCCTTCCCCATTGCCGCCGACGTTTTTGAGCGCGCATGGTTTCCCACGCTCGACGTGTTTATGCCGGTGCAGATGGACCACATGTTTGTGCGCGAGGCCTACCGCGTGTGGCACGGTGCGCCGCACCTCGACGACGCCCTGCAGGCGCCCCTCAACCGCGCGCACTGGGACGGATGGCGGCAGGGAAGCAGCACGGGCAACAGGTATAAGCCCTTGCAGCACATCCCGGGCCTCAACGTGGGCGGCTGGTTCGACGCCGGCGACTTTGACATCCAAACGCCGTCGCAGCAGAGCGCCGTGCAGTCGCTGGTGCGCCTCTACGAAACCTTTGGCGTTGACCGCGACGAAACGACGGTAAACCAGCAGACGCGCTACGTTGACATCCACGTGCCCGACGGCAAGCCCGACGTGCTCCAGCAGGTGGAGCACGGCGCGCTCCAGCTGGCCGCTCAGGTTAAGGCGGTGGGATACGCCATTGCGGGCATCAACGAATCGCACCTCTACCAGTACCGCCACCTGGGCGACGCCCTGACCAAAACCGACAACCTGATTTACGACCCGCGCTTGGACAGCCTGCAAACCGACGGGCGCTTCAGCGGAACGCCCGACGACCGCTGGGCGTTTACCAACCGGTCGGCCTACCTGAGCTACAACACCGCCACCTCGTTGGCCGCCGCCGCCCGCGTCCTGAAAAGCTACAACGGCGCCTTTGCCGCAGAATGCCTCAGCATTGCGCAGCAAATCTGGGAGGAGGAGCACAGCCGACCGGCGGAGGCGGAGCAAGACCAGCCGTTCTTTGTGCGCGGGTTTGGCGCGCAAACAGAGCTGCTCGCCGCCCTCGAGCTCTGGCGAACAACGGGCAACGCTGCCTACAGGGCGCGCATAGACCAGCTGCTGCCCGAGCTCGAAGGCGACGTTGAGCGCAACCTCTTTGTGCTGGCGCAGGCAGCGCCGCACGTAGGCGATGCGCTGAAGCAAAAGCTCCGGCCGGCGGTAAAGGCGTACGGCGAACGCTTAGCCGCCGCCGATTCGCTAAGCCCCTTTGGCGTGGTGATAAGCCCGGCGGGCTGGGCGGGCAACGGCGGCGTTATCGGCATGGCAAACTTCACCTACGACCTCTACCGCCTGTTCCCCGACCTGATTAACCCGGAGTACATATACCGGGCGCTGACCTACCTTTACGGGTGTCACCCTGCGCACAACCTCTCCTTTGTTTCGGGCGTTGGGGCAAAGCCCAAGAAGGTTGCCTACGGCAACAACCGGGCCGATTTTTCGTTCATCCCCGGCGGAATTGTCCCGGGGGTGCGCATCCTCAAGCCCGACTACCCGGAGAACAGGGATGACTACCCCTTTCACTGGAGCGAAAATGAGTACGTAATAGGGATTGCGCCAACCTACATTTACTTGGTGAACGCGGTGAACAGCCTGCTAAAATAATGGTTAATGGTGAATGGTTAATGATTAATGATTTAAGAGTTTACAATTCTCTACACAGTGCGTAGAGAATCTTTCATGATGCTGAAACAATGAATATTGAACAATGAATAATTACAGCCACTAGTATTGCAATGAAAGAAATAGCCACAAGCGACACGACGTTTTTCGCAGAAATCAGCAGATTACTGCAAAAAGCACGAAACGATTGTCAAGTATTCGATTCTGAAAGAAAACCGGCAGATTTTTGCGGTAAAATACAAAACCGTTTTGCCCTCTGAGGCAGAACTTGCCGAAATGATTACGAGAGAAAAAGCAAAAATAGGTAATATTGAAAGTTAACAGGCTATGAACAAAAAGAAAAATAAGCATATTCGTCGTTCGCTATTCGCCATTCGCTGTTGGTTGGCGGGTTTGATGGTAGCGTTGGCGCAAAGCTCCGGCGCTAACGACGGCGGCGGGACGTTCACCAACCCCGTCATCTACGCCGATGTGCCCGACCCCGACGTCATCCGCGTGGGCAGCGACTTCTACATGGTGAGCACCACCATGCACCTGATGCCCGGTGCGCCCATCATGAAGTCGAAAGACCTCGTCGGCTGGGAAATCATCGGCTACGTGTTTGACGAAGTAAAGGACAGCCCGCTCTACGACCTCGAGGGCGGAAACGTTTACGGGCAGGGGCAGTGGGCGTCGTCGTTGCGCTACCACGGCGGCAAGTTCTACGTGTTCTTTGCCACCAACCGCCCGCAGAAGTCGTACCTCTACGCGGCGGAGAATCCGGCGGGCAAGTGGGAAAAAGTTGCCGAATTTGACCGGAACTACCACGACGCTTCGCTGCTGTTTGACGACGACGGCAAGGTTTACCTGTCGTACGTCGAAAAGCAGGTTAAGATAGCCGAGCTGCGCGGCGACCTCGCCGGCGTCAAAGCAGACGGCCTCCGCGCAAGCGTTATCGACGGCGAGGCGCAAGGCTACAGGGGGTTGTTTGAGGGGACGCACCTGTGCCGGTACAACGGCAAGTACTACATTTTTATCATCTGGTGGCCGCGCGGCGGCATCCGCACCCAGCTCTGCTTCCGCTCCGAGCGCATAGCGGGCCCCTACGAGTCGAAGGTGATTCTGTCGGACACGCTCGACCTGTACGGCTGCGGCGTAGCGCAGGGCTGCATTGTGGATACGGAAGACGGGCGCTGGTTTGGCCTCCTGTTTCAAGACCACGGCGCGGTGGGGCGCGCGCCCGTGCTCACGCCCTGCCGCTGGATAGACGGCTGGCCGATGCTTGGCGACGAAAACGGCAAGGCGCCCAGGGTAATGGAAAAGCCGGTGCAGGGCTACGCCGCCGCGCCCTTAGTGGCGAGCGACAGCTTCGACGCCGCCGCGCTGGGGCTTGGCTGGCAGTGGAACCACAACCCCGACAACGCCCTGTGGTCGCTCACCGAGCGGCCCGGCTACCTGCGCCTCAAAACCGGAAAGGTGGTCAAAAGCATATTCGACGCCCGCAACACCCTTTCGCAGCGCGCGGAGGGCGAACGGTGCAGCGCGGTGGTGGCGATGGACGTGTCGCATATACGCAGCGGCGATGTGGCGGGCATAGGGGCTTTCTGCGCCGAGCCGGGCCTTATCTCGGTAATCGTGGAAAACGGCAAAAAGTTTATCGTCATGACCGACCGAGGCAGCGAAAAGGGTAGGGCAGCGCTGCCCCAAAGCACGGTGTACCTGCGCATGGACTGCGATTTCGGCACAGACAAGGCCACGTTCTACTACAGCCTCGACAGCGAGCGCTGGACGCCGCTGGGCGCGGAGTTCCGCATGATATACAACCTCGTTCACTTCATGGGCAACCGCATAGCCATTTACAGCTACGCCACCCAGCGCGCGGGAGGCTACGTGGACGTCGATTTCTTTAGCTACTCAAAAACCGCAAAGCAGTGAAGCGGTGTATGATTTGTTCAACAAAATAAAGGCTTGCAGCTGAGGCAAAAGCGGAGCTGGCTAATATAAAAAAAACACAAACAAAATGAAAAGCATAATTTTAAATTCAGCGCTCATTCGCTTTACTTCTTGTAAATTACAAGATTTGGCTATGAAAATTCGCGTATGCATTATTTTGGCGGGAATTTTATTCGTTTGCGCGAGGAATTTGCCCGCTCAGCCCGTTTTTGCTCAATGGGCAAAAACCCCGCCGATGGGCTGGAACTCTTGGGATTGCTATGGCCCCACGGTCGAAGAGCACGAGGTCAAAGCCAATGCCGATTATATGGCCCAATACTTAAAGCCGTACGGGTGGGAATACATCGTGGTCGATATCCGCTGGTTTGTGGAAAACGACAAGGCCGGAGGATACAACCAGGCCGACCCGCGCTACGTGATGGACGAATACGGACGCTACCAGCCCGCCGTCAACCGCTTCCCGTCGGCCGCCGGCGGCAAGGGTTTTCGGCCCCTTGCCGACTATATCCACTCCAAGGGTTTGAAGTTCGGCATCCACATCATGCGCGGCATCCCCAAGCAGGCGGTAGAAAAGAAGCTGCCGATTAAAGGAACGCCGTACACCGCCGACCAAATCTACTCCACCGACTTGCAGTGCACGTGGCTGCGCGACAACTACACCATTGCCGACAAGCCGGGCGCGCAGGCGTACTACAGCTCCCTGATGGCGCTGTACGCTTCGTGGGGCGTGGATTTCCTTAAAATCGACGACCTTTCACGCCCCTACCACAAGCGGGAAATCGAAATGATTCGCAAGGCGATTGACCTTTGCGGCCGACCGATTGTGTTGAGCGCCTCGCCCGGTGAAACGCCCGCTTCGGAAGCCCTGCACGTTAAGAACCATGTCAACATGTGGCGCATGGTGGACGACGTTTGGGATACCTGGGGACACCTTACCCACTTGATGAAAGTGGCGGAAAGCTGGTACCCGCATATTGCGCCGACCTGGCCCGACTGCGATATGATTCCGCTGGGGCGCATCGCCATTCGCGGCGAGCGCGGCAGCGACCGCATGACACGCCTGACGCGGGACGAGCAGTATTCGCTGGTAACGTTTTTCAGCATCTTCCGCTCCCCGCTGATGTTTGGCGGCGACCTGCCAAGCAACGATGAGCTTACTTTATCCCTGCTTACCAATCGCGAAGTCTTGAGAATGCACCGCGAAAGTACGGACGCGCGGCAGCTGTTTCAAGAAAACGGAAAGGTGGCGGTTACCTCGCGCAACCCCTTATCCGGCCAAAAATATTTAGCCCTATTCAACACTTCCGACAGCCCCGAGCCGGCGGAAATACGGGTTGATTTACAGCGCATCGGGGTAAGCGGGAAATGCGGGGTGAAAAATATGTGGACAGGAGAATCAGCAAGCATTTCCGATGGAAGGTTTTCTGTAGCGCTTCGTCCCCATGCCTGCGGATTGTATGTCTTCGAAGAAAAATAAGTAACAATTAAAAGCCGGCAAAATAATCACAATTAATAACCAACCAACAAAATGAAGCACATAATTTTAATTCCAGCATGCATTTGCTTTACTTCTTTTTCCTGCACGGAGAGGAAGAGCGAACAGCTCGACTACCCGATTCGGCAGGTGAAGCTGAGCGAGGTAACCCTGACCGACAATTTCTGGTTGCCCAAAATCCGGACAATACAGGAAAAGACCATCCGCTACGCTTTTGAAAAGTGCGAAGCGGAAGGGCGCTTGGAGAACTTTGTAACCGCCGGAAACGTCATTCGCGGCGGCACGGGCAAAACGCGCGGCGCAATGCCATTCGACGATACCGACGTGTATAAAACGATCGAAGGCGCGGCCTACTCCCTAATCAACGCCCCGAATCCTGCGCTGGACAGCTATCTGGATTCCGCTATCAGCCTGATTGCCTACGGGCAGGAGCCGGACGGCTATCTCACCACATGGCGCACGATTGACCCCAAGCGCCCGCCCGCCTCGTGGGTGAAACCCGGCGGCGGACGCTGGTTCGACTTAGGCGCAAGCCACGAGCTCTACAACAGCGGGCACCTCTTCGAAGCGGCGGCGGCGCACCACTGGGCGACCGGCAAGCGCAATTTTCTCGACGTTGCGCTCAAAAACGCCGACCTGCTGGTAACCGTCTTTGGCGATACGGCAAACTACGAAGTCCCCGGCCACCAGATTGTTGAAACCGGCTTGATAAAGCTCTACCAGATTACCGGAAAGACGGATTACCTGCATCTGGCCAAGAAATTCCTCGACCTGCGCGGCGATAAGCAGCGCCGTAAAATACGCGGCGCATACAGCCAAGACCATTTGCCGGTCGTAGCGCAGGACGAAGCGGTGGGGCACGCCGTCCGCGCCGTTTACATGTACGCCGGCATGACCGACGTTGCCGCTCTCTACGGCGACAAGCCTTACCGGAACGCCGTGCACCGGCTCTGGGGCAACATGACCGGCAAAAAAATGTACCTCACCGGCGGGCTTGGCGCGCGGCACGACGGCGAAGCCTTTGGCGGCAATTACGAGCTGCCCAACCTGACCGCCTACGGCGAAACCTGCGCCGCCATCGGGGGCGTGTACTGGGCGGAGCGGCTGTTCCGCCTGACCGGCGAGGCGCAATACTTCGACGCCCTCGAGCGCATGCTCTACAACGGCGTGATTTCGGGAATATCGCTCGCCGGCACGGAGTTTTTCTACCCCAACCCGCTGGAATCCGACGGCAAATACAGGTTTAACCACGGCGTTTCGTGCACGCGGGCGGCGTGGTTCGACTGCTCCTGCTGCCCTACCAACCTCATTCGCTTCATCCCCTCTATCCCCAACCTGATTTACGCCGTGCAGCAGGATACGGTGTACGTCAACCTGTTTGTGTCGAGCAGGGCGAAAATTCCCGTCGGAAACGAAACGGTAACGATTGAGCAGCAAACGGGCTATCCGTGGAGCGGGCAGGTAACGATACGCATGGTCGATAGCAACATTGCAGGGTCGCAGCGCGCCACGACCCTACCGCAGCCGTTCACCCTGAAAATCCGCGTCCCCCTGTGGGCGCAAAACGCTCCGGCGCCGGGCGGATTATATGCGTATTCGGATAATCGTAAAACGCAGCCCTCACACGCGCCGAATACCGCCGACGGCTACTACACCCTCACCCGCGCATGGAAACCCGGCGACAGCCTTGCGCTGAATTTCCCGATGCAGCCGCGCACCGTCGTAGCCCGTCCGGAGGTAAAGGACGATGCCGGGAAATTTGCCGTAGAATCCGGGCCTTTGGTATACTGCATGGAGGAAACGGACAACCCCAAAGCATTCGACAAGCCGCTAAAGCTGCAATCGGCAAAAGCTGCATGGACGCCCGAATTGTTAGGCGGAGTAAGCGTTATCCGTAGCGAGGAGCACACATTAATCCCCTACTACGCATGGTCGAACCGCGGCGAGGGAAGAATGAAGGTGTTTTTTGATAATGAGAAATGACAATATTATGGCAAAAATAAATGTAAAACATACAGAAATAGCCATTATCAAAATAGATAGTGTAGATTATATTTCGTTGACGGATATTGCAAAAGTGAAAAA
>JAIROF010000063.1 GCA_031257655.1 Prevotellaceae bacterium | reverse complement strand
CCACCACGCTGACGTACAGCGGCAGCGCCAGCCTGCCGAAAAACGCAGGCGCGTACACCGTAAAGGCGACGGTTGCCGGCGGGCAAAACTTCTACGACGCAGTCGACCTTGCGCTGGGCAACATCGCCATTGGCAAAGCCACGCCTGCGCCGGCAACGCACTTGGACTACGCCGCGCCGGGCGTCGTGAGCTACGACGGGCTGCCGCATGGCATTGGCAGCCCTACGCCAAAGTCGCCCTACAGCGCCGACGACATAGGTACCATCACGGTGAGGTACGCCGGCAACACAACCAAGCCCACCAACGCAGGCGCGTACGCCGTAACGGTGGATATTGGCGGCGGGACGAACCTCAAGGCCGCCATCGGGCTTGAGCTGGGCGCGCTCACCATCAAAAGCGTTACGCCTGCGGCAAAGCATTTGACCTTCACCTTGCCAAACGTTACCTACGACGGGGCTGCGCACGGCGTCTCCACCCCGATGCTGAACACCGCCTACACCGGGATGGGCAACGTTGCAGCGGTAACCTACAACGACAGCGCCACCCCGCCCACGAGCGCAGGGGTGTACACCGTGAAGGTGAATATCGACTCGGGAGCGAACTTCGGCGCCGTAAACGGGCTTGAGCTGGGCGCCTTCACCATTGCTAAGGCCACGCCTGTGGCGGCAACGCACCTGAGCTTCACCGCGCCGGGAGCCGTTGGCTACGACGGGCTGCCGCACGGCATTCCCAGCCCAACGCCAAAAGCGCCATACACCGGCACAGGCGCCATCACGGTGAGGTACGCCGGCAACGCAACCAAGCCCACCGAGGCGGGGCTGTACGCCGTAACGGCGGATGTTGGCGGCGGAGCGAACTTCAACGCCGCCGTCGGGCTTGCGCTGGGAACGCTCGCCATCAACCCAATCACGCCTGCAGAAGCGCACTTGGCTTACAGCGTGGCGGGCGTTACCTACAACGGACAGCCGCAGGGCATTGCCCCACCAACGCCGAAACCCGGCTACACCGGCATGGGCGACGTTACGGTGAAGTACAACGGCAGCGCTGCGCTGCCCACCGGCGCAGGGGACTACCACGTGACGGTGGATATTGCCGCAGGAGCAAACTTTGGCGGCATAGGCAACCTTTCGCTGGGAACGTTCTCCATTGCTAAAGCTACGCCTGCGGCCGCAACGCATTTGAGCTACACCGCGCCCGAAGCCGTGAGCTACAACGGACAGCAGCATGGCATTCCCAACCCGACGCTCAAATCTCCCTACTCCGGCATGGGCGCTATCACCCTGAGGTACGCCGGCAACACAACCAAGCCTACCGATGCCGGACAGTACGCCGTAACGGCGGATATTGACGGCGGAACGAACTTCAACGCCGCCGTGGGGCTGGACATGGGTACGCTCTCCATCAACCCGGTCAGGCCGGCGGCCGAGCATTTGATATTCAGCTTGGACGGCGCTACCTACAGCGGAGCAGCGCAGGGTATTGCCGACCCGATGCTGAGAACCGGCTACTCCGGGCTGGGTAGCGTCATGGTGAAGTACAACGGCAGCTTCAGCAAGCCGACGAACGCCGGCGCATACACCGTAGCGGTGGATATTGCCACCGGAACGAACTTCAACGCCGAAAGTAACCTTGTGCTGGGCACCTTCAACATCGGTAAGGCAACCCTCACCAAAGAGCATTTGAGCTACACCTTGCCGAACCTCCCGTACGACGGACTGGCGCATGGAATTGCTACCCCCACGCTGAAAGCTCCCTACGCCAACCCGTCCGCCTCCACCACAGTAACCTACAACGGCAGCGCAACCCCGCCGCAGAGCGCAGGTACGTACGCCGTAAAGGTGAGCGTTACGGGAGGACAAAACTTCTCCGACGCGGACAACCTTTTACTTGGAAACATTGTTATCGGCACGGCCACGCTCACGGTAACGCCCGACGGCGGCCAAAAGAAAGTTTACGGAGAAGACGACATGCCGCTCACCTACGCTGCAAGCGGCTGGCAGGGTAGCGACCAGCTAAACGCGAAAAAAATACTCGCCGGCGCGCTGGAGCGAACGGCGGGCAGTAAGGTGGGAACCTACCCCATTACGCAGGGAAACCTGTCGGCGGGCGCAAACTACACCATCGCCTTTTCGCCGGGCGTCCTGTTTACCATCATCCCGGCCACCCTAAAGGTTACCCCCAACGGCGGCCAAACGAAGGTTTACGGCAGCGCAGACCCACCCCAGCTCTCCTACACAACCGACGGCTGGAAATACGACGACCGCCAAAACGCGGCGACCATACTCCAGGGCAAGCTGCACCGACTGCCCGGCGAGGAGGTGGGAGCCTACGCCATTACGCAGAACACCCTGTCGGCAAACAGCAACTACACCATCGATTTTGACGCAGATTCCCTGTTTACCATCACCCCAAGAAGCATCACCATTGCCGGCGCCACCGTTAGCAGAAAAACCTACGACGGAACGGATACCGCTACGGTGAGCGGCGAGCTGGCCTTCAGCGGGCTGGTAAAGGCCGACGCCCTCCTGCGCGGCGTTGACTACGCGGTAGACAGCGTACGGCTCGACAGCGCGAACGTCGGCAGCAGGACGGCAACGGTTTACGTTACGCTCAAAAACAACCAAAAGACGCGAAGCTATACGCTGGCCAGCCCGACTTTTGAGGCGAAGGCGAACGTCGGCAAGGCTACCCTCACCACAGGCTACCTCGTCTTCTCGGCAGACAGCAGCGTTGTTTACGACGGCAGCCCGCACGGCGTTGCCACCCCGCGCCTCAAAAGCGGATACACGGGCTTGGGCGCCGTTGCCGTGCTGTACAACAACTCCCGCGAGCAGCCGGTTGACGGAGGGACATACGCTGTGGCGATGACAACCACCGGAAATACGAACTTCCATGACGTTAGCAAGCTTCCGCTGGGCACGCTCACCATCAAGTATCGCGTTGCCTTCAACAGCAACGGCGGCAGCCCCGTCGATACGCAAATCGTGGCGCCGGGCGATACGGTGGAGCGCCCCGCCAACCCAACGCGCAAAAGCATGAAATTCATCGGCTGGTACGCCAACCCCGAGCTCGCCAACCTCTGGAACTTCCCCACCGCCACGGTGGACAGCGATACCACCCTCCACGCCAAGTGGATTAGCGCCGACATGACCACCTACACCGTCGCCTTTAACAGCAACGGCGGTAGCCCCGTCGATGCGCAAATCGTGCCGGCCGGCAGCACGGTGGCGAAGCCGGATGCCCCTACGCGGAAAAACTACACCTTTGCAGGATGGTACGCCAACCCCGAGCTCACCGCCCTCTGGAACTTCCCCACCGCCGCAGTGTCCGGCAACCTAACGCTTTACGCCGCGTGGATTGCCAACGACCGCCCCATCTGCACCGTCACCTTCAACAGCAACGGCGGTAGCCCCGTCGATGCGCAAATCGTGCCGGCCGGTAGCATGGTGGCGAAGCCGGATGCCCCTACGCGGAAAAGCTACACCTTTGCAGGATGGTACGCCAACCCCGACCTCTCCACGCTCTGGAACTTCGCCACCGGCACGGTGAGCCGCAGCGCCACGCTCCACGCCAGATGGATTAGCGACACAATACCCGTCTACACCGTCGCCTTCAACAGCAACGGCGGTAGCCCCGTCGATACGCAAGTAGTGGCAATGGGCCACGTGGTGGCGCGCCCACCCGCAACCACGCGGAAGGGTATGAAATTCCTCGGATGGCACGCCAACGCCGACCTCACCATACCCTGGAACTTCCACGCCGACGTGGTAACGCGCGACATGACGCTATACGCCAGATGGGTGAACGAAGCAACGCCTATCTTCACCGTCACCTTCGACAGCCGCGGAGGAAGCCTCATCGACGCGCGCGAAATGGTCGCAGGCGACGTGATAATCCCGCCCGACGACCCAACCCGCCTCCACTACACCTTCGACGGCTGGTTTACAGACGCTCAGGCCACCACCTACCGGTGGAACTTTGCGCAAAGGATTAGCGGAAACATAACCCTTTACGCCGGGTGGGTAATCAAGACCTACCGGGTCGCCTTCTACACCGGCGAGGGCGCCGACCCCGTTAGCCCGCAGACGGTGAAGGCCGGCCATACGGCCACCCGGCCACCCAACCCAACGAAAGAGGGATACACCTTTGCAGGATGGCACGCAAACGCCGACCTCTCGGTACTCTGGGACTTCGCCACCAGCACGGTAACCGACGACGTCGTGCTCTACGCCAAGTGGATTAGCGGCGCTGCGACCATCCACACCGTCTCCTTCAACAGCAACGGCGGAACCCCCGTTGGCTCGCAGACAATCCCGCACGGCGGAACGGCGCCGCGACCGGACAACCCTGCAAGAAAAAGCTACACCTTTGCAGGATGGTACGCCAACCCCGCCTTCACTGCCATCTGGAACTTCCCCACCGGAAAAGTTACCTGCGACACCACGCTATACGCCCGGTGGATTAGCGACACGATACCCACCTGCACCGTCGCCTTTAACAGCAACGGCGGAACCCCCGTCGATGCGCAAATTGTGCCGCTGGGCGGCGTGCCGGTGCGCCCCGACAACCCCACAAAAGCAAGCTACACCTTTGACGGCTGGTACAGCATCAGCGGCGAAGATACCGCGCTGTGGGATTTTGCCAACGCTGTAGCGCAAAACATCACGCTCTACGCCGGCTGGGCGGAAACCGACGTCTCCACCTGCACCGTCGTCTTTAACAGCAACGGCGGAAGCGACGTGGAGGCGCAAACCGTAAAGGTGGGCGGCACGGCAGAATATCCGGAAAACCCAACACGGATGTACCACAAATTTGACGGATGGTTTACGGACGACGAGGGTCTCTACCGATGGAATTTTACGCAAAAAATTTACGAAAGCATGACCCTGTACGCCGGCTGGATCTTTGTGCCATGGACGATGGACAGCATAGCCATTAACGGAGCTGTGCAAGCGGTAGCCGGTGATACCATCCTCTACGCTGTGCCATGCGGCGATACTGCGCAAGCGATAAACGTTGTGTACTCCGACAGCGCTGCAAACCTCCACAGGCTCGTCATACCGGCCCCCCGCCCCTTCAATATCGATACCGCCATCCTGCAGGGCAAGTACATCCTGCGGCTGGAGAAGAAGTTTGAGTTTGACAACATTGTGAGCGTACAGCTTGACGGAAAGCTGCTGATGGTGCTCAAAAACCCCGCCGGCAACGGAGGGTTCAACTTTCAAAAGGCGAGCTGGTGGAGCAGCGCCGGAAGAGGCTACGAAAAGCTGGTCGGCAACAAGTTCTACTACAACTCCCCGTTCGCTGAGCCTGTCACGGATACGACGCTGTACGTGCGGTTGCTGGATACGGCAAACGTAGAGTTCAAAACGTGCCCCTACCATCCTCATGCGCTACCCGGCGCAGCGGAGGCGCAGCGCATGGCGGTTTACCCCAACCCCGTATCCTCCGGAAAATCCATTCACCTCAAGGAGGAGTTCCTCATCGACGAAAACCTTGAGGAGCGCTACGCAACGCTCTCCCTGATTGACGCACAGGGAAAAGTGGTGTACGTCGGCAAAGCTTCCGAACTCAGGCAGGGGCTTACCATCCCGGATATTCCCTCCGGGGTGTACCACCTCGTCCTCGACGGAAAGGCCGGACGAAAGTTGTTCAAAATAATGGTCGCTAACTAATGGCGGTCTATAAATTCATGGCTTTCAAAGAATTAAATCACGGAAACCTCTAAAATCGGCCAATTCTTTTTTTGAGGCGCTATGAAAAGATTGGGTAGTGTCATAAATTGTAGGGAGCGAAAAACCTAATTTATACCTAATTTTAACAACAAAACAACCTCAGTAGCAGAGAGATATAATAGAAATAACAACCTCATTAACCTCATTAATGTAAATGATTTATAATCAGCACAATACTTGCTGCATCATGCAATTTATGACATCACCAAATTATTCAACTTTCCAGCTCCTTCTCAATTAATTTCTGTTTGATAAAATTTTCGCTTGATAGCTTTCCATCCGAGAACATCCCGACTAATTCATCCAAATTCGGCTTGTTATCAATTGGAGAAAATATTACATTGCCATTTTCTTCAAAAATTTTGATTTTCTCTGCGCGAAAATATGAAATTATTGGCTCCGGTAATATTTCCTTGTCTATTATTATACTTTCCATTGTTTCCTCCTTATTTTAAAGTATATACATCATTCCACAAATTTTTTCAAGTGCCTTATAGCATAGCATATTATTTTTTATTCACACGTTGGCTATCAAAAATTTAGCATTTTAAACTTGTTACTTCCAATTTGCAGCTATATAGCGCTACAAGTTGACGTTCAGAATTTTAAGTTCAGCAATTTAGTGAAGCCAAGCGGTATTTTTCAATTTGCAGCTACGCTATGCCCAGCTCTTTTTGGTATTCCTTCAGGGTTTCCAGCACGTTGCTTCGCGCGCTAATGAAGTGCGAAATGCCCTTTTCCTGCAGCGCTTCTTTGCAGGCGGGCTCGCCGGCCACCACGAGGATGCCCTTCCCGCCCAGCTTTTCGGCGATGGCGGGCGCGCCTTCTGCGTACTCGTCGTCCGAGGAGCAGGCCACCACGATGTCGGCGCTGGCGGCAAGGGCGGCAAGGGCGCCCTCGTCCACGTTGGCAAAGCAGTTGTTGTCCGTCACCTTAAAGCCGGCCACGGCAAAGAAGTTGCTGGCAAACTGCGCGCGCGCGCGGCACATGGCGAGGTTGCCAAAGGTGAGCATGAACGCCTGCGGCTGCTTGCCGCTTTTTTCGGTTTTGAGCCGCAGCGCCTCAAAGGCCTGTGCGCCGCGGTAGGGTTTCAGCGGCTCGCCCACCGGCGCAGGCTGGTCGTCGTTGCAGCAGCAGCAGGCGGGCGCGGCTTCTTTTGCTCCGGCGGCAAGCGAGGTGCGCACCGCCTCGTCCAGCGTTTCGCTAAAGTTGGGGTACTGGTTGGTGCCCAGCAGGATTTCGCGGCGGGTGGCAATGTTTCCGTCGTGCTTTTTTGCCGACGCCTTAACCTGCTCCTGAATAAATCCGGCTTTGAAGGCCGCCACGTATCCGCCCTTTTCCTCCACCAGCTTGAACAGCTTCCACGCCTCCTCGGCAATGCTTTGCGTCAGCGTTTCTATGTAGTACGACCCGGCGGCAGGGTCGGCCACCTGGTCAAAGTGCGCCTCCTCCTTGAGGAGGGCCTGCGTGTTGCGGGCAATGCGGTTGGAAAATTCGCTTGGCGCCCTGAACGCCTTGTCGAAGCGGAGCACCTCCAGCGAATCTACGCCGGCCACGGCAGCGCTCATGGCTTCGGTTGTTCCGCGCAGCATGTTCACGTAGGCGTCGTAGGCGGTTTGGTTCCATGCGCTGGTAACGGCGTGAATTTTCATTTGCCCGGCGCAGCTTTTTTCCGGCCTGTAGGCGCTCACAACGTTTGCCCACAGCATACGCGCGGCGCGGATTTTGGCAATTTCGATAAAGTAGCTGGCGCCAACGGCAAAGGTAAACTTCAGGCGGGGGGCTACTTCGTCTACCGCAAGGCCCCGGTCGGTGAGCTGCGCAAGGTATTCGTTGCCCATGCTCAGCGCAAACGCCAGCTCCTGCACGGCGGTGCCGCCGGCGTTGTGAATAGCCGCCCCCGACACGCCCACGTTGCGCAGGCGCTTCAGCGCTGCGGCGGCAACAACGGCATTCTTTTGCCGGTCAAAAGCGTCGTCGGCAAGAACGCCCGTGGTGGTCATTTCGCGCAGCGGGTCGGCGTCGATGGAGGCTGCTACCTCGTCGAGCCTGGCGCCGGCTTTTTGGGCGTAAGCCGCCAGCTTTTGGGTAAGCCCCGTTCCGCTACAAGTGCAGCCTACAAAGTTAACCTCCACGGCGTCGAGGTAAATACCCTTCAGCAAAATTTCCAAATCGTCGTCGCTCAGCTTGCCCTTAAAGCAAAAGCCCAGCGAATTTACGCCCTTCATCAGCCCATCGAGGGCTTGGGCGTTAGCCTTTTCCTTATCGGTACAGGCGCAGTAGGTTTGCCGCACCAGCCACCGGTTGTCGCCCTTAGCGCCGCGCACGTAGGGGAACGCGCCAACCTGAGCGTCCGCGTGCTTCACCTGCCGGAGGTCTTCGGCGCGGTAGTAGGGGCGCACGGCGATGCCCTCGGCGGTTTTCCAAACCAGCTTCTTGCCGTAGTCCGCACCTTTGAGGTCTTTGGTAATCACTTCTTCCCACTGCTCGGTCGATACCGGTGGAAATTCAGCAAACAGTTTTTTGTTCGACATGGTTGTTATTTAAAAGTTCCTGTTGTAAATACGTCTGGTATAAATTTTTTTGTCAACATAGAAAATGCAAAGTTAGCATTTTTCGTGGGGGAAAAAGATTTTTTACCATTTTTTTAATCATTATTCCGGGTTGGGTTGCGGCTGCCGCTCCACTTCTCCAGTAGCCCGCTCCATTTCTCCAATAACGCTCATCGTTTCTACGCTGACGGTACAAACCTGCTTCAGCAAAACGATGAGCTGCTCCTTGTAATCGGCAAGCCGGTAAGCGTTGAACTTTTGGGCAATGGTGGGGTCTTTGGGCTTTTTTTCCTGATGCTGGTCGAGAATCCACTCCAGGGCGCTGCGGTTGCCCAGCTTGTAATCCCACGCTTTGGCGGGAATACCGCTCAGCCGGGTAATTTCGTCGAGCACGATAATGCCGGCTTCTTTGTCTGCCTTTAGCTTGGGCTTGGGTAGCGCTTTAATGTCGGCTGCGGTAGCAACTTGCAGGGGATATGGCGCTGCATTTTCGTAGCCGATGTGCAAATTCATCAGGCGCTCTCCCCACTTTGCCCACTGGTGGAAATCATCGTAAAACGGCAGGCGGGGAAATTCGCGCTTCAGGTTCAGCTCGTATTTTTTACGGTAGGCGGGATGGTGGAGCACGGCGTAGACGTAGTAGAAAATTGCTTGCTTTGTAATCGTGCTGTCGCTATAGCGATTTACGAATTGCGCCCATCCCCAGTCGGTGATGTTTTCTATGCGGCGGCCGCTCTTGTCGTAGCGGTAGAGGGGGAGGCACTGGGTCTTCTCCAATAAGTCAAATGAAAAAACATTATTTACGGCTAACGATGAAAATGGCTTCGAGAATGATAATCCGGAAAAACAAATTACGCTATTCTGATAGGACGGTATAATGCCAAATATACTCTTATGCTGATATATTCTATGCGTGAATATTTTATCAAAGTATAAGCTCATTTTCACAAATGGCCTGTAGCTTGACCGAATGATATTATGCTTGCCAAAAGAGAGTAAATGTTTTCTGGCAATATGGCTTTCTAATTCTACTGTCCACTTGATGGTTCTATCAACAAAGTCAGGTAATGGAATTTGTTTATCCGATTTAGCCCAACGAGCTACTTCAGCATTGTAAAATTGAATGAAATACTTGGATTTATTAACTAAATTCTTCATTGAGTAATCAAAGCTCCATTCATCACGAGCCGTAACAATCCCATTAGAAAACAGCTCAAACAGCGCTTCCTTACTTTGCCCTAACTTCACATCTTTGCTGCATAGCGGCAGCAAGCTGCCAAAATCATTATCCGCTATGTTTACCCAGCTATTGTTTTTGTCGGGGCGGATGATTTCAAACTTATTCATTAATTCTTTCAAAGAATTTTCGTTGAGCCATTGCAGCTTCTGCTCTTTTCGCCAAAAATCGTCCAGCGCAACGTAGTGGATTTTGCAGGCCGCGTTATCGCGATTTTGCTTTTTTACCAAGAACGTAATGGCCACCCCAACTCTTATCTGGTCATGAAATATATTACCGCCTTCTTGTCTTCTTCGCTCGCCACTTGTTCGCGCATTACCTTTCAAATTGATAATATAAGCGCTATCAAATTCTTGGCTCAAAACTTTTCTAAAACCATCAAAGGTTTTACTATCAATAAATGAGCTGTTCGACACAAAGGCTATTATTCCATTTCTATCGACTCTATCTATTGCCCAGCGGTAAAACCGGGCGTACATGTCGTAGACTTTGGTTTTCTGCGCCGTGCTGTACTGGATAAATGTATCCTTAATGCGCTTGTCTATTTCCGGGTATTCGCGGTTTTTGTTGTTGTCGTTTTCGTTGGCCTGGTTGGCGTTGTAGGGCGGATTGCCGATGATGACGGCTATTTTCTTCTCATTCTGATTTTTGATGCGCTGCGCATTCTCCTCCGAAAACAAATTCATTTGCTTCCCCGCGTACAGGTAGCCGGTGTTGTCGAGCGTGTCCACAAAGCAAAGGTTTTCAAATTCGGCGTAGCGGCCCATCTTTTGCGCATAGGTATATTCGATGTTGAGGTTGCTGATGTAGTAGGGCAGTATGGCCACCTCGTTGGCGTGAATTTCGTTCCGGTACTTGTACTCCAGCTTTTCCTTGCGGATGTAGTCTATCAGGTCGCAAACAAAGGTACCCGTGCCCGTTGCCGGGTCAAGTATTTCAACGTCAGGGTCTTCCAGACACCTGCCGAAATGCTTGTGCAGCAGGTAATCGGCGCTTTCAATCATAAACCGCACTATTTCGTTGGGCGTGTAAACCACCCCCAGGCGGTCGGCGGCTTTGGGGTTGTAGCTTTTGTAAAAGGTTTCGCACACTACTTTCAGGAACTTCTGCTTTTCGTGATGGTCGGCAATTCCCGCAGCGGCGGCGTTAATGGCGTCGTAGTAGCGCTTAATGCTCCGCAAGGCTTCCCTGCGTATGCTGCTGGTAAAAAACGTGGCGATAACCTTTTCGAGCTCGCGGGCAACGCTATTTTCGCGGTGGAGCTGCGTCTCGCCGAAAATGGTGTTGAAAATATCTTCCGTCAGGATATGCTGGATAATCATTTCGCGGACATCGCTTTTCGTAACAGCCGGGTTGATGCTTGCCCGGCAAAGGCTCAAAAAATTCAACGATGCTTCGATAAACGGCCTATTTTCGGCTTCTGCCTCCATGATGATTTTCCGTATAGCCTCCGTCACCTCCGGAATATCTTCCTTAAACAGCTCAATGGCCTTGCGGAAGCTCTGCACTTCGGGGCGCTCAAAGGAAAAAAACGCTGTCAGCAGAAGGTGCAGGGCGTTTTCGTCGCCCATGCTGCAGCGCAGGGCTTCTCCGCCGTTCTGTATCAGCACCGCCGTGCGGCTGTCTTCAAACAGGATGTTGCTTTTCGGGTAGCCCTTGGCGAATTTTTTTTCGATTTCTTCGTCAAGGTTGTCGGCTTCATCTTTGCTTTCCCAGTAGCCCCAGTCTTGCCGGAGGCTGTCTTTGAGCGTCCCGTCGGGCGTAACGGTTTTCCCACCCGCCGTTTTAATGCTTAGCTCGGCAACCATCGCCAACCCGCGCTGCTTTGCGTAGTCGCTCAGCAGGTTGTAAAAGGCGTTGCGGATGGCGGTTTCCTTTTTGGCGCCTCCAAAGCGGATAGTTTTTTCGACCTCGGCGCGGTAGAGGTGGATGGCGTGTGTGGACATAAGCGGCTCGTTTATTTACTCAAAAAAAAATTGTTCCATAGCTTTGCTCAAACATTTTGCTCGGCACAGCGGTTTACGCTAAATATTCCCGGCAATAAAATCCCCCACTTCTCCTGTCGATACGGCGCTATCCTTACTGATTTCGGGCGTAGCGACGCCATTTTTTAGCGCAAGCTCCACCGCCGCCTGCACCTCCTGCGCCGCCTCCGGGCAGCCCAGGTAGTCCAGCATCATGGCGGCCGACAAAATAGCGGCCATCGGGTTGGCAATTCCCTTGCCCGCCCCTTCGGGAAAAGAGCCATGAATAGGCTCAAACAGCGCCACTCCGCTGCCAACGGAGGCGGAGGGCAGCACCCCGATAGAGCCGGTAATGGCCGAAGCCTCGTCGGTGAGAATGTCGCCAAACATGTTTTCGGTGAGTATCACATCAAAAAATGCCGGCTGCTGAACTATTTTCATGGCGGCATTATCTACAAACATGCTATCGAACTTCACATCCGGAAAATCTTTTGAAGTTTTACCTGCAATCTCTCGCCATAGCCGCGATGTTTCCAGCACGTTAGCCTTATCCACCAGCGTTAAATGTTTTCGCCGGTTTTGGGCAGCAGCAAACGCCAATCGCGCAATGCGCTCCACCTCCTCAACGCTATACGCGCAAACATCAAAAGCCTCGCTGCCGCCGCACCTGCGACCTTTTTCGCCAAAGTATATTCCTCCCGTGAGCTCACGAAACACCACAAAATCCACATTTGCTATAAGCGATTCTTTAAGCGGCGATGCTTTATAAAGCGATTTATAAGATTTTATCGGCCTAATATTGGCGTATAATCCCAGGGTTTTGCGAATTTTGAGCAAGCCCTGCTCAGGTCTTACCTTTGCTGCCGGGTCGTTATCAAAGCGGGGATGCCCCACAGCGCCGAGCAGCACGGCGTCGGAGCGTTGGCAGCGCTCCACCGTAGCGGGAGGCAGCGGGTCGCCTGTAGCGTCGATGGCGCAAGCGCCTATCAGCTCATGCTTGAACTCAAAACCGATACCGTACTTTTTATCAACGGCTTGCAGCACCTTCAGGGCTTCGGCAGCTACCTCCGGCCCTACGCCGTCGCCGGAAAGAATGGCTATTTTTTTCATGTGTATGTTGTTTTTATATGCTAATTAGCTCTATCTTTTTCATTATCTTATCCGTTTCGCTCAGCGCAAAGATTATCTTTTGGTAATGCGCTATCTCTTCGTACGATAGCGCTCTGCCTTTGCGGTCTTTGA
>JAIROF010000047.1 GCA_031257655.1 Prevotellaceae bacterium | reverse complement strand
CCCCCCCCCCCGCCGGGCCCCCCCCCCCCCACCCCGGGGGCGCCCCCGGCGGGCGCGGGCCCGCGGGCGGGCGGGCGCGGGCACGCGGGCGCGCGGGCACGCAGGCGGCGCGGGCGGCGCGGGCGGCGCGGGCGGCGCGGGCACGCGGGAGGGCGGGCGCGGGCACGCGGGCGCGCGGGCACGCAGGCGGCGCGGGCGGCGCGGGCGGCGCGGGCGGCGCGGGCGGCGCGGGCGGGCATGTGCGGCGACCGGTGTCGTGCCTCGCAACACTGATGGTCGCGGCACGCCACGCCCCTACACACATCGACCATTGGTAGGGTCGTCGCGGGCGGCGACCATTCGTAGGGGCGTCGCGGGCGGCGACCATTCGTAGGGGCGTCGCGGGCGGCGACCATTCGTAGAGTCGTCGCGGGCGGCGACCATTTGCGGCGACCGGTTTCGTGCCTCGCAACAATGATGGTCGCGGCACGCCACGACCCTACACACATCGACCATTGGTAAGGTCGTCACGCGCGGCGACCACCTTGCTCGACGTAGCGTGGACGCTACGCCGAGCAGGGTAACAGGTAATAGCTGTGCGAAGCGCTTTAGTTTTTAGTTTTTAGTTTTTAGTTTTTAGTTTTTAGTTTTTTTTAGTTTTTAGTTTTTAGTTTTTAGTTTACCCTTTTTGGATGCATCTGTACTCCGAGGGGGAGCAGCCCATGACTTTGGTAAAGAGGCGGGAGAAGTAGAGGGGGTCTTGGACGCCCACTTTGTAGCAGAGCTGGTTGACCTTCATATCGGTAAAGTTGAGGTATTTGCAGGCTTCCCGAATCTTGAGCTGCAGGTAGTACTGCTTGGGCGACAGGCCCGTGCGCTGCTTAAAGATGTTGTTGAGCTGTGAGGTGGAGTACCCCGAAAAGTCGACAAGGTCGGACATGCTGACGTCTTTTTCCATGTTTTCGCGCATGTAGTGTATCACTAAGTCTACCGCGTCGTTTCCGGCGCTGCCGATGGAGGTGTGTCGGAACTGCTCCACGTAGAGCAGCGTTCCCAGGAAGTGGTGGAGGCAAAGGCCGGCGTAGAGCATGTTTTCGCCGGTAAAACCGTTGTCGAGCGCGGCGTAGATTTCCTCAAACAGCCGCAGGCGGTCGCCTATGCGCGACCTTTCACTTACTTCTATGCTGTTGCAGCCGCTCAGCATGAGGGGCGCGGCCAGCGGCAAGGCCTTTTCCCCCTTAAAGTGTATCCAGTAGATTGTCCACGGCGTAAGGGCGGCGGCGCCGTAGCTGTGCGGCGCGCCAAGCGGTACAATGAAGAACTGGTTTTCGCGAACCTTCCGCCGGTTGCCGCTTATCTCCACCCACCCCTGGCCGTTGGTGCAGTAAATAAAGATGTGCTCAGCCCCGCCGTGCGGACGCTCCCGGTAGTGGTGCGCCGCTTTCGGGTAAAACCCGATGTCGGTAATGTGCAAATCTTTGCCCGTGGGGTGCTGCTCCATTTCTCTCACGCCCGCCGACGGTACGGCTATTTGACGCTGACCGCTAAAGCCATCCTTTATCCTCATAGTGAACAGTGAATAGGGTGAATAGTGGAAACCTCTGAGATTTGCCTTCAGTAAGCCCTCCGGCGTAAGCCTGCTGTGCTCCCCTGTGAAGCCGATGCGTTTCTCGGCTAATTCTTTTTTTGAGGTGCTATGAAAATTAAGCTCTCATTATTACGCAGCAAAAGCGCCTCAGCGACGAAATAGCGGCGAAATGGCGCTATGCGTCGCA
Source organism: Prevotellaceae bacterium (assembly GCA_031257655.1). Lineage (GTDB taxonomy): Bacteria > Bacteroidota > Bacteroidia > Bacteroidales > UBA932 > JAITMY01. The sequence continues at coordinate 6,882 of JAIROF010000047.1, read as the reverse complement.
CCCATGCGCCATCAATCATAGCAATCATTCAAATCAAAAAAAAAAATCAGCGTTCAGACAGCTATATGCGTAACATAAGTTAACCTCATCCAAATGCTATTTATAGCACCTCAAAAAAAGAATTAGCCAAAAAATGTATTATCTTTGCATCGTGAATTATAGCTCATAGTAAAAATGAAAAAAGTAGATTTTGAATACGACATCGTGGAGCATGAAAAATTTTTTTACGGGCAATTGTCCGAACAGCAAAAACGCATGTATGCAGGCTTAAAGGCAATGGAAGCAGGCTATTATGGCGTACGCGAAGTGGCAAAAAGACTTGGCATTCACATTAATACTATAAGAAGAGGCAAAAATGAGCTGCTAAAAAAAATAGTCCCACCAGCAAGTAAAGTTAGACAAAAGGGAGGAGGTAGGAAAAAAACGGTAGCTACTCAGGCAGCTTCGGGTAGCTTAAAAATGGGCGAAATATCAAAAATACCAAAATAAATACCTATCGTTGCAGCATGAAAAGTATAATCACCATACCGCGTTCAGAATCCGAACGGCTGAAGTCAGAATCCGAACGGCTGAAGTCAAAACTCGAACAGCTGAAATCAGAATTCGAACAGCTGAAGTCAGAATCCGAACAGCTGAAATCAGAATTCGAACAGCTGGATTCAAAACCCGAACGGCTGGATTCAGAATACAAACAGCTGGTATCCAAATTAGAACAGCTGGAATCCAAATCCGAACAGCTGAAATCCAAAATCCAGGCATTTACAGACAAGGCGGCGCGGTTAGCGTAAGCACCCGCTCTTTTGAAAAACAGACACAACCGTAAAACCAGCTCCACCGCCCGCATCTCAAGGCATCGGTCGTAGCAATTTGGTAAGCCTTCGCTCGCTTTCATTTTTGGAGTATTTCTCATGAGTAAGAATAAAGGGAACCTCTAAAAACCCCAAAATCAAGGCTTGCGGCTGAGGCAAAAGCGGAGCTTACTAAAGTAAATGAGCGCAGTAAATGGGCACTTCGCCGAGGGAGCGTAACGCAGCGCTTGGGGTTTTTAGAAGTTCCCTTCATTTCCTTCCTTTTAACTGCGCTGACGCGGAGCTTCCACAACGCTTGCGCTGACGATTTTTCCTTCGTTGATGACCAGCGATAGCGCTTCCAGCTGCTTCAAAAACAAGCTAAACAGCTTAAGCTTCCCATCTTTTTTATTTGAGTAAATTACACAAGATTAGCAGCCGCTGATCGCTGTGCGGAGATAGCTAATAAACCGTAAAATGCGCAAAGGCATGTGTAATCGGCAAGGTGAGCAGCTGCAAAAGTTTTTCTACATGAGGAAAGCATTTTGCATTGCCACCCCTCTGAGGTTGTTTTGCTGCCGGAGCCGAGCGCCGCGAGCTCGCAGGCGCAAACGGCAAGCACGAGCGCGTAAGTGAGGCCATTCGTCGGGACGAAATTTTTTGCAGGACACCTTATTTTTACCGGAGCAGTAATGAATTATTGCGTATATTTGCACTCAAAAAATTCGCCACGTAGCGAACGCTGCTTTTGTTTTTTCGACAAAAAAATTTTGTACGCTCACTCACCATAATACATTGAACATGCGCGATTCAAAAAATCCGGCTCCGCTGCTCGGACGATTTGCATCGCTGCGCAGCCACATTATGAATAAATTTTACCGCTTAGTCAGCTTTGCGAAGCCGTATGGCCGCTACTGGCCAAAGTATCTTGCCGTCGCCCTGCTGGCGATGGTATTCGGCGTGCTCAACTTCGCCCTCATTGTACCGCTGCTGGAGGTGCTTTTTTCCAGCAGCGACATGCTGCTGGCCGAGCAGCTGCCGGATTTTTCGCTTTCCGTAGCCTACTTCAAAGAGGTCTTTTACTTTGGCCTGCAGAAGATGAAAACCGCATACGGTGCGCTGGGCGCGCTGGCTTTTGTGGGGCTTGTGCTGGCGCTGGCCTCTTTTCTTGCCAACCTTTTCAAGTATTTAGGGTACAGGGTGCTCAACAGCATGCGCGCCAACGTGATGAGGAGCATACGCCGCGCGCTGTTTGAAAAAATCACCAAGCTGCACCTCGCCTACTACACTAACCAGCGCAAGGGCAACCTGCTGTCGGTGCTCTCCAACGACGTCAACGAGGTGCAGGCGTCGGTGGTTGCCTCCTTTCAGGTCATTTTTCGCGACCCCATCTTCATTTTGGGGAACCTTGCCGTCCTGTTTTACATGTCCTACCAGCTCACCATCATTACGCTGATTACGCTGCCGCTGTCGGGCTACTTTATCGGCCTGGTGTCGCGCAAGCTGCGGCGCAAGGCGGTGGAGGTGCAGAGCTTGCAGGGCGACCTGATGAGCATGATTGAGGAGGCCGTGAGCGGCAGCCGGATTATAAAGGCGTTTACCGCGCAAAAGTACGTGCGCGAGCGCTTCGAAAAGGTCAACACCGCGCACCGCAACGCGCTAAAGCAGGCCACCAACCGGCAGGAAATGGCGGTGCCCCTGTCGGAATTTTTTGGGGTTACGGTGGCCGTCATCATCATGTTCTTTGGGGGGATGATGCTGCTCAACGGCACCTCCACCCTCTCCGTATACGAATTTATCACCTACCTGGCCTTTTACTACCAAATTCTGGTGCCGGCAAAAGATATTACAAAGGCCTACGCGGGTATTCAGCGCGGCATGGCGGCGGCCGACCGCATTTTCGATATTCTGGACACGCCGGTTGCCATCACCAAAGCCAAAGAGCCGGTGGAGGTGAAAAGCTTTGCGCAGGAAATCCGGTTTGAGGACGTTTGCTTTGCCTACAACGAAGAGCTGGTGCTCAAGCACATCAACCTGACCATTCCCAGGGGGAAAATGGTGGCGCTCGTAGGGCCTTCGGGCGCCGGAAAGACAACCATTGCCGACCTCATCCCGCGGTACTACGACGTGACCTCCGGCGCAATCCTGCTGGACGGCGTCGACGTGAGGCGCTACCAGCCAAAATCCCTGATGATGCTCCTGGGCATTGTTACGCAGGAGGCCATTCTTTTTAACGATACCGTAAAAAACAACATCGCCTTCGGGCTGGACAGCGCCTCGGACGAAGACGTTGTTGAGGCGGCCAAAATTGCCAACGCGCACGAGTTCATCGTCCACATGGAGCACGGCTACCACACCGGCATTGGCGACCGGGGGGTACGCCTCTCCGGCGGGCAGCGGCAGCGGCTTGCCATAGCGCGGGCGGTGCTCAAGAATCCCCCCATACTCATCTTGGACGAGGCGACGTCGGCGCTCGACACCGAAAGCGAAAAGCTGGTGCAGGACGCCCTCTACAAGCTGATGAAAAACCGCACCTCCATCGTGATTGCCCACCGCCTCTCCACCATCCGAAACGCCGACTGCATTGTCGTCCTTCAGGAGGGGGAAATTACGGAGACCGGAACGCACGAAGAGCTGATAAAAAAAGACGGCATTTACCGAAAGCTGTGCGACCTGCAGGCGTTCAAGTAGCTCACGCCCACGCGGCAGCGCTCAAGCAGCCATAGCCGCCGGGCTACGGCGAGGTCGCCATGCAACTTTCCCACACATCGCCGCAGGGGTACGGCGCAACGATGTACACCTCGGCCTTGCTCACCGGGTGGATGAAGCGGAGGCTGCGGGCGTGGAGCGATATGCCGCCGTTGGGGTTGGAGCGGTCGTAGCCGTACTTCAGGTCGCCCTTTATGGGGCAGCCAATTTTGCTCAGCTGGCAGCGTATCTGGTGGTGCCGTCCGGTGAGCAGCGCAACCTCTACCAGGAAGAAGCTGCGGCTGGCGGCCGCCACGCGGTAGCGCAGGCGCGATTCCTTGCCGTTGGGCACGGGCGCGATGTGCGCGTACGATTTGTTTTGCTGTTCGTTGCGCGTGAGGTAGTGCGTGAGCAGGTCGCTGTCCTGCGGCGGGCGGTTTTTTACAATGGCGTGGTAGGTTTTGTGGATTTGCCCGGCCCGAAACATGGCGTTGAGGCGCGAAAGGGCTTTGCTGGTTTTGGCAAAGATGACAACGCCGCTCACCGGCCTGTCCAAGCGGTGCACCACGCCGAGAAAAGCGTCGGAGGGCTTCCGGTCCCGCACCTTGATGAATGCCTTTACGCTATCCTCCAGCGCAAGGCTCCCCGCCTGGTCGGCCTGCACCAGCTCGCCGCCGGCCTTGTTGATGGCGATGAGGTGGTTGTCCTCGTATAAAATCTCCAAGCTGCCTGCCACTGCCGTCTGCTGATTTTTAGTACTGCTCCTTTTCGTTGGGAAAATCTCCCGACCGCACGTCGCTCACGTACCGGGCAAAGGCGTCTCTCATTTCGTTGTACAGGTTGTGGTACCGGCGCAGGAATCGCGGCGAAAACTCCTGCAGCAGGCCCAGCATGTCGTGCGCTACCAGCACCTGCCCGTCTACGCCGCCGCCGGCGCCAATGCCAAACACCGGCACCTTAAGCTCGCCGGCGACCTTTTTTCCCAGCGCGGCCGGAATTTTTTCGAGCAAAACGGCAAAGCAGCCCAGCTCTTCCAGGAGGCGGGCGTCGCGCGCCAGCTTTTCTGCCTCCTCCGCCTCGCGCGCGCGGACGGCGTACGTACCGAACTTATTAATGGACTGCGGCATAAGCCCCAGGTGCCCCATGATGGGGATGCCTGCGCAGAGGATGCGCCTGACGGATTCCGCTATCTCCTCGCCGCCCTCGAGCTTCACCGCATCGGCGCCGCTCTCCTTCATGATGCGGATGGCGGAGTTGAGCGCCTCCTTCGAGTTCCCCTGGTACGAGCCAAAGGGTAAATCGACCACCACCAGCGCGCGCTTCACGGCCCGCACTACGGATTGAGCATGGTAAATCATCTGGTCGAGCGTGATGGGAAGCGTGGTTTCGTGCCCGGCCATGACGTTGGCAGCCGAATCGCCCACCAAAATAACGTCGATCCCAACCGAATCGAGAATGCGCGCCATCGTGTAGTCGTAAGCCGTGAGCATGGCTATCTTTTCGCCGCGCTGCTTCTTGTCAATCAGCCGCTGCGTTGTTATTATTTGTGCAGCACTTTCTACGGACATAAGGGTAAAATTTATAGTTGATAAATTTGCAAATTACAGTAACGCCGGCAAAGGTAATAAAAATTCACCAACCGGCGTTTTCTTAACAATGCTTTTGGGGGCAATGCGATGCTTTGGGGGGGGCATGGGGAGCGAAAGCGGGGTATCCGGCTTGGCGGCTATCCTAAGTGGAGGTAGTCGTAGTGCACCAGCTCCTTTTCGCCTTTTTTGCCCATCGCTTGCCGGGCTTTGGCGCTGCCGGAGGTTACGCGCCCCACGCCCAGCGGAGCGCCGCTTTCGTCGAGGATTTTCACCACGTCGTTCTTCTCAAATTCGCCTTCGATGCGCACAACGCCAACGGGCAGGATGCTTGCCGTTTTTTGGAGCAGCATCCGCTTTGCCCCCTCGTTGACCACGATGGCGCCCTTGGCAAAGGCTTCGGAGTGGGCAACCCAGCGCTTGACGCTCGACGTGGCCCTTGGCCTGGGGACAAACAGCGTGCAGAGCGGCCTTTTTTCGCCCAGGATGAGGTCGGGCAAAATGCCGTCGCGCTTGCCGTTGGCAATGTAGACGGCAATGCCGTTGGCGGCAACTTTTTGGGCAATGCCGGTTTTGGTGAGCATGCCGCCCCGCCCAAATTCGGACTTGTGCGGGGATATGTACTGCGCCAGCGGCTGCCTTGCGCCGACTTCGCGAATCACCTCCGCGCCCGGAGCGCCCGGAACGCCGCTGTAAATGCCGTCGACGTTGCTCAGGATGACCAGCGCCTCCGCCTGCATCAGCTCGCTTATAAGCCCCGACAGCTCGTCGTTGTCCGTAAACATCAGCTCGGTGACGGAGATGGCGTCGTTTTCGTTGACGATGGGGATAACGCCGTTGCCCAGCATGGTGGCAATGCACCCCTGCATGGTGAGGTAGTGGCGGCGCGAGCGAAAGTTCTCCTTGGTGGTGAGCACCTGCCCGCAGCACAGGTTGTGCCGCCCAAACAGCTCGTAGTAGCGGTTGATGAGCTTTGCCTGCCCTACGGCGGAGAAGAGCTGGCGCGCCTGCACGGCGTCCAGCTTCTTGTGCGGCCTGATTTCGCTGCGCCCGGACGCCACCGCCCCCGACGATACCACAATAACCTCCACCCCGCGCGCGCGCAGCTCGGCAATCTGGGCTACCAGCTGCGCAAGCCGTTCGCCGTCAAGCGTGCCGTCCGACCGCGTGAGCACGTTGCTCCCTATTTTTACGGTAACCCGCATCTTTGTTAATTAAGAATTGAGAATTGAGAATTAAGAATTAGGAGCTCATGCTACGCTATAGCCGTCTGAACTCGGATTTTTTTGATTTGAATGATTACTACGGTTGATGGCGCATGGTGCGGATGCGTAGCGCTGTAGAGACGCACGGCGTGCGTCTCGCTGTGCATCGCGCCTCAGCGCCTTTCGCCGTGAGACGCATGCACCGCGTCGCTACGGCGACATTTCGCCACACTTCTGCACGTATCGCAGGGACGGCACTTGAGCATTGAAAGCTCCCGCGTAGTAGTCCCGCAGGGACGGTGCACACAACGATAGCAAAGAAAATTTGTGCTACTTGTGAATAAAATTGCTGATTTTTATTGATTTATAAAAACGTAATTATTGTAATATGATAATAATCAATAAATTAAACAACTTGCGAAAGCTGAATTCCTTTCATATAGCTAAAATGCAACTTGCTCATTTTTAGCTATTTGAAACTTTGCATTTGGCTTTGCTGTAGCTACTCAGGTACCCTTTGTGACCTTTCCGTTAAAAAAAACAACTACAAAAACACACTTTGTGAAATCTTTGTGAACTTTGTTCCTTTGTGGTTGGAAAAATACCACGAAGACA
>JAIROF010000001.1 GCA_031257655.1 Prevotellaceae bacterium | reverse complement strand
GCCTCCGGCCTCCGGATAAGCGCAGACCTCCACCTACAAGGGGAAGCGCAAAAGGTGAAGCTGCTCGTCAACGAGCAGGGAAAAGTGCTGAAAGAGTAGCGACAAATGGAAAAAAATCGTAGCGCTGCCAACAGGGGATGATGCAAAAGTAAAGCCCAACTTTCCTGATTTTTTCGACCGGTAGCAATTGGTAATAAATATACTACGTGCATACTTGTATTTTTTAGCTATTTCTATGTGGCATTTGCCAATAAAATTTATATTTTCGCGATTACATCTTGAAAAGCCTATTTTGAGTAGTAATTCAACCTAAAAGCTTGTTCTATTATTTATGACCATGCTTTTCCATATTAACGTCAGCATATCCATGCTGTGTACGTTTGCCGCCATCGCGCGATGCAGCGTTTTTGTTGCTGCGCGACACAACCCTTGCCGCAGCTTACGTACAGCAGATGCATACTACCCCTCCCCCCAAATAAAAATTCATCTCACCATTTGGCAGCTGGGCAAAAACAGCTTCCTCACGTTGGCGCTTGCTGCGCCCGCTCACGCAGCAAGCGCCTGCAACTCAAAGAGCTTACGTAGCCTTTGCCGATGAGAAGAACGTGCGAGGTTGCACGTAAAAACAAAACCTGTAAACCCCACAAAACCTAACAACCCCTAAAAAATCTACAAAACCACAAAATGCAAACTTTAAAAACTTTATAACCATGAACTCACGATATTTATTGGCCCTATCGTTGGCCATAGCTGCTGCCGCGTGCAGCAAAGAGGATGTTTATGTTGGGGAAACGGACATTACACCCCAAAGTAGTAGCGCTCCCCCTATTGCAGGCATACCGTTTGCTGATGAACAAACGTTAGCAGACATTGCCGCCAACCCTAAAAGCGTTCCGTATGCTACCGCGCGTAAGCTGGCAGTAGTAGAAATGGAGCTGGGCGTCAAAGAATCCATGAAGTGGCACGGGACAAAACTCTTAGAAAAGCCGGTGGTGATTTTTGACGGAAAATCCAACGCCAAGTACTACGAATTTATTGTTGCCGACGAGCAGGGCAAAGCGGTGGGCACGGTTACCGCTTGCGCCCAAAAAGAGTCGGACGCTGTGCTGGCTTACGTGCTTCCTTTTGTGCGCGACTACTCCGCCCTGACCACCAAAGGTAGCGGTTACAAGCTGGTTAGCGGAGGCTATCCATCCCGTATCTTGCTGGGCGTACTTGGAAAATCGGACGAAGCGCCTTCGGTGCTGATTGAGCCTGAAACCGGCGAACCCGTTGCAGAAGCCGCTAACGAAGATGCGCAGGGGCTTATTGAAGCGCTATCCAACCTTTCGGATGAAGAAAAAAGCGCCTACGCCATAGACGATGTAAATGCGCTCATTGCTGACGTGGCGCAGCAAGACGCCCTGAATAAAGAAAAAGCTCAAGAGTTTTGGGGCATTGTTGACTCTCTGAACGCCGCAATAGCCGCCATGAGCGACGATGATATTACGGCAGCAGCCAACGACAGCAAAAGCACGTGGTACACGTACGACACATATATAATATCTACATTCAATACTTCCGGAATGCGCTACACCCGCTGGGATGGCTGGTGTGGGCCAAGCGCTATTGCATGGATTTACCGAGGTATATACAGCAGCTACTACAATGGAACTTACTTGCCGTTTTATTATTCGTCAGGATTCTATAAATTTCCATATAGAATCTTGCATAAGTCGAATACGCGAGGTTATTATAGTTTTCTTAGCAGTGAAGACGACGATAGCGATAGCCTTCAAAATGATTTGGATAAAAATTGGGTAGATGCCCAAAGCCGCAATGCCGACGGGGGGCTTTACGCAAAAATTGCAAGCGAAAGCGGTATGTATAGCGAGGTAGCTCGATTTTTTTATCCCGACGAAGGCGTTACATTTCCTGCAGGATTGAGCACAGCGCTCTCACGCATTACGGCCGGAAAATATACGCTGTCCGGCTCTCATCTTAATACGCTGAATTGGGGGCACACGTACATGCGTCAAAACGGTCTGCCGGTGTTGTGCTCATTCTTTTTGGATGAGCACATGGTGGTTGCATACGGGTCTGAGTATAAGAATTTTCACTGGGATATATACATCAAAATCTTTGGGTGTAAGATCAACATTTCCAGCGGCTGGACAAGAACAGCTTCATGGTTGCTAATACATGACAACGGTAACTTTACATCCAAGTATGATTACGCTCCCTATTGGAAAGTTGACGGGTTAACCCCTCACTTGCAGTGGGGCGTAGTTAAACAATATTAAAGATTTTGCCATGCAAAAGACATTACTTTACGCTTTGGTAGCCATGAGCGTAGCGCTTATGGCTACCTCGTGCATAGGTGGAGGTAGCCACATGGTTGGTGAGTATTACATTTACGCTATGGGAGATACCAACAGAACAGTGCAGCTATCCTACGCTGAACGAGAAAAGGTGAAGAACAACTCCAGAGACCACTCTTCTGACGGGTCTCCGAATCCAGCGTACTCCTATGGCGATGAAAACGTTACTACTACAGAGAGCGTAACGCTGCCATTTTTTAAGGAAGTTCATGCCGTATTTGACCACACGATATTTTTGGAGGTAACCTCCGAAAATGATACGACGACCAAAGCAATAATTTGGGGAGACCACTCATTTATACTTACTGCCGATAGCAGCAAGTGCGGGGGTATAGCAAGAATCATTACAGGCAACCCTGCTTATCCTTTGGACAATTGCGACACCTGTACATCTTGCAACGGCGTAACTACCGAAAGTATAATGAGCTATCTGAAGGCAGCTAATCACCATGGCTATCTTGAGTTTTCGCAGGGCGACACCCGTAAACGGGCAAGGCTGTAGAAATAGTAGCCGAATAATCAGGGCGATGTGTAGCTATTGCCCTACTCCGGCTTCTGTGCTTGCCGCCTTGTCGCTGTGCGCCTGAAAAAAAGCTGTACACTTGCACCAAAAAGTAGTAAAAAATTGGTAACTTCTAAAAATCATACGATTATGAAAATGCGCATTATTTTATGTTTGCTTGCAGGAGCTCTGCTGAGCTCCTGCAATAAATTCGGAGTTGGGCATGGCATGGAGCTTCTCACTACTGTATTTATCGGCGGTGATACCGGCAAAGTAGTAACAATTACGCATTTAACCAGAAGTAAAGTAGCAGGGCCTACGCACCCTAACGTTGAAGCGTCGTACGAAGTAACCATCCCATTCTACGGCTATATCTCAGCAAGGTGCTGGGATGGAAGCGCTTGCGACAACTTATATGCTCAAGTGAGTACGGACGGAGAAACCGAAGCAAAAATTATTATGGGAAGCGTGATTCTGCGTGACGGGATATGTGGTTCGGCGGAAATTTTTGAGCGAACTCCTGTTCTTTGGGCGCATAGCGATGAAGAATGTACTACCTGCCGCATTTGCAGATACACCCAAACATGGCCTATAGACAGCTTATACGCTTACCTTGAGGAAATAAAGTATCCTACCTATAAGGTAATCCGCAAAGGAGAGGATTACGCAGAGGTAAACGAAAAAGATTGCATGGGATGGAAAAACCCATACGAGCTGCCGGATTCTGTCTATGCTGCACATTACAACGGCGATTGGTAACCTCTAAACCTCTACTATCATGAAGCAAAACATCATTTTACCCATGCTTGTTGGGTTAGGCTTGCTTTTTTGGGAAGCTTGTACGAAAACCACAGGAGGGCATGGCTCACTTGAGGAGATAAACGTTCTCATAGATGGCGACAGCGGAGCGAGGGTAACCATTACCCACCTAACGCGTAACCCCCAAAGAGGCCCCAGCTACCCCAACGTAGAGGTTACTCGCGAAGTGGTTTTGCCTTTTTCTGAGAACATGCTAACCGACTGCTGGGATGCCACCAAAAGGGATGATAAGTATCTCAAAGTTGCAACGAATGGCGATGTGGTGGTAAAAGTGGCCATTTTTGATGCTGCCGGCATTCCGATGCGCCGTGATACCAGCTGTTTCGTTGTTGACATTCTGTTTCCTATACCCGAAGGAGAATCCTGCCGTCAGCGATATCCTCGGGATAGCGTGTATGCATTTTTGGAGGAAGTAAAGTATCCTGCCTACAAGAAAATGCAAAAAGGGGAAACTTCCCTGGAAATAGCATTCGATAAGCTTATGTACGGCTGGCTATCGCCTTATTTTGCGAGCAATGAGCAGTAAGCGGACAGGCGGGGCGGGGCGTCTTGCCTTTGCTCCGCCTTTGCGTTCGCAACAAAAACTTACCGGCGCTCGTAGGCATGTGGGATGAAACACATTACGTTGCCGGCTTTGGCATTCGCAATGTGGGCTACCATTATAAGTAACCATAGCTCACCTGCAGAAGCAACAACATGATAACCAATGCTAATGGATTTGCAAACGACACAACCAACAAAGCATAGTAGCCGGACAGGCGGTGCAAAGCCTTGCCTTATCCCCGCTGTGGCATTTGCGCTTGCGCTCTTGCCCACGTGCGACGGCCAAGAGGACGAAAAGGCAGAGCCCTTGCCCTTGCGCACGGTCATTGTGTACATGGTAGCCGACAACAACCTCGACCACTTTGCGCTCAAAGACCTCAACGAAATGGAGCAGGGGTGGAGCCCGGCGTTGGACGGCAACCTTATTGCGTACGTTGATCGGGCGGAGGGCGCCAGCCCTGCGCACCCCGTGGTGTACAAAATAGAGCACGACACGACGGCGACCATCGCAAGCCCCATCAAAAAGGTTTACGCCGAGCACAGCGCTGTCTCCGGCGAGGTCATGCGCCGCGTTTTGTCGGATATTATTTCGGATTACCCCGCCCAATCCTACGGGCTGGCGCTGTGGTCGCACGGCACGGCCTGGCTGCCTGCGGGGGTGGCGTCGGGCGGCAGCAAGGGCGGCGGGCAGGGTGGCCATGCCCTGCGCCCGCAGTCGTTTGGCAAAGACGGCGACGAGGCGATGAGCATGGCCGACTTAAGCCGCGCCCTCCCCTGCCGGTTCGACTTCATCATCTTCGACGCCTGCTACATGGGCGCGGTGGAGGTGGCGTACGAGCTGCGGAGCAACGCCGATTACATCATCGCCTCGCCCACCGAAGTGCTCTCCGCGGGCTACCCGTATCAGGACATTGTTGGCCGGCTGTTCGACCGGCAGGTGGACTACGCGGGCGTTGCGCACCGCTTTTTTCAGTCCTACAGCGCGCTTGAGGGCGCCATGCAGTCCGCCTCGGCGTCGGTGGTGAAAACCGCCGAGCTCGACAGCTTAGCGGCAAGCTTCCGCCGGCTGATGGGCGATACCGCCCACCTGCGCCCCGTGAACAGCGGGGAGGTGCAGCGCTTTTCGGCGAGCAGCGATATTCCCCTGTTCGACTTGGGTAGCGTTGTCTCCACGATTTCGACCAACGCGGAGGCGCGCGAAGAGGTCAACAAAAAAATTCTCAGCGCAGTAGCTTTCAAGGAGGCGACGGAAAAATTTTTAGACGCCTTTACGATAACCGATTTTTCGGGCATGAGCATTTTCATTCCCGACACCTTAACGGCATCCTACCATGATTTTTACACGACCCACGCCTGGTTTTCGGCGAGCGGCTACGGCGGCTACTTTAGCCGGCTTGGTTTTGGCCGGTAGCGGCTGCGCCAAAGAGCGCGAGCGCTACGCGCTCACCCTCCGCAACGGCTACTTTGAGGCGCTGTACCACCCGCAGGCCGGCGCTGTGCCGCTCGCCGACACCCT